>NZ_AJQE01000185.1 GCF_000261685.1 Bradyrhizobium genomosp. I (2014) | reverse complement strand
CTCGCCCCTCTCCAGCCGCTCGCGCAGCTTGGCATGGGCGGAATCGCGCGCGACGATCATGGTGCCGGTCATCGAGACGCGGGTCTTGATCGGATACTTCGAGAACGTCGCCAGAATGTCCTTCATCGGCTGGTTGAGGTCGATCTTGACGACCTCGCCACCGAGCGACTGCTCGACCTGCGGCAGGTACTGCGCCGGGTTGTGCTCGAGCTCCTCGAGATAGACGCCGTCCCTGGTGATCTTGCCGAGCACCTGGCGGTCGGCCGAGCAGGACACGCCGAGACCGATGGGGAGCGATGCGCCATGGCGCGGCATGCGGATCACGCGCACGTCGTGGCAGAAATATTTTCCGCCGAACTGCGCGCCCACCCCCAAGCTTTGCGTCATCTTGTGGATTTCCTTCTCCATCTCGACGTCGCGGAAGGCATTGCCGTCGGGCGAGCCGTGGGTCGGCAGCGCGTCGAGATAGCGCGCGGAGGCGAGCTTCACCGTCTTCATGCAGAGCTCGGCCGAGGTGCCGCCGATCACGATGGCGAGGTGATAGGGCGGGCACGCCGCGGTGCCCAGCGTCAGGATCTTCTCCTTCAGGAAGGCAAGCAGCCGATCCTTGGTCAGCACTGAGGGCGTCGCCTGGAACAGAAAGCTCTTATTGGCGGAGCCGCCGCCCTTGGCCATGAACATGAACTTGTAGGCGTCGTCGCCCTCGGCGTAGATCTCGCACTGCGCCGGCATGTTGTTGGCGGTGTTCTTCTCCTCGTACATCGAGAGCGGAGCCACCTGCGAGTAGCGCAGATTGCGGCGCAGGTAAGCGTCGCGCGCGCCTTCCGACAGCGCCGCCTCGTCGTCACCGTCGGTGATGACGTTGCAGCCCTTCTTGCCCATGATGATCGCGGTGCCGGTGTCCTGGCACATCGGCAGCACGCCGCCGGCCGCGATGTTGGCGTTCTTCAGGAAGTCCAGCGCAACGAACTTGTCGTTCGAGCTCGCCTCACTGTCCTCCAGGATGGCGCGGAGCTGCTGCAAATGACCGGGCCGCAGATAATGGTTGATGTCGCCAAAGGCCGCCTCCGACAGCGCCCGTAGCGCCTCGCGCGAGACCACCAGCATGTCCTTGCCGAGGACCGTCTCGACCCTGACACCCTCGGACGAAATCTTCTTGTAGGGCGTCTCGTCCTTGCCCAGCGGGAACAGCGGGGTGTGCTTGTAGGGCGGAACGGGCTTGGACTGGTCGGGAAAGGCGGTGGGAGCGTTCATGGGGCGGATCTCGGGGGTTGTGGGGGCTCGCGGGCCCTTAGGCATAGAAGGGTTCTAAGCGCATTTTGGCCCGAAAAGAAAGGGAGCGGTGCGCATGGGAGAGGCAGGCCGGGCTCGGGAAGGCATTGGCACAGCTCGTGGAAATGCCTTTGCCCTCCCTTGCGCTTCGCGTCCGCCGAGGCTTGAATGCGCGCCCCAAGGGGCTTTTCATCATGACATTGAAACTGAACGTCCGCGGCGCGATCTTGGTCGCCGCTGCCATCACCGGACTTGTGACCCTCACCTCGCCCGCCCGCGCCGATCGCTGTGACGACAGCGCCAAGGAACTGGCGAACCAGGTCGACCGCCTCAAGGTGAACTTCCGGGCCGCCAACGTCGTTTACATGACGCATCCGGCGGCCAAGGAGCTGTCCGTGGGTTGCCGCGGCGACAAATATTCCATCGAGCTCTATGCCAAGGGTGATCGCAAACCCAAGCCGGAGTTCTATGCGCTGGTCGGTTCGATGGCCGCGATCGTCTTCACCGTGACGAAGGACGACACGACGACGGGCGCGACACGCTGCCTGAAGCGGATGGGCCTGTTGCGCGGCGACAGGATCAGCATGCGCTATCGCCGCCTCAACATGGAATGCACCCGCACCAGGACGGAGGCATCCATCGCCATCACGCGCGGCAAGGACGAGTAGGCGGTGCACTCACCCTGTCCGCGCGCTCGCGGCGTATGCGTCGCGGTGCCGCTCACCACATTCTCCGTCATTGCGAGCGCAGCGACTTGTCCGCCGAAGCCTTCGGCGAAGGCGGAAGCAATCCAGAATCTTTCCGCGGAGACAGGCTGGATTGCTTCGTCGCTCCGCTCCTCGCAATGACGAGGAAAGTCTTCGTTGTCTCCTCACATAGCGAAGACGCCTGCCTCATTCCGCCAATTCCCTCGCATTTTAGCGATTGCCTTGAGGGAAACTTCGTTCCTCGCAAGGCAGGCTCAATTGTTTCCATGTGTGAGGATTTGCGGATGAAGGTTTCCACCGTTGCGCCGCCGCCGATCGCGATCGTGGTGCCGAGCTACGACACGACCAAGCAGCAGGACGATCAGACCAAGACCCAGGACAACGACCCGACCTACAAGCCGCCGCCGCCCGCGCCGCTGCCGCCAGGTCAGGGCACGCGGATCGACCAGCTCGCCTGATCAGGCTTGCCAAAGCTGAAGCGCCCGATCCGGTCGATCGGGCTTTTCGCGCGTCCGGCCGCATCTTTGCCGGATAGCCGCGGCAGCATCGCGCGCCCTTCATCTGGGACCCGCGCATGATCGCACGCCTGCTGCTGCAGAGCACGGTCTTCGTCGCCGCAATGGGCGCGCTGCTGTTCGCGTGCGCCGGAACACTGCATTGGCCGTCGGCGTGGACGTTCCTCGCCACCTCCGCGCTACTCGGCCCGCTCTGCGGCTGGTGGCTCTACCGGATCGATCCGGCGCTGCTCGCCGAACGTCTGCGCCCGGTCCTGCAGAAGGATCAGCCCGCCGCCGACAGGATGTTCATGACCGTTTTCGTCGTCGCGATGCTGGCCTGGCTGGCCGTGATGGGGCTCGACCGGCGGTTTCAATCCTCGGACATGCCGATTGCGTTGCAGGCGCTCGGCCTCGGATTGCTCCTGGCCTCGACACTGTTCACCATGTGGGTCTTCCGCGAGAACTCGTTCGCCGCGCCCGTGGTGAAGCTGCAAACCGAGCGCGCGCAGCACGTGATCTCGACCGGTCCCTACGCCCATGTCCGCCATCCCATGTACAGCGGCATGGTGCTGTTCTTCACCGGCGTGCCGTTGCTGCTGGGGTCGTGGTGGGGACTTGCGATGATGCCGCTCTTCGTCGTCCTGCTCGCGGTCCGCATCCCTATCGAGGAGCGCATGCTGCGCGAGGGCCTGCCGGGCTATACCGACTACATGGCGCGGGTGCCCTATCGCCTTGTACCCGGCGTCTGGTGAGCGCCGATCGCTGTCCCGCCGGACCGGCTAACCATCCAGCTCGCGATAGCGGCGGAAGATGCCCTGCTCGTTGAAGGGAATGCGGCGCTCGCTTTCGAGATAGGCCTTGATATTCGGCCGTGCCGCGATGCGGTCGTGCAGACCGACAAGGCCCGGCACATCCGCTTCGAACGCTTTCATGCGCTTGGGGAAGGCATAGCGCAGCCCGTCGACGATCTGGAACAGCGAGAGGTCGACGTAAGTCAGGCGGCGACCGGTGACATGGGTGCCGCCGCTCTCGGCGAGAAGCTGCTCGAAATAGCCGAGATATTTCGGCACGCGCTCGCTCCAGAAGTCGGCCGTGCGCTTCTTCGCCGGCGGCTTCTGGTCCTCGTAATAGAGCGAGGGCCCGAGCGGATGATGGGTGTCGTGGATCTCGACGACGAGATCGGTGATGGTGAGCTGCAGCTGGTGCACCCAGAGCCTGCCGGCGTCCGTCTTCGGCGCAAGCCCATGGCGGGCGCCGAGATAGAGCAGGATGTTGGCGGTCTGGCCGATGACGAGCTTGCCCGCTTTCAGGAACGGCGGCGCAAAAGGCGGCGTGCCCTTGCGCGCGTCCATCATCTTCATCATTGCGCTGGTGCCGCGCGGACCGCGCGCGACGTCGACATAGGGCACCCCCGCCTCCTCCAGCGCCAGCCGCACATATTCACCGCGGCCCTGGATCTCGGGCCAGTAGTAGAGCTCGTATTTCATGGGTGGGTCCGTAAGAGTGGCGCGAGGCAAATCAATATAGCACCCGCCGCAAGGTTCCGTCAGCGTTGCAGCACCCGCCGCTCCTACCCCGACAAAAAAGGGGCGCCGTGCTCGAGCACGACGCCCCTTCCTGCCAAATCGCTTGCGATCAGTTGGTCTGCTGGATCGCCGACAATTCCCAGCCGCTGCCCGGGCGTCGGGCGAACGTCCAGACCTCCGTGGCTTCGCCCGGCTGCTCGCTGCCGGCAACAATTGCGCCGCTGTTGCGGTCGACCGTCTTGTCGGTAAGCGCGAAGCGCAGCGCCACCGTGGCGTATTCGGTCTCGCCTTCGCGCCAGGCTTCGGCGAGGTCGCCCTGCAGCAGCTTGACGTTGGTCACCTTGTTGACGACGTTGCGCGCGCGGTTCTGGGCGAGGTCCTGCTCGAAATAGGAGACCATTTCCGGCGTCGCGAGCGTGTGCAGCTTGGCCACATCCTCGTTCGACCAGGCCGTCTGGATCTCGCCGAGCAGGCGCTCGAATGCCTCATAGTCGCCCGGCTTGATCTCGAGCGGCGCGTTGTTGGCGCCGAAGCCGAAGCCGCCGAGACCACCAGCGAGGCCGCTGCGATAGTTCGCTTGCGGTCCAGGGCCTGCGCCGGCATCAGCATTGGCGTAGGCCGCGCGCGGGGCATGACGGCGCTGCCACCAGGACATCGCCAGCCGCACCACGAGAACCACGAGCGCGATCTGGATGATCAGGCCGAGGATCGAGGACAGGCCGCCGAGGCCGCCAAACAGGCCGCCGCCGAACAGCATGCCGAGCAGTCCGGCGCCGAGGAAGCCGGCCGCAAGGCCGCCCAGGAAGCCGCCGCCGCGACCGAACAGGCCACCGCGCGCGGGCGCGGTTGCGGCCGAATTCATGCCTGCGCCCGGCTGGGTGTAGGTGCGGTTGAACTGCGAGGCCGAGCCCGGCGCGGTCGTGGTCGAGGGCGGTGCCGAATAAGTGCGCGAACCGCGCGAACCCGACGAGAAGCCGCCTCCGACGCGCGCATCGGCGGACGAGATCGCCAGCGCGGTCGGCAGCGCAAGCGCCAGCACGACGGCGATCGTCTTGAAGAGATTGCGGGAGCGTAGCGAGAAAGTCATGTGCGTTTCCCAAATCCCCGGCATGGGGACATGCGCTTAAGATGGGCAGACTTCCCGAAAAGTGAAGCCGGTTTCGGAACCCGCGGCTGCGGCCCTCAGTCGCGGGGATGTGACGAAACCCCATATTTGACGGGGGCTTGGCCGGTGCACCCGGGAACCGTGGTCGCCAGTTACCGGCGGTTTTGGGATGAAGATTCCGCTTTTTCCTCGTCATTGCGAACGGAGTGTGGAAGCGGTTGGGCGCAAGGAACGGCGTGCCGCCTCCCGCTCTCACCCCTGCTTCGCCATCGTCTCCTTCACCGCCGCCACCAGCTGGCTCAGCGTGAACGGCTTTGGCAGGAAGTCGAACTGCTGGCCTTCGGGCAGGCTCTTCTCGAAGGCGTCCTCGGCATAGCCGGAGACGAAGATGAACTTGATGTCGGGGTTCTTGTCGCGCATCGCCTTCAGCAGCGTCGGGCCGTCCATCTCCGGCATCACGACGTCGGAGACGACGAGATCGATCGCGCCGCCCTGCTCCTCCAGCACGTCCATGGCCTCGACGCCGTTCTCGGCCTCGACCACGGTGTAGCCGCGCGAGCGCAGGCCGCGGGCGTTGAGCGCGCGCAGGCCCTCTTCGTCTTCGACCAGCAGGATGGTGCCCTGCCCGGTGAGATCGGTGCGCGGCTTGGCCTCGGCGACCGCAGGCGCGGCTTCCTTCGCAGCGCTGACCGCGGCTGCGGACTGCTCGACCTGCACTTCCTCCTCGGCATGGTGACGCGGCAGGAAGATGTGGAACGAGGTGCCCTGCCCCGGCTCGGAGTCCACGTAGATGAAGCCACCGGTCTGTTTGACGATGCCGTAGACGGTGGAGAGCCCGAGGCCGGTACCCTTGCCCACTTCCTTCGTCGAGAAGAACGGCTCGAAGATCTTGTCGCGGATGTCGGGAGGAATGCCGGTGCCGGTGTCGGCGACCTCGATCCGGACATAATCCGCGGCCGGCATGCCCTTGTAGGCGAGCCTGCCTGCGTCCTCGGTGGTGACGTTGGCGGTACGGATGATCAGCTTGCCGCCGTCGGGCATGGCGTCGCGCGCGTTCACCGCGAGGTTGACGATCACCTGCTCGAACTGGGAGACGTCGACCTTCACCGGCCACAGATCGCGGCCGTGGACGAGGTCGAGCTTGACCTTCTCGCCGATCAGCCGGCGCAGCAGCATGGTGAGATCGCTCAGGGCGTCGCCGAGATCGAGCACCTGCGGCCGCAGCGTCTGCCGCCGCGAGAACGCCAGCAGCTGCCGCACCAGGGTCGCGGCCCGCGTCGCGTTCTGCTTGATCTGCATGATGTCCTGGAACGACGGGTCGGTCGGCTTGTGCGCGTTCAGCAGGAAGTCGTTCGCCATCATGATGGCGGACAGCACGTTGTTGAAGTCGTGGGCGATGCCGCCGGCGAGCTGGCCGACCGTCTCCATCTTCTGGGACTGGTTGATCTGGTTCTCCAGCGCGCGCCGCTCGGTGGTCTCGAGCATGTGCACGATGGCGGCTTCCGCCTCGTTCTCGGCCGCATCGACCGGCGTGACGAAGAACTGGCCCCAGCGCTCCTTGGCCCCTTCCAGCGCCACCTCGACCGGAGCGATATCGGCCTTGCCTTCGGCGGCCTGGTTGATGGCGGCGATCAAAAGGTGCCGGTCGCGCGAATTGACCGCGCGGAAGATCGACTTGCTGGCGCTGTCGAGCCCGAGCGCCTGTCCGAGCTTGGCATAGCGCGCATTGGCGCGCACGACATTGCCGGCGCGATCGACCGTCGCGATCGCCATCGGCGTGTGGTCGAAGAAGCGCATGAAGCGTACTTCGGCGGCGCGGTCGGGGTCGCTGCGCTCGTCGCGGGCGCGGCTGATCACCAGCGTGCGCGACGGCCCCGGCGCACCGTCGGCGCCGAAGGCGAGCTTGTGATAGAGCCGCACCGGCATGGTCTTGCCGGTGCGCATGCGCAGGTCGATGTCGAAGACCTCCGTCTTCACCTCGCCCGGCACCGCCACGATCGAGGTCAACAGCGAGGCGCCGTCGCCGGACACGATGTCGGTCAGCTTCAATCCGCCCGAGCCGATCTCGGCGAGGTCGTAATCGAGCCAGTTTGCCAGCGTCGCATTGACGTAGGCGAGCTCTCCGGCCGGATTGACCGAGAAGAAGCCGCACGGCGCGTGATCGAGATATTCGATCGCGTGCTGGAGCTCCTGGAACACGTCCTCCTGGCGCTCGCGGTCGCGGGTGATGTCGGCGATCGACCACACCGCGTATTTCGCGTCGCGCTTTCCGGTGCCGAGCGGGCGCACCCGCATGCGCAACCAGCGGCCCTGGCTGCCGTCATGGCCGGAGATCCGCACCTCTTCCTGCTGCCGCTTGCCTTCGCGGGCGGCCTTGAGCAGCCGGAACACCGCTTCGGAGACGTCGGGGTTGCCGATGAAGACGCGCTCGACCGGACGCACGTCCTGCGGACCGCTGGCGCCGGTCAGCGTCAGGTAGGCCGCGTTGGAATAGACCACGTGGCCGCGCGGATCGGTCACGGCCAGCCCGTCGAATCCATGATCGGCGATCCGGCCCACGACCGGATCATCGAGACTGCGATCGGCGAAGCGGATGATGCCGGCGGCGAAGGCGAACAGGTTGAACAGGCCGACCATCGCCAGCACGGCGAGGATGCCGAGGATATAGGGCTGCGCCTGCGCCCGCCCGAGCGTCATCAGCCCGACGGCCACCGCGACGAGGCCGGCGGCCACCAGCAGCACCAGCGCAATGCTGCCCGAGCGCGGCGACGGTTCGTGCGCCGGAACGGGCTCGCGTGTGAGGTCGTGGTCGGTCTCGGCGGTCATCTCAAGCTGGCGCAGCCTGTCGGCAGAAAATCAACGCGCTACGGGGCGCGTAGGGTCCTCCCTGCCTGAATCGGACCCAAAGGTGCAAGGGCAGCAGGGGCGAAACGTACGCTGATTCCCAGATTACGGCCATTTCCGGTACTTTTCGGGGTGTTTTATCCCCGCCCGGCGCTGAATCCGCGCTTCAGCCGCATGACGTAGCCGATCACCTCGGCGACCGCATGGTAGTGTTCGGTCGGGATTTCCTGGTCGATGTCGACCGTGGCGTAGAGCGCGCGGGCCAGCGGCACGTTCTCCACGATCGGGATGTCGTGCTCGCGCGCGATCTCCCGGATCTTGAAGGCGAGGTTGTCGACGCCCTTGGCGACGCAGATCGGCGCCGACATGCCACGCTCATAGGACAGCGCCACCGAGTAGTGGGTCGGGTTGGTGATGATCACCGAGGCCTTGGGAACCGCCGCCATCATGCGCTTCTTGGCGCGCTGCTGCCGCAACTGCCTGATCTTGCCCTTGATGTGCGGGTCACCTTCGGACTGCTTGAATTCTTCCTTGATCTCCTGAAGCGACATCTTCTGCCGCTGGAACCAGCTTCGGTACTGGAAGAAATAATCGGCGATGGCGACGATCGCGAGCGCTGCGACCACCGCGCCGAGCAGATGAATGGTCATGCTGGTGCTGGCACCGAGCATGGCGGCCGGATCGAGCCGGACCATCGCCTCCATGCGATTCCGCTCCGGCCACAGGATCATGGTCATGACCACGCCGAGCACCACCAGCTTGCCGATGCCCTTGAGAAAATTGGCTGCCGCCTGCTTGCCGAAGATGCGCTTGAATCCGGCGCCGGGCGATATCTTGCTGAGCTTGGGTGTCAGGGATTCGGTCGACCAGACCAGGCGGTGCTGCAGCATGTTGCCGGCAATCGCGGCCAGCATCAGCATCAGGAGGGGCACGCCGATCGCCGCGAGCACGGCGAATTCGATCTGCTGCATCAGCGCGAGCAGAGCCTTGCCGTCGGTCTTGATCATCCAGGAATTGGCGAGCAGATTGCGCATCGGCGCCAGCAGCCCGCTGCCGACCGACCCCGAGAAGGTCGACACCACGAGCGTGCCGCCCGCCATCATGAACCAGGTGTTGATCTCCTGGCTCTTGGCGACGTCGCCGCGTTCGAGCGCATCGTCAAGGCGCTTTTGCGTCGGGTCTTCTGTTTGACTCTCTGGGTCCTTGTCTTCCGACATCGATCTATCGTGCCCTGAGCGGCATCATCTGGTGCATGACACCGATGAAATAATCCAGATACGTGCCCATCATCGCCGTGAGCACCACCGCGAGCACCAGGAAGCCCACGAAGATCGAGAGCGGCACGCCGACGAAATAGACCTGCATCTGCGGCATCAGCCGCGCCAGCACCCCCAACCCGATGTTGAAGACGAGGCCGAACACCAGGAACGGCCCGGAGAGCTGCAAGCCCAGGCGGAACGCGGCTGCGAAGGCGCGCGTTGCCAGCGAGGCGACATCGCCGCTCGATACGGTCTCGCCCGGCGAGAAGATCGCGTAGCTGTCGTTCAGCGCCGCGATCACCAGATGATGGCTGTCGGTGGCAAACAGCAGCGTCACCCCCAGCATGGTCAGGAAGTTGCCGACCAGCACGCCCTGCTGTCCCTGCGTCGGATCGACCGAGGTGACGAAGCCAAGCCCCATCTGCTGGGCGATCACTGATCCCGCAACCTGGAGCGCCGACAACGTCACGCGCGCGGTCGCGCCCAGCACGATACCGATCACGATCTCATGCAGCATCAGGACCAGCAGCGGCGCCAGCGAGCCCATGTCGACGTGGTAGGCGTTGCGATGCAGGGGCAGGATGATCAGCGTGAGCAACAGCGCGATCGACAGCTTTATCCGCGTCGGAATGTTGGTCTCGCCCAGACCTGGCAGCAGCATCACCATCGCGCCGACCCGGGCGAAGGCGAGCATGAAGGAGGCGGCGAGCGCCGGCAGCAGCGAGACGTCGATGCGCATGGCCGAATGCCTCGGCTCCAACATTCGCATGCCATCGCGGCAGGCACTCTTGCGAATGTTGGAGCCAAAGAGGCATTCGCAAATATCAATAGTCGTGCGGCTATTGGATTTGACATTCGCCAACGCGGCTCGCGGAGCCCCCTGGGCGAATGTCAAATCCACCGCACGACGCATTGTGCCTCAGCCGCCGATGATTCGCGACGAGATCCGCAACATGTGGGCGTGGAGCGCGTCGGCCATGAACGGCAGCGCCAGCAGCATCGTGGCGAAGATGGCCAGGATCTTCGGCACGTAGATCAGCGTCTGCTCCTGGATCTGCGTCAGCGCCTGGAACAGCGACACGATGACGCCGACCACGAGGCCGACCACCATCAGCGGCGAGGACACGATCACAATGGTCCAGATCGCATCGCGCGCGACGTCGAGGGTTTCGGGTCCGGTCATTTGCAGAATTCCTTGTTCAACCTTCATCCCCGCCACCGCGGCGGGGAACGCATGCCCTCT
>NZ_AJQE01000184.1 GCF_000261685.1 Bradyrhizobium genomosp. I (2014) | reverse complement strand
TGCTTCGCTTCGCTCGCAATGACGATTGGGGCGAGCGCGATCCCCAATTCAGATCGGCATCTTCATGATGTCTTCATATGCCGCGATCACGCGGTCGCGCACCGAGACCAGCGTGGATACCGCGACGTCGGTGTCTGCGACCGCCGTCACCACGTCCATCACGTTGGCCTTGCCGGCGGCCATCGCCACCGTCTGCGCATCGGATTTGCGGCCGGACTCCATGACGCTGCCGACGGCGTCCTTCAGCAGCGAAGCAAAGGATTGCCCGGTCGGCTCGCTGCCCTTGCCGGCGCCGCTGTTCTCGAGCACGCGGGCCAGGCTGGCATAGGCGTTCGCGGCGATTGTCGGTGATGCCATGTCTCAAATGTCCTGTTCAGCTCTTGAGGATGTCGAGCGTGCGCTGGATCATCCGGCGCGTCGCACTGATGATGTTGAGATTGGCCTCGTAGGACCGCTGCGCGTCGCGCATGTCGGTCATCTCGACCACCGAGTTCACGTTGGGATATTTGACGTTGCCGCTCGCATCCGCAGCCGGATTGCTCGGCTCGTATTTGACGCGGAAGTTGGACTGGTCGGGCTTGATCCTGCCGAGAGTGACGACCTGCGCCTCGAGCGTGCGGTCGAGCGCGGAGGAGAAGGTCGGAACCTTGCGCCGATAGGGGTCGCCGCCGGCGGTTTGCGCCGTCGAGTCGGCATTCGCGATGTTTTCCGAGATCACCCGCATGCGCCCGGCCTGTGCGCGCAGGCCGGAGGTGGCGATCGCCATCGAGCGGGCAAAGTCGCTGCTGTCATTCGCCATGATGCGCCTCTGATTCTCCTGGTCCCGGGATCACGCCTAGCCCTTGCCGATCGCGGTCTTGAGCAGGCGCAGGCTCTTCGAATAGAGCGAGGTCGCCGCCGCGTAGTCCATCTGGTTGCTGGCGGCCTTCATCATCTCCTCCTCGAGATTGACGGCGTTGCCCGCGGGGCGGGTCTCAAAGCCCGCGTCCCTGTTCTGGTCGAATGCGGAAACCGCGCCCGATGGCGTCATGTGCGAGGCGCTGGTACGGGTCAGGGCCAGGGGGCCCATGGACCCTGTGACGGCGCCGGTCCTGTCGAACTTCGGCTCGACCAGGTCGCGCGGCCGGAATTTGGGCGTATCGGAATTGGAGACGTTCTCGGACAGGACGCGCTGGCGCTCCTGGTGCCACTGCATCTTGGTGCGAAGCGCCGACAGCACCGGGAGGTCGTTGATGGACATCGTCGCGGCTCCTTCCGCCCTTTCCGGACCTCCAAGGTCCGAAGCTAGGCAGAATTTGCCGCCTGTATGGTTAACAGCTGGTTAAGGACGCTCTCGACGCCTGTCCCCGAGCGAGACACGATTTTGCAACCCCGTGATTCTACGCCTCGAAAAGCGACATTAACCCAACCGTTTGGCGGCGCGTGCACAGGGCAAGAAGTCGTTTTGGATCGGGCGATTCATGGGTTATTAAGGGTTGGGGACGGCAAAACCTGCCGTGGAACGTTAAGAAATCGCAGTTTGGGGCATCGTATGCCGGTGGTTGGCCAATCTGACCACGGGCACGAGAAAAGCGCCATTTGTCGGGGACAAGTATGCAAGGCAGCCCTATCACCTTCATCGTCGCGTTCATCGTCGTTCTGGCGTTGATCGGCGTCGCTGCGTGGCTGGTTCGCCGATTCGGCAGCAGCCGGCTGGGTGCCAACACCCAGCGCGGCAGGATGCCCCGCCTCGCCGTGATCGACGCCGCCGCGGTCGACGGAAGGCGCCGGCTGGTGCTGGTCCGGCGCGACAATGTCGAGCATCTCCTGATGATCGGCGGGCCCACCGACATCGTCGTCGAGCCCAATATCGTTCGTGCCGCGCCCAGCCGCGACCAGCTCCCGCAGCGTCCCAACGCCGAGCCGCCGCGCCTCGCGCCCATGCCCGACGCCGGCGGCTGGGCCGACGAAGCGCCGCGCCCCGAACTGCTCGATCATCCCGAGCCGCAAATGCCCGAGCCGCCGCCGCGGCCCGCGCGCCCCTCCTTCGCCGAGGAACTGCGCCGGCCTGCTCCTGCGCTGGCCGAACGTCGTAGCGAACCGCCCCTGGGAGGCTTTACACCGGAGCCGGCCGCGCCACGTCCCGAGCGCGAAGCACGGCCCGAGCCGCTGCCGCCGCGCATCGCGCGCGGCGAGCCGCCGCTGATGCCGCGTCCGCCGCGCGGGAGCGAGGCGGTGAAGATGCCGCCAGTGCGCCCTGAGCGCGCTGCTGCACCGCCGCCGCCTCCGCCCGTGCCGCAGGCTCCGCCCGTGCCGCCGCCGGCACCTGCTGCTGCGCCCTCGAGCGCCGAGCAGAATCTCGCCGAAATGGCGCAGCGGCTGGAAGCCGCCCTACGCCGCCCGGCCGGGGAAACGGTCGCACCTCCGGTTGCGCCGGAGCCGCCGGCCGCTCCCCCGCGGGCGGCACGCAGCGAGCCCCCGGCACCACCTGCCCCGCCGGCGAAGCCGGCTGCGGAAAAGACCAGCTTTGAAAATCTCGAAGACGAGATGGCCTCGCTGCTCGGCCGTCCGAAGCCGTCTTCGTGAGGCTGCCGGCCCTCCCGCGTAGAGTTCTTTTCCTCTCTGTCCTGATCGGCGCGGCCTCGCTCGCGATGCCGGCGCATGCGCAGGACATCAGCATCAATCTCGGCGGCCAGGGCGGCGGCGTCACCGAGCGCGCGATCCAGCTCATCGCCCTGCTCACGGTGCTGTCGATCGCGCCCTCGATCCTGATCATGATGACGTCGTTCACGCGCATCGTGGTCGTGCTGTCGCTGCTGCGCACCGCGATGGGCACCGCGACCGCCCCGCCGAACTCGGTGATCATTGCGCTCGCGATGTTCCTCACCTTCTTCGTGATGGGCCCGGTCCTGCAAAAATCCTACGACGAGGGCATCCGTCCGCTTGTCGCCAACCAGATCGGCGTCGAGGATGCGCTCCAGCGCGCCTCCGTCCCCTTGCGCGGCTTCATGCAGAAGAACGTGCGCGAGAAGGACCTCAAGCTGTTCCTGGACCTGTCGGGCGAGCCGCCGCCGGCCACTCCCGACGAGCTCGCCTTGCGCATTCTCGTCCCCGCCTTCATGATCTCCGAGCTGAAGCGCGCCTTCGAGATCGGCTTCCTGTTGTTCCTCCCCTTCCTGATCATCGACCTCGTCGTCGCCTCGGTGCTGATGTCGATGGGCATGATGATGCTGCCCCCGGCGACGATCTCGCTGCCGTTCAAGCTGATCTTCTTCGTGCTGGTCGACGGCTGGTCGCTGGTGGCGGGGAGTCTGGTGCAGAGTTACGGGGGATGAGGCAAGCTTCAAGTGCTGCCCGCATCCCGTCCGCCCTCGACGATCGCCGCCGGCCCCTCCTCCGTCATTGCGAGGAGCGCTTGCGACGGAGCAATCCAGGCTGCCGCCGCGGAAAGACTCCGGATTGCTTCGCTTCGCTCGCAATGACGGAGGAAGGGCCGGCGGACCTCGGTGACGATAATAACCGCAGCCCACAGCGTGAGCGCGAGACCCCACTCTCCCCGCGTCATTACGAGGAGCGCTTGCGACGAAGCAATCCAGGCTGCCACCGCGGAAAGATTCTGGATTGCTTCGCTGCGCTCGCAATGACGGAGACCGTGGCACTGTCCCGGGTCGCGCTTCGCGCCGCAGCTGAGCCCTATCGCGTCATCTTGATCCGCCGCACGACCGGGATCGTGGGCAGCGAGCCGGTGTGGTCGGACTCGTCCCTGGCCTGCGGCGAGCCGGGCGCGCGCGCCGTGGCGTCGGGGAAGCGCTGCTTCATCTCGCGCAGGAAGCCGTCGAGCGTATCGACGCTGGCAGCGAGCTTGGCGATCTCGGCAAATTCGGCGCTCGATGCCGCGGCCGGCTTGCTGGCGATGTCGAAGGCGAGACGGTCGGCGCTCTCGCTCATCAGCGGCGCGTATTTCTCGCGGAAGCGCGACAGGCCGATCGAGTCGTCGGCGAGCGCATAGCCGACGGCGGCGCGGATGATGTCGCTCTTCTCGACCGCATTGAGCGGCTTGAAGTCGCGGAAACGGTCGCCGTAATAGAGTTCGATCTGCTCGGCGGACTCGCGCCAGCGCCGCGCCGCCCAGAAGATGTCGGAGCGCAGACGGAGCACTTCGCGCCCCGAGACGTTGGAGACGATGTCGAGCGCGAGGTCGTGACGGCCGACGTCGCTCTGCGCGCGCGCTTCCAGCAGCAGGCGCTGCTGCCGGAGCTCGCCGGAGAGATCGCTGATGCGGCTCGCGCGCAGCGCGGTGATTGCCATGTCGGGCTTGCGGTTGGCGAGATAGATCATGGAAAGCCGCGCGGCGACCTGGGCGCGCGCCGCGCCTTCAAGGCGATGATCGACCTGGTATTGCAGAAGCTCGGCGGCCTGATCGAGCAGATCGATCGAGGCGAGACGGTCGGCGAGCCGGCGGATCAGCTCATCGCCGCGGCGGCCGATCGGCGTCAGCTCGCGGAACTCGTAGAACATCCCGAGCGCCTCGACCGGCGGCAGCTCGTCGCCCTTCGGCCCGAGAAATAGCTGCGTGAACAGGTCGGAGGCGAGATCCTGCGCCTGACGCGAGGCTTCGGCGTTCGGCTGGAGCCTCGTCGCGGTGCGCGCGGCGGTGAGCGCGTCCCGGTAACGTCCGTTCTCGGCATACAGCTGCGACAGCATCTGGAGCGTCTTGACCTCGATCGCGTCGCCGCGCCAGGTCATGGACAGCGTCTCAAGCTCGCGCAGCGCCTCTTCCTTGCCGATCTCGTCGCGCTTCTGCCGCAGTGCGACCTCGAGCTGCTTGGCCTCGGCCGCAGCCGGACGGTCGTTCGAGGCGACCGCGAACCTGTAGTCGTCGAGCGCATCCTTGTCGTGGCCGAGCGCCTCGGCGAGCCGACCGCGCAGCACGGCGAAGCCGGGCGCGGCCTCGGGCGGGACGCCGACCACCTCGAGCTCGCTGCGGCGCTTGGAGGCGCCGGCATAGTCCTTCACCTCGAGCGAGGCGCGCATCGCGTCCATCGTCACGATGCGCTGGATGTCGAGCGGCAGCGAGGCGATGGCGAATTCGACGTTCTTGAACTTCTCGCGCGCGTCTGCCCATTTGCCTTGGCGCGCATAGGCGAGCGCCTTCCAGAGCTGGGAATCATGGCTGTTGCCGATCACGGGATTGGCGAGATCCTTCAGGCCCTGCGCCGGCCGGCCGATCAGGATGCTCGCGATCGCATGCATGATCAGCGCACCGCTCTCCTCCTTGTTGAGGGGATCGGTCAGCATCACGTCGGTCACGGCCTTGGCCTCGTGATACATCGCGCGCGACATGTAGAACTGCGCGAGATCGAGCCGCGGCAGCGAACGCAACGCCGGCTCGACGTTGGAGATCGCCGTCATCAGCTCGCCCTGGCGCGCCCAGAAATTCTCCGACTGGCCCTTGCGCCAGCCTTCGGGGCTGAAGACCGGGCGCACCGCGGTCGGCGCCCGCTCGGCCGAGATGTCGACCGGCGACAGCGTCAATCCGCCCTTCTTGCCGAGGATCACCTTGTCGGAGCCGACCTCGACGCCGACCTCGTCGGAGTTGGGCCGGATCGCGATGCCGTGCGCGGATTCCAGCAGCGAGAGATCGACGAGGTCCTGCCGCTTGATGAAGCCGCGCACCGGCCGCTGCGCGGTGACGACATAGAGCGTATCGCCGGCATCAGGGTCGGTGAGCTTGTGCAGCAGGCCCGGATTGGCGAAGGGGATCGCGATATTGGCCAGCGCGGGATCGGTGATGTTGCGCGACATCATCAGCGGCAGCGGGGTCGCCTGGATCTTGTCGGCGAGCGTCAACAGCCAGTTGGTCTCCTTGCCGACCTCCTCGCTCGTCAGCGAGTAGACCAGCGGACGGGTGAGACGGATGCGCACCGCCTGCCCCTTGTCGAGCGGAATGCGGCCGACCTCGCCGATCATCGCGCCGCCCTTGGTGCGGATCGCCTCGACATCGATCGGTTTCGGTGTATCGAACACCAGCCACACCGTGTCGCCGCGGCGGAACGCCGCCGCCGGCGTTGCAACCTGAACCGGGAACGTCACGCGCAGGCCGTCACTGTCGCGGCGCGCATCGACGCCGGCGACCGTCGGCTGCGGCGCAGGCTTGGTGACTTCCTTGGCAACGTCCTTGACCGGCGCCTTCGCGGCCTCTTCGGCA
>NZ_AJQE01000183.1 GCF_000261685.1 Bradyrhizobium genomosp. I (2014) | reverse complement strand
CGGGTGGCATCGTAGCCGGTGCGTCCGGCTTCGCTTCCGGCTTCGCCTCGGGCTTGACGTCGATCCTGGCTTCGCGCGCGATCGTCTCGGAGGTCGGCGGTGCGATCTCGCTACGGGCGTCCTTCGGCTTCTCGGCCGCCGGCTTTTCCGGCGCAGGCTCCGGTCCGTGACCGGCGGGCTTCATCTGCGCGATCGCCGCCTCGGGCGTCGCGGTCGCCCTGCCCTTGTCGGGCTGGAAGGCGACGTCGACGACGTAGTTCTTCTCGTCGCGGAACGAATGTACGTCGGAATCGCCGATCAGCGCGATCTCGACATTGGTCTGGTCGATGTCGGCCTTCTGCTTGATCGAGGCGACGTTCGGCGGCGCTGCGACGATCGCGTCCGCCAGGTCGAAATTGAGATTGGCGTTGAAGGCGAGCGTGAGCTTCTGCTCGTTGAGCACGGAGGAGACGCCGACGCCGTCGGGCATCTCGAACACGAAGCGCACGAAGGTCGGCTGCACCGAGGCACGCACGCGGATCTGCGGACGCTTCCTGGCCTCGGCGGCGGCGCGCTGGGCACGCAGCGCGCGTTCGGCCACGCGTGCGCGCTCGGCGAGCTCCTTGACCACGTCCATGGGCAGGCTCGGCGGCGGTCCCTTCCAGCCCTCGGGCAAGAGGTCGACGAAGGTGCGCTCGCCGGCATTCATGGTGTTGACGGTGACGCGCCGCGCCAGCGACAGGCGGATCGCGCTGCCATCCGGGTCGCGGCGGGCGGAGTTGACGTAATCGGGCGCGCCTTCCGGGACTCGGTCGACGGGAACGTCGACGGGCCGGTCGAAGCGGATGATGAGGATGGAACCCGCGGTCGCCACCTCGGAGGGAACGTCCTCGCCGAGCTTGATGACGAGACGGGCAAAGCCGCCGCCGGCGGAAAACGTCGCCTCGCCCCTGACAGGATCAGCCGCCCGGGCAGGCGCACCAAGGCCGATCAGCAGGCAGACCGCCAGCACGCCCGCGTTTCGGACATGACGCGACAACCCCGGCACCGAAGCGCGGGCTCGCGACACAAATCCAGCGGCAGCCTCTCGCGCCATTGGCGGCATTTCTTCCGTTTCGACGGCCGGCGCCGGTCCTGATGCCGGCCCCTGCCCTCGACCTTAAGGTTTTGCCAATTAAGGACTTCTTAAGTATGAGCCCTCAATTCGGCTTTTGCGTCGGCTTGCCGTCGATCTTGGGCAGGTCCGCGGCCGAAGCCGACTGATCGCCGCCGCCATTGGCGCGGCGGGCCATCTCGACCGTCAGCTTCTCGGCCGCTTCCGGCGACATCAATCCCAGGATGTCCGACATCTTCCGCGGCGCGATGGCCGAGGCGATCTCGATCAGCACGCCCATCTCGAGCCGGTCGAACACCCGTGCGGCGTCCTTGGGCTTCATCCCCTCGTACATGGTCACGAGGCCCTTCATGCGCTGGGCTTCGGCGGCCTTCTGCTCGGCCTGCGTTGCCGAGATGCGGCTTTCCACCGCCTTCATCTCCTCGACCTTGCCTTCGATGCGCTTCTCGGCCGATTTGAGTAGGCTTTCGCGAATGTCGATCTCGCGCTGGCGGGCCTCGATCTCCTGGCGCCGCGCCTGCAGCCGCTCCAGGATCGCGCGCTCGGCGGCCGAGACCTGCGGCTGGGCTTCGTCCATCTTGACCACGGTGCCTTCCGGCTTGGTCTCGGGCGCGGCGGGCTTGGGCGCCTCCTTCGGCGCGCCGTGGGTCGAGCCGGTGATGATCTCCGGCTCCTCGCGGCCGGTCGGGAAGTTCAGATTCTCCTGCGCCCAGGATTTCCTGGTCTGGTTCGGCTTGTAGTCGAAGACATAGCCGCCATTGATCACGAGGCCCGCCACCTTCAGCGTGGCGAGACCGGCGACGGCAACCAGGACGACCGGAATGACGCGGATGTTACGAAAGGACTTCATTTCCTGACTTCATGCGGCAAGACCATTGGAGCGTCGGCGCTCGGAGAAGGCTTCGGCCGCGGCCGCCACCGCCTTCGCCGTCGACGGCTTGGCCGCGGACGCGGCAACTGCTTCGGGGTTCGTCACGGGGCGCGCGGCGATCGCGATCTTGGACAGACGCCGGACCACGTTGTCGGCCTCGCCGAGCTGCTTGTAGAGCTGATCCGACATCTGCGTCGCGGCCGCGAGCTGGTTGCCCAGGTTCTCGTTGACGTCGCGCACGGCCAGCTTCAGCCCGCCGATCGCGCGCTCGGCGATCTCGGTCGCCGTGATCAGCTCGCCGATGACCGCCTTCAGCGAATGCTCGTCCGCCTTCAGCCGCGTCAGCCGCTTGTTGAGCATGACGCAGTAGACGATCGTCAGCATCAGCAGGATAGCCACCAGCGTCTCGATCGCCATTCCCAGAGAGTGGTTCATGGGGCCTCCATCATCTTGTTCTGCTCGTCCGCCTTCTCGAACATCGCAAGTGTCGTACTTGGCTTGCGCAGGGGTTTCGTCACGCGGATCGCGACGCGGTCGCCGACCCGGCCCATCCGCCCCTCGGTCAGCGTGACGTCGCCGCAGCGCACGGTGACGTTGGCATCGGCGCGCATGTCCAGCGGCAGCGTGTCGCCGACCTTGAGCCGCATCAGCTGCTTGAGCGGAATGTCGGCCTCGTAGAGCACCGCATCGACGGCGATCTCGGCCTGCACGATCTCGGTGGCGAAATGGCCCTCCCAGACCGGGTCGCGGCCGAACTTTTCGCCCATGAACATCTGGAGCAGGACGCCCCGGATTGGCTCGATGGTCGCATAGGGCAGCAGCAGCTCGATGTTGCCGCCGCGGTCTTCCATGTCGATGCGCAGGCGGACCAGGATCGCGGCGTTGGCGGGACGGCTGATCGCGGCGAAACGCGGATTGGTCTCGAGCCGGTCGATCGTGAAGGTCACCGGCGACAGCGGCCGGAACGCCTGCTCGGCGTCGGCCAGCACCACCTCGACCAGCCGCTTGACCAGCTCGGTCTCGATCGTGGTGTAGGGCCGGCCCTCGATGCGGAGCTGGCTGGTGCCGCGGCGGCCGCCGAGCAGCACGTCGATCATCGAATAGATCAGGTTGGAATCGACCGTCGCCATGCCGAAATTCTCCCACTCCTCGGCCTTGAAGACGGTGAGGACGGCGGGCAGCGGGATCGAGTTCATGTAGTCGCCGAAACGCACCGAGGTGATGCGATCGAGCGAGACTTCGACGTTGTCGGAGGTGAAGTTGCGCAAGGACGTCGTCATCAGCCGCACCAGGCGGTCGAAGACGATTTCGAGCATCGGCAGACGCTCGTAGGAGACCATCGCCGAATCGATGATCGCGCGAATGCCCGAATGATCGTCGAGCGTGACGTCGCCGACGGTGAAGCCGAGGAGATTGTCGATCTCCTCCTGCGACAGCACCCGCTCGCCGGAGTTCTTGCCGGTGCCGAGATCGCGGCTTCCGTCCTCGACCATGGCCGCCCATTGCAGGGCCATGGTCTCCGATAGCTCGTTCTCGGCGGCGGCCTTTGCGGCCTCGGCGGGATCCTCGGAATCGAGCGACGCCTCCCACTGGGCGGCAATCGCATCCTGGTCCATTTGCTCGTTGCCGGCCATGATCCTAGTCCGTCATGCTCACTGGACCACGACTTCCTTGAACAGCACGGCGCTGACCTGGATCGGGGCGACCGCCGCGTTGACGCGCTTGGTCAGTTCCTCCTTGAGGCGGAAGATGCCGGCGGAACCGTTGAGGTCGGAGGGGCGCAGTTCGCGCACATAGGTCTGGAAGATGTCGGTGACCCGCGGCATCGTCGGCTTGATCGCCTCGATCTGCTTCTCTTCCTTCAGCTCCAGCACGATCTTCAGCCGCAGATACTGCACGCGCTCGCCCGGCGCGCCGGCGAGGTTGACCATCATGTCGGGGACGTCGACGAAGGAAGGCGGCTTTGGCGGGGCCGCGGCCTCGGCATGATGCTCTTCGTCGCCGTGACGGAAGAAGAAGAACCAGGTCGCGGCACCGCCGCCGAGGACGGCG
This sequence comes from Bradyrhizobium genomosp. I (2014), assembly GCF_000261685.1. GTDB lineage: Bacteria > Pseudomonadota > Alphaproteobacteria > Rhizobiales > Xanthobacteraceae > Bradyrhizobium. The sequence goes on along the minus strand of NZ_AJQE01000183.1, from coordinate 2,101 downwards.
AGCAGACCGACCGCCATGATGATGAGCTTGAGCTTGTTCTTCGGCGGAGCGGCTTCCGCGCCGTCGGCGGCTGCGCCGCCTTCTTCATTCTCTGCCATGGTTGCCGCGCTCGTTCATCTCTCAAAGGGGGTCGAAAGAGCGAAGCCTCCTGGCAGACAGTGACGCGATACAAATGCCCCAGCGCAATGCGCTCCTCTGATGCGCAAACGCTACGGTAATAATGGTTAACGGAACCTTTCGATTGGGCTTCCGCTAGGAAAAATCTGCCGGGCAAACATGGCTAACAGAACCTTTCTGCCGCCCTCCCGCGCTTATCAAAAACAAGCAAGCAATTGAAATTACGCTTGTTTTTTAGTTGGCACGGCTTTCGCTGAGAGAGGGCCGAGACCCCTCGGTTTGGGAGAACCTCGAGGTCTCGTTCACGGGGTCCGCCAAGGCGCTTGGGAGAGCGAAATGGCAGATCTCACTCAGGGGAGATTTTCCGATGCAGAACGCGCTTCTGATCGGCTTGTCGCGGCAGATGACGTTGGAACGGCAGATGGATGTCATCGCCAACAACGTCGCCAATGCCAACACCAACGGCTTCAAGGCCGACCATTCGCTGTTCGAGGAGTATCTCAACTCGAACGCGCGCGAGGACAATTTCGTCGGTGGCGACCGCCGGGTCTCCTATGTGCAGGACCGCGGGACCTTCCGCGACGTCGGTCAGGGACCGATGGAGCCGACCAACAATCCCCTCGACATGGCGATCAGCGGCGGCGCCTATTTCGCGGTGCAGGCCAATGGCGGCGAGCTCTATACCCGCGACGGCAAGTTCTCGCTCAACAGCACCGGCCAGCTCGTCACCGCCGACGGCAATCTCGTGCTCGGCAATGCCGGCCCGATTACCTTCCAGCCGACCGACCACGACATCAATGTCGCGCCCGACGGCACCGTCACGGTGCTCGAGGGGACGGCGCGGACCGACTCGATCCGCGGCAAGATCCGCATGGTGTCGTTCGACGATCCGGCCAAGCTGACCAAGCTCGGCGGCAATCTCTACGGCGTCGGCTCGGCCAACCAGCAGGCCGACACCAAGTCCACCTTGCAGCAGGGTTACGTCGAGAAGTCGAACGTGAATGCGGTCGGCGAGATGACCCGCATGGTCGAGGTGATGCGCAGCTACACCGCGATCGCCAACCTGCTCCAGCAGCAGAGCGACCTCCACAAATCGGCGATCGAAAAGCTCGCCGACGTTCCGGCCTGATTGAAGGAGAATTGACATGCAGGCGCTTCACACCGCTGCGACCGGAATGGCGGCCCAGGAACTCAACGTTCAGGTGATCTCCAACAACATCGCCAACCTGCGCACCACCGGCTTCAAGAAGCAGACCGCGGCGTTCCAGGACCTGATCTACGAGCACGTCCGCCGCGTCGGCGCCCAGTCGTCGGACCAGGGCACCATCCTGCCGGTCGGCGTCGACATCGGCGGCGGCGTCAAGACCGTCGGCACGCCGCGCAGCATGACGCAGGGAACGCTGTCGCAGACCGGCAACGACCTCGATCTCGCGCTCTCGGGCGAGGGCTTCTTCAAGATCCTGATGCCCGACGGCACCTACCAGTACACCCGCGACGGCACCTTCCAGATGGACAATCAGGGCCGCGTCGTCACCGCGCAGGGCAACCCGGTGCAGCCGACCATCACCATCCCGAACAACGCCTCGGGCATCTCCGTGAGCGAGCAGGGCCAGGTCTCGGTGACCCTGCCGGGTTCATCGGCCTCGTCGATCATCGGCCAGATCGGCATCACCCGCTTCATCAACAAGGCGGGCCTTCAGCCCGTCGGCAACAACCAGTTCATCGAGACCCCCTCCTCCGGCGCGCCCCAGGACGGCACCGCCAACTCCGAGGGTTACGGCAAGATCACGCAGGGCAGCCTGGAGCAGGCCAATATCGACGTCGTCTCGGAGATGAGCGACCTGATCGCCGCGCAGCGCGCCTACGAGATGAACGCCAAGGTCATCAGCGCGGCCGACCAGATGATGCAGTCGACCACGGCGCTGTTCCGCTGAGGTGATGACGATGATCCGCACCACGCTCGCCTCGATCTCCATCCTTCTCG
>NZ_AJQE01000182.1 GCF_000261685.1 Bradyrhizobium genomosp. I (2014) | reverse complement strand
GCGCCCGCCGACGAGTTCATCGCCTCGCCGACGCTGCGCACGAGCGTCACCGTGACCTCGGACGTGGTGCGGATCGGCGATCTCATCGACAACGCGGGATCGGCCGCGCTGATCCCGGTCTACCGCTCGCCCGATCTCGGCACCACCGGCACGCTGACGGTCGGCCAAGTGCTCTCGGTGTTGCGGGCCAAACAGGTGATCGGGGTCATGACCGGCGACATCAAGGAGGTCCAGGTCACCCGCCTCGCCCGCACGCTCGCGAGCAAGGAGATCGAGAACGCGGTAGCCGCCGCGCTCGAGCGCCGCTTCGGCCTGGGCGAGGCCGCCAACATCACCGTCACCTTCGATCGCGGCGTCGCCGACATGCGGCTCGATGCCTCCAACACCGGCGCGCTCCAGCCGGTCGCAACCCGCTACGATGCGCGCAGCGGCCGTTTCGATGTCGGCTTCGAGATAGCCAACGACAGCAATCCGGCGCCGACCAGGCTGCGCTTCACCGGCACCGCGATCGAGACCGTGGAAGTGGCCGTGCTGACCCGGGACATCGACCGCGCCGAGCTTCTGAAATCCTCCGATCTCTCGCTGGAGCGCCGGCCGAGGGCCGAGATCACCGGCGAACCGGCCGGGCGCGACCGCAGCATCGGCATGCAGCTGCGCCGGCCGATGCGCGCGGGCACGCCGCTCCGCATCGCCGACATCGTCAAGCCCGACTTCGTGCTGCGCGACCAGGCCGTCACCATCATCTACCAGGTGCCCGGCCTCTATCTCACCACGCGCGGCAAGGCGGTCGAGAACGGCGCCGAGGGCGACAGCATCAGCGTGCTCAATCTGCAGTCCAAGCGCACGCTGACCGGCATCGTCACCGGCCGCGGCCAGGTGACGGTCCAGGGCGCAAGTCAGTCCGCGCCGATGGTGCCGGCCGTCGAGCAGACCTCGTCGATCAAGCGCGGTGAGACGCCCGCCCCCGTCGACACTGCAGCCCTCGTCCGGAGCCTGGTCCAGGCCCCCGCGTCGCCGGCCCAGGTCGCACAAGCCAAGGTCGCACAAGCCCAGATCCCGCAAGCCCGCATCTCGCAAGCTCCAGCCAAGTCAGAGTAAGTCATGTCCACGTTCAGTTCGGCTTCCCGCCTTCGTCGCATCGCGATCTCTGCCCTGCTACTGGCCTCTTGCGCGCTGGGCGGCTGCTCCTCGATCGATCGCCTGTCGCAGATCGGCGAGCAGCCGAAATTGTCCGCGATCGACAATCCGACGACGCAGCCCGGCTACAAGCCGGTGCAGATGCCGATGCCGAAGCCGGAAGTCGCCTCCTACAATCCGAACTCGCTGTGGCGTAACGGCAGCCGCGCCTTCTTCAAGGACCAGCGCGCCCGCCAGGTCGGCGACCTCCTGACCGTGACCGTGAACATCACCGACAAGGCCAATCTCTCCAACGAGACCCAGCGCAGCCGGACCAGCAAGGAAGACTCAGGGATTACGGACTTCATTGGCAGCCAGACAGTCACGCAGCCGCTCAAGGTTCTCCCCGGACGTCTTCTCACCACCGACTCGACGTCCTCGGCCGACGGCAAGGGGTCGGTCAACCGCACGGAAGCCCTGCAGACCAACGTCGCCGCGGTCGTGACGCAGGTGCTGCCGAACGGCAACCTCGTGGTCGAGGGCAAGCAGGAGATCCGGGTCAACTACGAGATCCGCGAGCTCGTAGTCGCCGGCATCGTTCGCCCCGAAGACATCCAGAGCGACAACACCATCGATTCCAGCAAGATCGCGCAGGCCCGCATCGCCTATGGCGGCCGCGGCCAGATCACCGACGTACAGCAGCCGCGCTACGGCCAGCAGGTCATGGACGTGCTGTTGCCCTTCTAGCTTCTTCCAGAGCTCCCACATCGTGTTCGCGAACCTAGGCGCGAACGACGATGTACGACGCGGCCTCCGGTAGCTCCCCTGCCGGAGGCCGCATGTATTTTGGGAAGGCCGCTGCTGTCATCGTCCGCGAAGGCGGACGATCCAGTACTCTGAGGCCCGAGTTGCTAAACCGATACGGCGCGGCGTACTGGATTCCCCGCCTTCGCGGGGAATGACAGCGGAGGATGTCGTGGCGCACTCTACGTGAACTCCGCCTCCACCACGCCGAGCCCGTCGAGCTCCATCCGCACCTTGTCGCCGGCCTTCAGCCACAGCGTCTTGACCAGGCTGCCGGTGAGCACGAGCTGCCCTGCGTGCAGACCCTTGCCTTCGGCGGCGAGGTGGTTGGCGAGCCAGGCGAGGGCGTTGTGAGGATGGCCGAGCACGTCGGCGCCGGTGCCGTGACTCACCTCCTCGCCGTTGACGATGGCGCGCCCCTTGACCGCCTTCAGGTCCGGAACCGACGAGCGCGGCACCGACGGACCCAGCACGCAGCCGGCGGCGAAGAAATCGTCGGCGATCAAGGTCGGCGCGCCCATCGTTTCCCACTTCACGTAGCGATCGTCGACGATCTCGATTGCGGGATGATAGGCCTCGACTGCCTCGCCGACCCATTCGGCCGTGAATGGGGCTTCGCCGGCGGCAAGGTCGCGCTTGAGCCGCACCGCGATCTCGCATTCGACGCCGACCCGGACATAGTTGGAGGTGGCGAGCTTGGCGCCGCTGTCATGGACGCCCTTCTGGAACACGCCGCCGCCGCAAGGGTGCGGGATGCCGATGTACTCCTGCATCACCTGGCTGGTGCAGCCGATCTTGTAGCCGATGAGCGGGCCGACATGCGGCAGCAGAAGATCGTGCAGCGCGCGCTGCACCTGATAGCCCTCGGCTTCATCGGCAGGAGGACGCTCCAGCGCCGCGAGCGGTGCATGGTTGCGGCGCGCCAGCGCGATTGCCTTTGCGGCTGCGAGAATCCTGTCCATCGGCGCCGCCTCCCACGCTACGCATTCGAAGGCGGCACTTCAGCATCCCCGCCCGGGCGTGACAAGCCAGGGGCAACCTCACGCCTTGACCAGGCCGAGCCGGATCAGGCTCTCGGCGGTCGCAAGGATCGCCTCGCGGTTGGAGCGGGGCTCCCAGCCGAGCAGCGACCTCGCCTTGGCGCTGCTGGAATGCCGCACCCTGCCGAGCATCGGCACGACCGCACGCAGCAGGGGAATCCGGGTCGCGGCCAGCCGCACCAGCCAGTCGGGGGCCTGAAGCCGCGGAACCCGGCGTGCGGACGGCCCGAGTTCCCGCCGCAGCACCTTGGCGATACCGAGGATCGACATCGTTTCACCGGAGACCGCAATGAAGCGCTCGCCCCTGGCCTCGGGCGCCGTCATCGCCCGCAGGTGCAGATCGGCGACATCGCGCACGTCGACCACGCCGAAATAGACCCGCGGCACCGCCGGCATGGCGCCGTCGAGCAGCGATTTGACGATCTCGATCGAGCCCGAGAAGTCCGGCCCCAGCACGGGACCAAAAATGCCGGCGGGATTGACCACCGACAGTTCGAGGCCGTCGCCCTCGCGCACGATGAAATCCCAGGCCGCCCGTTCGGCCAGCGCCTTGGATTTGATGTAGGGCTGCACGTCGGGACCATCGAGATTGGTCCAGTCGGTCTCGTCGAACGGTTTTTCACGCGGCTGATGGCCGTAGCCGATCGCGCCCAGCGAGGAGGTGATGACGACGCGCCTGACGCCGGCCTCGCGTGCGGCGCGCAGTACCCGCAACGTGCCGTCGCGGGCCGGGACGATCATCTCGTTCTCGTCCTTGGGTACGCTGGTCGACAGCGGCGAGGCGACGTGCAGGACGTAGTCGCAGCCGGCGATCGCCTCGCGCCAGCCCGCGTCGGCCGTGAGGTCCGCCGTGAAGAAGGATACCGTTTCCGGCGAAGCCGCCCCGCCCTCGCGCAGCATCGCCAGCACGTCGTCCCGACGATCAGGCCGGCGTATCGTCGTCCGCACGGCATGGCCCGCGGCCAGAAGTTGCAGGACGACGTGAATGCCGACGAAGCCCGACCCGCCGGTGACCAGAACAGTGCTCATTGCCAAATTCCCCTCGATGCGAGGGCCGGCGGATCGGTTCCGCCGCGGCCCTGCTCAAGGCCGCATCTGGTCACTATCTCCAAGGGGACAAGTAGAATGGATGTCGAGACCGGTATGGAAAACCTGACCAGCAACTGCGACGACGACTGCGATTGCAGCCCAGATCCTGCCCTGCTCGCCGACTTCAAGCGGGCCATCCACGCCCTCGGCGGCAAGTGGAAACTGGAGATCCTGTTTACGCTGATGAACGGTGCGGTTCGCTTCGGTGCCTTGCGACGATCGATCGGCGGCATCACCCAGCACATGCTGACCACGCAGCTCCGTGAACTCGAGCAGGATGGCCTCGTATCGCGCAACGTCCTCGCGGAGAAACCCTTGCGGGTCGAGTACGAACTGACGGATGCGGCTTACGGCCTCTTGCCGGCGTTTAAGGAAATGTTGAGCTGGTCCAGGCTTTATGGGGACGCGCGCCTCTTGGCGTTGCGACAAACCTGATTGCAGCGATGCTTGATGCAGCTGGATCGGCGCCTCACCATTCGAGCCGATGTCGTTGATGCGACTCGCAAAACGCGCCCCCACCTGAAGTGAAGGCTGTTTCTCATTCGAACTCACGTGAGCTCGGAGGAATCGAGTCTAGCCCATTGATCGTGATTCACTTTTCGCGATCACGCCCCGCGCGTCGCCGTGCGGCTGCAAGCGGCAGGCAAAATGCGGATCACGGCGCCAAACGGCACCTTGCGTCCCAAAAACAAAGAGCCGCAACTCTGCGGCCCGGGCTCTATTCGTCGCGATAGACCTTCTCGCGTTTCTCGTGGCGCTCCTGCGCTTCCACCGAGAGCGTTGCGATGGGCCGGGCCTCGAGCCG
>NZ_AJQE01000181.1 GCF_000261685.1 Bradyrhizobium genomosp. I (2014) | reverse complement strand
CCGGGAGCCGCTTCAACGAGATCGGCTCGCCGGTTTCCTCGCAATAGCCGTAGGTGTTGTCCTCGATGCGCTGGAGCGCGGCGTCGATCTTGGCGATCAACTTGCGCTGGCGGTCGCGGGCGCGGAGTTCGATGGCACGGTCGGTTTCGGACGATGCCCGATCGGCGAGATCGGGGTGGTTCACGTTCTCCTCCTGCAAAGCCTGCAGGGTGAGCTTGGACTCTTTGAGGATCTCATCCTTCCAGGCGAGGAGCTTCAAACGGAAGTACTCCTTCTGCCGGTCGTTCATGAAAGGCTCTTTGTCGGTCGGTCGGTAGTTTTTCAACTTTTCCAAGGGAGGCCTATCTTCTTAAGCAACGACTCGCGAACGGAACGGGGTCCGTTGAGCCGGGCCTTATATAGCGGCCTCCCGTGACAGACAATATTTCCCTGCCGCCCCGGTCCTCGCCCCCAAGCCCTTGCACAGGAAGGTTTATCCCCGAGGGCTCGGAGGCGGCTGACGGCCCTAATAGCCGACCGTGAAGCGCTGCTTCAGATGGGCGGGCCGTTCGATCTCGTCGGCGAGCGCGATGGCGTAGTCGGCGAAGCTGATCCAGCTCTTGCCGTTCGCATCTGCGAGAAGCTGGTCGGTCCCAAGCCGGAACTTGCCCGCGCGTTCCCCCTCGACGAACAAGGCCGACGGCGAGATGAAGGTCCAGTTCAGGTCTTTTTCCTGCCGCAGCAGGTCGAGGAAGACCGAGCCTGCCTCCGCTTCAGCCTTGTATTGGGCGGGAAAATTGGCCGTCGTGACCAGCTTCACGCCAGGGGCAACCTCAAGGCTGCCGGCGCCGCCAACCACGAGGTAACGACCGACCTTGGAGTCCTTCGCCGCACCGATCAGCTTGAGCGGGTCACTGGCCAGGAAGTGCACGGAACTCACGGCGGCATCGTGCCCGGCCCACAGCTTGGCGAGGCCGGCCTGGTCGAGCACGTCCCCCCTGGTCGGGGTGACGTTGGGCAGGGCTGCGATCTTGTCAGGGTTCCGGGCGATGGCTGTAACCGCGTGGCCGCGGCGGGAAAGCTCCCTGGTGATCTCCGACCCGGCCCGGCCCGAGGCGCCGGCGACTGCGATTTTCATGGAAGGCTCCTTTGCTCGATAGTAACTAATGGTTACTAGATACTGCAAAGAATGCTGGTGTTAAGAGAGCACTTTGTGCTTACCTGATTACGCCAGGGTAACCCGGACGCGCAGCCGATCACACGCAACCGGCACGCGCTCCGCCAGCGACGGAATGAGGACCGACGATGAAACCCGACGTCTACGCAGCGAACTGCCCCACCCGCCAGATCCTCGATCGCATCGGCGACAAATGGGCGGTGCTGATCCTCTTGCTCCTGCGCGAGGAGCCGATGCGCTTCAATCAGTTACGCCGCACGATTGAAGGCATCTCGCAGAAGATGCTGAGCCAGGTTCTCAAGTCGCTTGAACGCGACGGCCTGATCAGGCGCCATGCCATCGCGACGGTGCCCGTGACGGTGGAGTATTCGATCACGCAGCTCGGGCTGACGCTGGCGGCGGCGGTCGATCCCCTGCGCGATTGGGCCGAGCAGAATCTGAAAGACGTGCTCGCCGCCCAGCGTCGCTACGACGCACAGCAGAAGGAGGAAGCGGCCTGAGACCGCTCTGCAAGCTGCTCAGATCGGATGTCGGTCAGGCCTGCCCGGCCTTGGCGAGCTCGACCTCGACGCGCAGCTCGATTTCGGAAAGCACCCCATCGAGACCGGGATCGCCCGAGGACGATTTCAGATTCGCCGCGGCATCGCGCAGGCGCATCACCGTCGACGCATCGAGGTTGCCGGACAGAAGCCCCATCTTGAGATCGTCGAGCACGTCGAGCGCAGTCCTGCCGCGGGCCACCGAGCGCTTGCGGCGCTCGACCGGATCCTCCTCGACGCCCTGCAACGCCAGCAGCGCATCGATGTTGGCGGCGGCTTTCGGCGCGGCAGCGCTCCGCGTCTCCTGCGCAGATGAGGTGTCGGGTAGCACGAAGCTGCCGGAACCCGTCCGCCTGGCCTGGCTGGCCGGCGCTCCAAGCGTGGTGCCGTTCGGTCCGTAGATGCGCATCGGAAGGAATCCGGGTGATCGATGCCCTCACCTTCGCCGTCTTATGGTTAACGGCGCGTAAACAGCCCGGCAAAATCTGCCGAGATGCGGCAGTTTCGCTCCTCAGGCACAACACCCGCTGACACCGGTCGAGACAGATTTATTCAACCTATTCAGCGACCTACCCCGCAGCCCCGGGTTGGCACAGCGCTCGCAAGGAAAGCTGCGGGCCAGCTCGTCATGGGAGTGTCGAGAATGGTCCTTCCGATTTGAGGAGCCTCTCTTCTGGGAGCCCTCTTAGGAGCCTTTGGGGAGCAGAGGATGCCAGGCGTTCGTTGGATGAGGATTGTTGGGGTGGCCTGCGCCGCGCTGTCAGCGCTGGCGCTCTCGGTCACGTCAGCGAGTGCGACCTCGCGCATCAAGGATCTCGCCAACATCGAAGGCGTGCGGCAGAACCAGCTCATCGGCTACGGCCTCGTCGTCGGCCTCAACGGCACCGGCGACACGCTCAACAACATCCCCTTCACCAAGCAGTCGCTGCAAGCGATGCTCGAGCGCATGGGCGTCAACATTCGCGGCGCCACCATCCGCACCGGCAACGTCGCCGCCGTGATGGTCACGGGCAACCTGCCCGCCTTCGCCACCCAGGGCACGCGCATGGACGTCACCGTCTCCGCGCTCGGCGACGCCAAGAACCTCCAGGGCGGCACCCTGCTCGTGACCCCCCTGCTCGGTGCCGACGGCAACGTCTACGCGGTGGCGCAGGGCTCGCTCGCGATCTCCGGCTTCCAGGCCGAGGGCGAGGCGGCCAAGATCGTGCGCGGCGTTCCGACCGTGGGACGCATCGCCAACGGCGCCATCATCGAGCGCGAGATCGAGTTCGCGCTCAATCGACTGCCGAACGTGCGCCTGGCGCTGCGCAACGCCGACTTCACCACCGCCAAGCGCATCGCGGCTGCGGTCAACGACTATCTCGGCGTCAAGACCGCCGAACCGATCGACCCCTCCACGGTGCAGCTGTCGATCCCGCCGGAGTTCAAGGGCAACGTCGTCGCATTCCTCACCGAGATCGAGCAGCTCCAGGTCGATCCCGATCTCGCCGCCAAGATCATCATCGACGAGCGGAGTGGCATCATCGTGATGGGCCGCGACGTCCGCGTCGCCACCGTCGCCGTGGCGCAAGGCAATCTCACCGTCACCATCTCCGAGAGCCCGCAGGTCAGTCAGCCCAACCCGCTGTCGCGCGGCCGCACCGTGGTCGCGCCGCGCTCCAGTGTGACCGTCAGCGAGGACGGCAAGAAGTTGGCTCTCGTCAAGGACGGCGTCTCGCTGCAGCAGCTCGTCGACGGCCTCAACGGACTCGGCATCGGTCCCCGCGACATGATCAGCATCCTGCAGGCGATCAAGGCCGCCGGCGCCATCGAAGCCGACATCGAGGTGATGTGATGCAGACCAGCGCGAGCAACACCCCGCGCCACGCCAACTCTTCGGCCTTTTCGGTGGAGAGCCGCAACGGCCGGCCGGACTTCGAGCTCGCCGCCGCGTTGCAGAAGGTCTCGCCGCAGCAACAGGCCAAGGCGCAGAAGATCGCCACCGATTTCGAGGCGATGTTCCTCAACAGCATGTTCTCGCAGATGACCTCGGGCCTGAAGGGCGAAGGCCCGTTCGGCAACACGCCCGGCACCGGCGTTTGGCGCTCGATGCTGACCGAGCAATATTCCAAGAACTTTGCTCAGGCCGGAGGCGTCGGCGTCGCCACCGACGTCTACCGCACCCTCATCCTGCAGCAGGCGAAAACGATCCGCACGGCATAAGGTCAAACGAGATGAACCATTTCAACGCCTCGCGTCAGCCGATGCAAGCCCAGCGCCCGAACTCCGCGCCCGGCAGCAGCGAGGCGCGCAAGCTCGCCGGGGACCTGATGGATGCGATGAGCGCCCTGCTCGGACTGATCGAGCGCGAGACCGAGCTCGTTCGCGCCGGCAAGGTCCGCGAGGCGATGACGCTCGAGAGCAAGAAGCAGGAGCTGTCGCGCAACTACGTCGGCGCCGTCAGCCAGCTGAAGGCGAACCAGGCCCAGCTCGCGAAATCCGCGCCGGAGCTGCTCTCGACGCTGCATCGCCACCACGACGCGTTCCGCGCGATGCTGCAGGTCAATCTCACCGTGCTCGCGACCGCGCACGCGGTTTCCGAGAGCGTCGTGCGCGGCGTCAACGCCGAAATCCAGAAACGTAACGTGCCGAATACCTATACGGCCGCGGGGCGCCGCGCCGCGCCGGGTCCGCGCCACATCACCCCGCTCGCGGTCAGCCGCTCGCTCTGAGCGCAGAAACAAGCGACAATTTTACGAAAACTTGCGCGGCGATATCGTCGCGCGATTAGGCACGTTTCCTTACCGGGTCTTCAAACCTGGTGTTCCATGGTTGCGCTATTAGAGGGGTTGGGATTTGACTCAAGTAAGGCAACCAGGAGGCTGCCATGAGTACAGATTTCAGCATCAGGCCGGTGGGGATCCCGGCGCCCGCGCAGATCGTAACGACGTCCAACGCGGCGGCGAACGAGGCCGTGCAAACCGATCTGCCAGTGAGCCAGACGGTCGCCGCGGCCGATACCGGCGCACCCGTGCGCAATGATCTGCCGAACCACGAGAACGTCTCGCGCCAGGTCGTGTTCGACCAGGCCGCCGCATCATTCGTCTTTCAGGTCGTCAACGAGAAGACCGACGCGGTCGTCAACCAGTTCCCCGACGAAGCGATGCTGCGCCGGCGGGCCTATTTCCATGCCCTGGATATGAAGTCCGAACCCTCGCGTCCGCTCAGCACGGACGTCAGCGCCTGATCAACGTCGGTCAAGCCGGTCGCAAGGTCGGTGACGAAGTTATTGATCTGTACCCTCGCCGGCATCCATCAGCGTGAGCGCGCTCCGCGGTCGACGAAATGCTCGACCACGACGGTGCTCCGTCACGGCCGTCCGGACAGACCCGCAGCGATATTGCGATTGATCTCGATCAGCGGACGGAAGTGATCGAACTGCGGGCTCATCTGGAGCGCGGCAGTCTGGCTCAGCACGAACACGCTGATGTTGGCGATCTTCTGCCGGACGTCGATCGGCTGCGGATTGGTGTCACGCATCGCCTCGCTCAGGAAGATGGTCCAGAGCTTGCGGTTGAACATCAGGGCCTGCATGGTCTGCTCGCTGAGCGGATCGGCGTTGTTCACCGCGTCCTGGAGCTTGTTGGCGGCCTTGAGCAGGGTCTGCGCCTCGATGTCCCGAGGAGATGCGGTGGTCGTTGCAACACGCGCATAAGCCGAGGCAGCGGAATTCGACATCAATCACACCCTGGAGGTTACCTAGCGCGTTGGACGCGCTTAAGGATTTCTTTCCCAACCCTAGGCAGCACCGCTTAAGATTTGCTTACGTGTGTGCTTGGAAGCGCTCCGGACAATTACGGGGCGCGGAGCTCTTCGTCAGCACAACGCTAGATCCACGCACGCACGATGTAAACTCGCTTGGCGCGATGCGTGTCGATCTCGGCTAATCCTGCCTTAGCGATCTCCCTCAAAAGAACGGCGGAGCGTTAGCCCCGCCGCGAAATCTCGCGTAGCGAACCTGGCTCCCGAAATTAGCGGAGCAGCTGCAGCACGCTCTGCTGCGACTGGTTGGCGAGCGACAACGCGGAGACCGCGATCGACTGGCGCGTCGACAGCGCCTGGCTGTTCGCCGCTTCCTCGTTGGTGTCGGCGAGCGTCAGGTTGGACGAGCCGGTCTGCAGCACGTTGATCAGGTTCTTGGAGAAATCCTGACGCACCTGCACGATCGACAGATTCGAACCGAGTGCGGAGCCTTCCGAGCGCAGCGTGCTCGAGGCTGCGTTCAGGCTTGCCAGCACCTTGTTGGTGGCGCCGTTGTCGATGAAGTCGACGCCGTTGACGAGATTGCTGAGACCGAGGCCCGCCGCATTGAACACCACCCCGTTTATGCTCAGCGTGGAGCTGCCGGTCTCGTTGAAGACGAGCTTCAGCGTGTCGCCGTTGAGCAGGTTGACGCCGTTGAAGGAGGAATCCTGCGACGTCGTGTCGATCTGCGCCAGGATGTTGTTGAACTGGTTGACCAGGTTGGAGCGCGCGGTCTGCGCCACCGGATCCTGGACCGGCGGCTGCGCGGTGGTGAAGGCCAGAACACCGGTGATCGTACCGCCGACTGCGCCGCCCGCGAGGGTCGAACCGAGCGTCGACGAGGCGTATTCGTTGACGGTCGTCACCGTGAGCACACCGTTGGCATCGATCGTCGCCGTCAGGTGGTTGGCCTGCAGCTGCGCATTGAGCTGATCCAGCGTCTTGACGGTGCCATTGGTGCCGTCGCCGAACGTGACGTTCACCGGGGTGCCGCCGTTGAACGAGGTGAAGGTCAGCGTCTTGCCGCTGATGCCGCCGACGCCGGACGTGCGGGCCGCGGTGAAGGCAGTCGCCGTTCCCGTGTTGCCGCTGAGACCGAATGCGCTGAGGGCATTACCGGTGCCGGTGATCGAGAGATCGGCGTTGATGCCGGTGGAGAGCGCAAGCTGACCGCTGCTGTTGACCGACGACGGGATCTGGCCCGAGGTGGTCGACAACGTTGCCGCGCCGTTGAAGATGCTGGCCGTCTTGACGCCGGTCGCGAGGTCGATCGAGTTGAGCAGATCGGTCAGCGTCGCGCTCTGGATGTAGACGGTCGAGTTGCCGTTGCCGTCCGTGACGATATTGCCGCTGACGCCACCCGACGTGACGCTGGCCGCCGATTGCGGCGTTTGCGCGTTCTTGAAGGTGATGGTGTGGCCGTCGATGTTCAGCGTCGAGCCGTCCTGAACGAGGGTCCCGAGCGAACCCGCGGTGGTCGATCGGGCCGCGGTGACGTTGGCGTTGCCGGCGCCGGTTGCGGACGTCAGGCCGAGCGCCTTGAGGAAGTCGGCCTTTCCGGTCACGCTCAGATCGGCGCCGGTCGAGCTCTTCAGCGTGACCTGACCGCCCGTGATGGACGATGCCACCTGAAGCGTGCCGACGGGACCGGCCGAACCGCTGACGGCGATGGTCGCAGCGCCGGCGCTAATCGTCGCGCTCTTGACGCCGCTGGCGAGATCGATCGCGGTCAACAGGTCGTTGACGGTACCGGTCGGCGCAGCACCCGTGCCCATGTAGACGATCGAATTGCCGTTGCCGTCGGTGGCGATGTGGCCGCTGGCATCCAGACCCCAGCCGGTCGGCTGCGTCGCGGGCGCCGCGCCGGTCCGGAAGGTGATGGTCTTGCCGTTGACGGTGATCGAGTCTCCGTCGGCTGGCGACGAGCCGAGGGTGCTGGCTGCCGTGGTGCCGATCAGCGTCGCGGTGCCAGTCAGTGCAGTGGTGCCGTCGGCCGCGTTCACGGCAGAGCCGGTCAACGTGCCCGCAGTCGAGCCCAATGATGCGCCGAGCGCGGCGGCGGCCGTCACCGGCGTCACGCCACCGGGTGCGCCGGTGTAGAGCACATTGCTGTTGGCGGTCGCGCTTGCATACGACGTCGTGCCGCGCAGATCGGCCGGCGTCGCGCCGGGAATAGTGGTCGAGACGTTCGACTTGGTGGAGTAGCCGACGGTGGTCTGCAGCGCCTGGTTGGCGATCGATTTCGCGCTGTCGATCAGCTTTTGCAGCGAGGTGATGCCGGTGTTGGCGGCCTGGAGCACCTGCACGCCGTTATTGATGCCGTCGAGCAGGTTGCTGATGTCGCTCGCCCGGTTGTCCAACCCCTGCGCCGTGAAGAAGTTGGTGGGATTGTCGAGCGCCGTATTGACCTTTTTGCCGGTCGACAGCCGCTCCTGCGTCGTGGCCAGCAAGTCGGCCGTCGACTGCAGCGACAACAGGTTCTGGCGAACGGACGCCGAGAGAACGATGTTGGACATTGGCGAGTCTTCCTCTTGAACCGGATACGAATCGGCCGCGCGGTTGCAAAGCGGGGCTTTTGTCCAGTTCTAGAAGGTGTCCTTTAAAGTATGGTTAACGCCGGCTTAAGCGATAGGGTTAATGCCCGGTGAACGCCCCTTCCCGCCTCCAGACGCAAAAAAGAGCGGCGGGGCGATGGGCCCCGCCGCTCGGCTTTATCCAGTTCTTTCAGCTACTTGTTAGCGGAGCAGCTGGAGCACGCTCTGCTGCGACTGGTTGGCCAGCGACAGCGCGGAGACCGCGATCGACTGACGGGTCGACAGCGCCTGGCTGTTGGCGGCCTCGACGTTGGTGTCGGCCAGGGTCAGGTTGGACGAGCCGGTCTGCAGCACGTTGATCAGGTTCTTGTTGAAGTCCTGACGGATCTGCACCACCGAGAGGTTCGAGCCGAGGCTCGAGGCTTCCGAACGCAGCGTGCTCGAGGCGGCGTTCAGGTTGGTCAGCACCCTGTTGGCGGCAGCGTTGTCGATGAAGTCGACGCCAATCGTCAACGCGGCGAGGCCCAGCCCCTTGGAGTTGTAGGTCACGCCGGTGATGCTCAGGCTCGACTTGGCGGTCTCGTCGAACACCAGCTTGAGCTGGTCGCCGTTCAGGAGGTTGACGCCGTTGAACGAGGAGTCCTGCGCCGTCGTGTCGATCTGGTTCAGGATGTTGTTGTACTGGGACACCAGGTTGGCACGAGCCGTCTGCGCAACCGCGTCCTGGACGGGGGTGGAAGCCGTCGAGAAGGTCAAGGCTGAAGTGAGCGTGCCGCCGATCGCACCGCCTGCCGCCGTCGACCCGAGCGTCGAGGATGCGTAGTCGTTGGACGCAGTGATGGTCAGCAGACCGTTGGCGTCGATCGTGGCAGCCAGGTTATTGGCGAGAAGCTGCGTATTGAGCTGATCAAGCGTCTTGACCGTGCCGTTGGTGCCGTCGCCGAAGGTGACGTTGACCGCCGTACCGCCGTTGAAGGAGGTGAAGGTCAAGGTCTTGCCGCTGATGCCGCCGACGCCGGAGGTGCGGGCCGCCGTGAAGGCGGTGGCGCTGCCGGTGTTGCCGGCGAGGCCCAGCGCGGTCAGCA
>NZ_AJQE01000180.1 GCF_000261685.1 Bradyrhizobium genomosp. I (2014) | reverse complement strand
TCGCAAGGGCTCCTCGCAATGACGGAGCGTGTGGCGATAGCGCGCATCCTTCTCGTGTCCCGGACGCGCTGCAGCGTCCTTACGCTGCTGCGCAGAGCCGGGACCCAGAAGGCCACCGCGATCGCTGCAATGTGGGCCCCGGCTCTGCAGCGCACCGCTGAAGTAGCGCTGCGCTGCGTCCGGGGCACGAGACCATCGCTTCGGCGCGCATTGCCTCAACATTGTCATCGCGAGTTTCGCACCGGCCGATAATCTCTCCGCCGCGGCGTACTGGATGCCCCGGTCAAGCCTGGTCGAGCCGGGGCATGACAGGGGAATGTTTGGCCGCCGCTGCTACCCTTTCTTCGCTGCCAGCGCATCGGCGACCGCCGTGCGGATATCCGCGACCGAGAAGGGCTTGGTCACGACGTCATGCACCAGCGCATTCAGGTTCGAGGCGCGCTCGCGCTGGTCGGCGAAGCCGGTCATCAGCAAAATGGTCAGATCAGGGAAATCGCGCGCGGCCGAAAGCGCCAGCGCGATGCCGTCCATGACCGGCATCTGGATGTCGGTGAGCAACAGGTCGAAGGCGCCGTCCTCGCGAGCCAGGATCTCCAGCGCCTCGGCGCCGTCCTGGGCGGTGACGGTCTCGTGGCCGTCCATGGCGATGGCGCGCGCCACGAGCGTGCGCATCGAGTCCTCGTCGTCGGCGATCAGGATTTTCGGCATCAGACCAACCTTGGGATCGACCTCCCCTGCAACTATACGCTGCCGCCGGCAATATCGCGCCGGTTGAAGAAACGAACGTCGATGTTGCGGCCCTCCGGCGGCGGCGAGGCAAGACGCGAGCGGAAGAAGGCGCGCTCGCCGGGCCGCAGCACCGTCTGTTCCAGCACCGAATTCCACGCATAGATTTCCGCGCCTTGGGCGTCGCGCACAGCAAAGCGCAGCCGCGGGATGTCGAGCGGCTTCTTGCCCTCGCCGACGATCACGCCCTCGATCACCAGCACCTGCTTACCGTCCACGGTCTCGCTGGAGAGCTTGACGTCCTTGAAGGCGAGGCCCCGCAGGTTCACTTCGAGCCCGGCCATTTTGTAGAATGCCGCCGTCTGGGGCAGTAGCCGCACCACGTCGCCGCGCCAGATCACGAGTGCCAGCACCAGCGCGCCCATCGCGGCGCAGGCGGTCGGCAGGCCGAAATGGGATTTGCGTGGAGCCGTGGCGGCGACCGGGCGACTCACCCGGGCGCCGCGGCGCCGGAACAGGCCGCGGAACCAGGACTGGTGCTGCGCGCCGGCCGCCTCCTCCTCGACCTGCCGGGCCGCCGCTGACCACTCGTCCTCGGTTTCCTTGGCCTCTTCCTCGGGCCAGTCGCTGGCGATCGACGGGCTGTCGACGACGGGCGCGTCAACAGCGCCGTCGTCCCTCGCATAGGAGTTCCATTGCTCGGCGAGGTCGGACTGGTCCACGGCCTGGCTGGTCGTGGCCATGGCCGGAACGGACGCCTCCTCGATGGCATCCTCGGCATGGGCGATCCAGGTCTCCTTGCAGCGGGAGCAGCGGACCGCCCGTCCATTCGCCCCGAGGCTCGCGAGCTTGATGGCGTAGGATGTCGTACAATGGGGGCAGACGATATGCATGGACGAGCCTTGATGCATGAACGAAGGTCTTGGACTGGTCTTGACGATGCCGCGGTCGCGTAGAACCGGGCGCCCCTTATGCTACAGGGCGAGCGTTAACGAACCGGAAACCATAACGGCGGCAAAACCCATTGATCGCGCATGGCGGAGCGCCGCAGTGCGACCCGCGCCCCCTCTCGAACGGAGCTGAGCTTGGTTCGGTTCGAAAATGTCGGATTGCGATACGGCCTGGGGCCGGAGATCCTGCGCGATCTCAGCTTCCAGATCCCGGCGCATTCCTTCCAGTTTCTCACCGGACCGTCCGGCGCCGGCAAGACCTCCCTGCTGCGCCTGTTGTTTCTGTCGCATCGGCCGACGCGGGGTCTCGTCAATCTGTTCGGCCACGACATTTCGCAGCTCGGCAAGGACGAGATCGCGGACCTGCGCAAGCGCATCGGCATCGTCCTCCAGGATTTCCGGTTGCTCGACCACATGACGACCTATGAGAACGTCGCGCTGCCGTTTCGCGTCATGGGCCGCAACGAGTCGAGCTACCGCAAGGAGGTGATCGACCTCCTGCGCTGGGTCGGGCTCGGTGACCGCATGGACGCGCTGCCGCCGATCCTGTCGGGCGGAGAGAAGCAGCGCGCTGCGATCGCGCGCGCCGTGATCTCGCGGCCGCAACT
>NZ_AJQE01000179.1 GCF_000261685.1 Bradyrhizobium genomosp. I (2014) | reverse complement strand
GCAGCGTCGACCCGACGCTCGGTCGCCGCCTGCTGCGGCTCTTCATCGAGCTCAACAAATCAGGCACCGCCGTCATCATCGCCACCCACGATATCGGCCTGATGGACCAGTACGAAGCACGGCGGCTCGTGCTGCACCAGGGACGGCTGCACGTCTATGAGTAGGACCGACGAGCGCGGCGTGCTGGTCGACCTCGGACAGGAGCGTCCGCAGCTTCCGGCCAAGGCGCGCAACATGTCGCCGATCGTGCCGCGCGCCTCGATCCACGGCAGAGCGCTGGTCGCCGTCGTCGCCATCATGAGCTTCCTCGCCTCGATGGCCACGGGCACGGTGCTGCTGGTGAGTGCCTCCGCCGCCGAATGGCAGTCGGACGTCGCGAGCGAAATCACCATCCAGGTTCGTCCGCAGGCCGGCCGCGATCTCGAACGCGACACGGCCGCGGTGACGGAGGCGATGCGCACGCAGGACGGTATCGTCGAGGTCAAGCCGTTCAGCAAGGAGGAGAGCGGCAAGCTGCTCGAGCCCTGGCTCGGCACCGGCCTGTCGATGGACGATCTGCCGGTGCCGCGCATGATCATCGCGCGCGTGCAACCCGGCACGCCGCTCGATCTCGGCGCCTTGCGCGCGCGGGTGACGCAGGTCGCGCCGGGCGCCAGCGTGGACGATCACCGCGCCTGGATCGAGCGCATGCGCTCGATGACGAACGCGATCGTGCTGGCAGGCCTCGGCATTCTCGCGCTCGTCATCATCGCAACGATCATCTCGGTTTCGTTCGCGACCCGCGGCGCCATGGCGGCGAACCGTCCGATCGTCGAGGTCCTGCATTTCGTCGGCGCCGGCGACCGCTACATCGCCAATCACTTCCTGCGTCATTTCCTCAGGCTGGGCCTGGAAGGCGGCGTGATCGGCGGCGGCGTCGCCATGCTGGTGTTCGGCTTCTCCGAGTCGATCGCAGGCTGGTTTTCCGGTACGCCCGTCGGCGACCAGTTCGCCGCGCTGCTCGGCACCTTCTCGCTGCGGCCATCCGGCTACATCGTGCTCGCGGTCCAGGCCGTGCTGATCGGCGGCATCACCGCGGTGGCCTCACGCCAGACGCTGTTCGCGACGTTGAATGACGTTGATTGAGTTCTTTTCCTCCCTTCTCCCGTTACAAGGGGAGGAGGTGACCGAGCAGCCATTCGCAGGACTCCACTTCGCCTCAAAACGTCTTAAAATCGCTTCAGGGAACGGATCACTGACATCGCATGACCTCGCCGACCGACGATCGATCGCCGAAACTGCCGCACGGCTGGCTGCGCGCGACAATCGTGTCGACGATCGCGCTTGCCTTCGTCGGCGCGGCGGCGGGCTTCGTTGCCTTCCTGTCGCAATTGCGCGGCGCCGAAATGGTGCCCGACCGCAGGGCGGACGGAATCGTGGTGCTGACCGGCGGTTCCTCGCGGGTGTCGGACGCGATGGAGTTGCTCGCTGCCGGCTATGGCAGGCGGCTCCTGATCTCCGGCGTGCATCCGACCTCGAGGGCGAGCGACATCTCCCGGACCTTGCCGGAGAACCAGTCCTTCATGACCTGTTGCGTCGACCTCGACCGCACCGCGCTCTCGACCCGCGGCAACGCGGCGGAGGCGCGACGCTGGGCCGAGGGACGGCGGTTCAGCTCGCTCATCGTGGTCACCTCCAACTACCACATGCCGCGCGCGCTGGTGGAATTCTCGCATGCGATGCCACGGACGACGCTGATCCCGTTCGCGGTGGTCGGCGACAAATGGCGCGAGGAGCCGTGGTGGACCTCGGGCTCGACGCTGCGGCTACTCCTGTCGGAATATGTCAAGTACATCGCGGCCGAGCTCAGGGTGCGGCTGGAGGATTTCGGGATTGACCTTTGGCCCGAAGTGTCGGAGCAGCCTGCAGGTCAACAGCCGAAGCGGCCCGCTACCGCCCAGGCCAATTGACCGGCAATTGATCGGACCGTCGATGTTCCCAATTTTTCTGCGCTCGCTCGTGTTCAACGTGCTGTTCTACGCCGTGCTGGTCTGTCTGGCGATCGTGGCGCTGCCGACCTTCGCATTGCCGCCGCGCGCCATGCTGACGGTGGCGGAATGGTGGGCCAAGGCAACGCTGTTCCTGATGCGCGTCGTCTGCAACATCAAGGTGGAATTCCGCGGCGTCGAGAAGATCCCGGAAGGACCGCTGCTGATCGTGGCAAAGCACCAGTCGTTCTGGGAGACGTTCGTGCTGCCGGGCTTCTTCAACCGGCCGATCTTCATCCTCAAGCGCCAGCTCATGCAGATCCCGGTGTTCGGCCAGTTCCTGGTCAAGACCGGGATGATCGCAATCGACCGCAATGCCGGTGTGAAGGCGCTGCTGGACATGACGCGGCGGGCGCGCGAGGCGGTGCGAAGCGGCCGCCAGCTCGTGATCTTTCCGGAAGGCACGCGCCGTCCTCCTGGCGCGCCGCCCGACTACAAGACCGGCTTTGCGCAGATCTACTCGTCCTGTGGCGTGCCGTGCCTGCCCGTCGCGCTCAATTCCGGCCTGTTCTGGCCGCGCCGCACCTTCATGCGCTATCCCGGCACGCTGGTGGTGGAGTTTCTCGAACCGTTGCCGCCGGGGCTGCCGAAGGACGAGTTTCTCTCCCGCGTGCAAGCCGCGATCGAAGACGCGACCGGCCGCCTCGTCGAAGCCGGCCGCAAGGAGCAGGAGCAATTGATCGGCTCGGCGCCGAGCTACGCGCCGACCGGCGGCTAGCGACTTTCGCGGTTTTCGTTCGGAGCCGCGGCGTGCAGCGAATGCGCATCACCATGCAGCATCAATACGAGCTGATGCAGCTGTGTGTCGCGAAAACCTTCGGCCTCGATCGCCTTCACAGTTGCGGTCACGTAATCGCGGTTGGCGCCGGACTGGCCGTGGCCCTGGACGACATGGCGGTGCTGCTCGGCGAGCGACAGCCGGCCGGCATATTGCGCATGGCCGCGGTCGACGACGTAAGCGAGTGCGGAGACGCGCTGGCGCGCATCGTTCTCCAGCCACACCGAGCGCATCACCTCGCGATAGACCGACGTGACCTGCTCGCGTGCGCGCAAGTAGGCGACGACGTCCGCACGGTTATTCTCGGCGACGCGAAAGGCGATGCCGCGGCAGGCACCGCCGCGATCGAGGCCGAGCACCAGGCCGGGCTTCTCCGGCGTGCCGCGATGGACGAAGGAATAGACGCAGAGCGCGCGATGCTCGCCGACCAGTCGCGCCGGGACGCGTTCCTCGAAGTCGAAGCCCGGCCGCCACATCAGCGAGCCGTAGCCGAACACCCAGAGGTCGCCCTTGGCAGTGGAGACGGAGGGGACGGTGATTTCGGACATTTCGGGCACGGCTACCAGAACCATGGTCCGAAGCGAAGCGAATTCTCCGCCTTTCGTCGCAGGCCGTCCCCGCTTACATTTGCCAAAATCCGGGATCAAAGGGTCGCCGCATGTCCAATATGACCGTTGCCGCAGGCCGTCGCTCCCGTTGGGGCCTTTTCATCGCACCCGTTCTCGTCCTGATCCTCGCGGTCGCCTGGAGCAGTTTCTGGTTCTACGCGGCGTCGCAGGCCGAAATCGCCGCGGACGCCTGGCGGGCGCAGGAGGCCAAGTCCGGCCGCATCTATGATTGCGCCAAGCGCTCGATCGCGGGCTTCCCATTCCGCTTCGAGGTCCAGTGCTCCGGCGCCAGCGTCGCCCTGGTGTCGCAGAATGCGAGCAAGACGCCGTTTACGGCGAAGCTCGATAACATTCTGGTCGTCGCCCAGGTCTATGATCCCAAGCGCGTCATCGCAGAGTTCTCCGCGCCAGCGACGCTGACCGACGGCATCACGCAAAATACCTTCGTGGTGAACTGGAGCAAGGGCCGCGCCAGCGTGGCCGGTCTGTCGGCCGTGCCGGATCGCGCCTCCATCGTGTTCGACGACCCCGCCCTCAACCGTGTCGACGGCAGCGTGCAGGTGCCGCTCGCGCGCGCCAAGCAGATCGAGCTGCACGGCCGCCTCGCGGAGGGATCGCCGCCCGATCACCCCGTGATCGAGACCGTGGTCCATGTCGCGCAGGGCAGCATCCAGGGCGTTCATCCCCTGCTCGCCGAGCCGTTCGAGGCGGACACACGCGCCAAGATCACCGGCCTTTCCGACCTCACGCCAAAGCCCTGGCCGCAGCGCTTCCGCGAGATCCAGGCCGCCGGCGGCCATATCGAGATCGTGCAGTCACGAATCCAGCAGGGCGAGATGATCGCGGTCGCGGCCGGCACGCTCGGCCTTTCGGCCAATGGCCGGCTCGACGGCGAGTTGCAGATGACGGTGACGGGTCTCGAGCGCGTGATCCCGGCACTCGGCATCGAGAAGATGCTGGAGGAGGGCGTGCCGCAGGCAACGCTCGACCGCGTCGCGCCGGGCGTGAAGTCGCAGGATCTCAACAATCTGTTCGGCGCGCTCGACCGCGCCGTTCCGGGCCTCGGCAAGGTCATCAAGCAGAACGCCAATGCGGGCGTTGCCGCCGGCATCAATTCGATCGGCACCGAGAGCACGCTCGAGGGCAAGAAGGCGAGAAGCTTCCCGCTGAAGTTCGTCGACGGCGCCGTGCTGCTCGGCCCGGTCAAGGTCGGGCAGATCCCGCCGCTGTATTAGTTGGATCCCGTAGCCCGCATGAGCGAAGCGATATGCGGGGACCGTCCCGGATGTCGCTGCGCTCATCCAGGCTACGGGACTGTCCGCTACGGCTTCTTCAGCGCCGCATGGGGCCGGCCGAAATCCGGCGCCGCCGAATCCTGGCCGATCTCGACGATGCCGCGGCGGATGGCGCGGGTGCGGGTGAAGTGGTCGAACAGCGCGTCGCCGTCGCCGCGGCGGATCGCGCGGGTGAGCTTGGCGAGGTCCTCGGTGAAGGTGCCGAGCATCTCCAGCACGGCCTCCTTGTTGGCGAGGAAGACGTCGCGCCACATCGTCGGATCGGAGGCTGCGATGCGGGTGAAATCGCGGAAACCGCCGGCGGAGAACTTGATCACTTCCGACTCCGTCACCTGCGCCAGCTCGTCGGCGGTGCCGACGATGGTGTAGGCGATCAGATGCGGCAGGTGGCTGGTGATCGCGAGCACGAGATCATGATGATCCGGCGTCATGACCTCGACCTTGGCGCCCATCGCCGCCCAGAACGCGCGCAGGCGATCGGTCGCCGCGGCGTCGACGCCTTCGGGCGGGGTCAGGATGCACCAGCGGTTGATGAAGAGCTCGGCGAAACCTGAATCCGGCCCCGAATGCTCGGTGCCCGCCACGGGGTGCGCCGGCACGAAATGAACCGATTTCGGCAGATGCGGCGCCATGTCCCTGACCACGGCGCCCTTGACCGAGCCGACGTCGGAGATGATCGCGCCGGGCTTCAGATGCGGCGCAATCTCCTGCGCCACGGGCCCGCAGGCGCCGACGGGAATGCAGAGGATGACGAGATCGGCATCCTTCACCGCCTCCACATTGGTCGCCATGACCTGATCGACGATGCCGAGCTCGGCAACCCGCGCGCGCGTCTTCTCCGAGCGCGCGGTGGTGACGATCTCGCCGGCCAGGCCCTGGAGCTTCGCAGCGCGCGCGATCGAGCCGCCGATCAGGCCGAAGCCGATCAGCGCGACGCGCTGGAAGTGCGCCTGCGCGCTCATTTGCCGGCCATGAAGTCGCGCAAGGCGTCGACCACGAGGCGATTGGCCTCCTCGGTGCCGATGGTCATGCGCAGCGAATGCGGCAGGCCGTAGTTCTTCAGGCCGCGCAGCACGAGGCCGCGCCTGGTGAGGAAGGCGTCGGCGTCATCGGCGGTCTTGCCCTTCTCGGTCGGGAAGTGGATCAGCACGAAATTGGCGACGCTCGGCGTCACCTTCAGCCCGAGCTTGCCGATTTCCTCGGTGAGCCAGTTGCGCCAGGTCTCGGTGAACTGCTTCGACATCGCCTGATGCGCGGTGTCCTCGATCGCGGCGACCGCAGCGTACATCGCCGGCGTCGACACGTTGAAGGGGCCGCGGATGCGGTTGACGGCGTCGATGATGTGCTCGGGACCGAACATCCAGCCGATGCGCAGCGCGGCGAGGCCGTGGATCTTGGAGAAGGTGTGCGTCACCACCGTGTTCTCGGTGGTGGCGACGAGCTCGATCCCCATCTCGTAATCGTTGCGCGAGACGTAGTCGGAATAGGCGGCATCGAGCACCAGCAGCACGTGCGAGGGCAGGCCGGCCCGCAGGCGCTTGACCTCGTCGAACGGGATGTAGGTGCCGGTCGGATTGTTGGGGTTGGCGAGCCAGACCAGCTTCGTCTTCGGCGTCACCGCCTTGAGGATGGCGTCGACGTCGCAGGTGAGGTTGGTCTCTTGCGCGATGACGTTCCTGGCGCCGACCGCCATGGTCGCGATCGGATAGACCAGGAAGCCGTGCGTGGTGGAGATCGCCTCGTCGCCGTGGCTGAGATAGGTGTGCGCGAGCAGATTGAGGATCTCGTCCGAGCCGGCGCCGCAGATGATGCGGTTGGGGTCGAGCCCGAAGGCGCGGCCGATCGCCTCGCGCAGCACGCGCGATGTGCCTTCCGGATAGTCCTCCAGATGATCCGCCACGCGCTTGAATGCCTCGATCGCCTTGGGCGAGGGCCCGAACGGCGTCTCGTTGGCCGAGAGCTTGAATACCTTGCGGCCCGGCTCCGGCACCGGGCTCTTGCCGGGGGTGTAGGGCGCAATCTCGAGAATGCCGGGATTCGGCACGGGGCGGGACATCTTCAACTCCGAAAGTGGCGGGGCGAGGCGCGCGATTTACGATTTCGGCCCGGTCGGGGGCACCGTATAGCGCGTTGCATGGCTGCCGACGAGGGCCGTGGAGCGCACCGAGGCCCCCGCCTCGATCAGGGCAGCCCTGATTTTGTCGATGCTGGTCGCGCTGGTGACCGAGACCAGCAGCGCCGCGCCATCGAAGGCGGTATCCGGCACCGCCACGATCTCGGCGAGCGGCGACAGGGCGCGTGCGACCTCCGCGTTCCACCCGGAGACGCGCACGCTGAAGGTCTCGACCTCCGTCACCAGGGCGCTGTCGGCGACGCGCGAGATCGCGAACACCGGCAGTGCAGCCGGATGATCGGCGCGCTCGACGAAGGGCAGCCGCGCGATGATCTTGGGCGCGCCGTTTGCTTCCAGTTCCAGCCACCACGGTGTGCGGCTGGAGGTCGCCGAGACCAGCGCCAGGTCGCCCTTGGATTTCGCCACCGCTTCGACCGCGGCCTGCGCGCTGAAATGCGCGACGTAAGGCACCGTAAAACCAAAATGAAAGCGCGCGGAATCACGCATCGCCGGCTCGCTCACGGAGATGTCGGCATGCACGGAGAACGGCGCCTGCACATAGGTGAACGTCGAGATGATGACGCGCCAGATGCTCTCGACCGTATCGAGTGGCAGGATGCCGCGATGGCGCTGCACGAGGTGGCGCATCATGTCGGCCTCGCGCGCCGGGCGGAACGCCGAGCCGACCTCCTGGGTCTGCTTCACCTGGATCAGGCGGTCGATGATGTCGCCGCGCTGCATCAGCAGGCGATGCATGCCCTCGTCGATCGCGTCGATCTCCTTGCGCAATTCCTGCAATGATGGTGGCGCGGGCGGACGTTGGGACATATCTGGCTGCAGTGGTTTCGAGGGGGATGTCCTGATTAGGCAGTCGGGGCGGCGAAAGCAAAGAGAAATGACGGCCTTCTTGGTCGATGAGACAGAGGCGAATCTGGTCGATCCGGCCGCGACTTGACGAAAACCGCCCAAGACGGTAGCTTTTTGCCCGTTCCGTGGTCATTTGAGCCGGCCGGCTTGCAGCCACGTTAAAAAACTCGCTAAACAGGCCGGGGACGCTTCCGATCCCGGCCGAACCTATCGTTCAGGCCGGGTTTTTCATGGCCTGATGTCAGCGGCGCGGTCTAGCAACCAGTCGCAAACGAGGTCGATGTCAGAGATGGGTAGCGTCAAGTCGATACCGAGTCCTGCGATCAGCGCCGACGAACGGTCGCACGAGGTGGATCATCCGAGCTCGCAGGTCGCGCATTTCGGCACCGAGCAGCCGCTGCGGCTCGATTGCGGCGTCGATTTGTCGCCCTTCCAGATCGCCTACCAGACTTATGGCGAGCTCAACGCCGATCGCTCCAACGCCGTTCTGATCTGCCATGCGCTGACCGGCGACCAGCATGTCGCCAATGTGCATCCCGTCACCGGCAAGCCGGGCTGGTGGGAGACGCTGGTCGGCCCCGGCCGCCCCATTGATCCCAAGCACTACTTCATCATCTGCTCCAACGTGATCGGCGGCTGCATGGGCTCGACCGGGCCGGCGTCGATCAATCCCGTCACCGGCAAGGTCTGGGGCCTGGATTTTCCTGTCATCACCATCCCCGACATGGTGCGCGCGCAGGCCATGCTGATCGACCGGCTCGGCATCGACACGCTGTTTGCCGTCGTCGGCGGCTCGATGGGCGGCATGCAGGTGCTGCAATGGACCGCGGCCTATCCCGAGCGCGTATTCTCCGCGCTGGCGATCGCCTGCGCGACGCGGCACTCGGCGCAGAACATCGCCTTCCACGAGCTCGGCCGCCAGGCCGTGATGGCCGACCCCGACTGGCGCGGTGGCGGCTATGCCGATCACGGCATCCATCCGCATCGCGGGCTCGCGGTGGCGCGGATGGCGGCGCACATCACCTATCTCTCGGACGCGGCGCTGCATCGCAAGTTCGGCCGGCGCATGCAGGACCGCGATCTGCCGACCTTCTCGTTCGATGCGGACTTCCAGGTCGAAAGCTATCTGCGCTACCAGGGCTCGTCCTTCGTCGAGCGCTTCGATGCCAATTCCTATCTCTATCTGACGCGCGCGATGGACTATTTCGACATCGCCGCCGACCATGGCGGCGTGCTGGCGAAGGCGTTTGCGGGGATCCAGACCCGCTTCTGCGTGGTCTCCTTCACCAGCGACTGGCTGTTTCCGACCTCGGAATCGCGCGCGCTGGTGCACGCGCTGAACGCCTCCAGCGCGCGGGTGTCGTTCGCCGAGATCGAGACCGATCGCGGCCACGACGCCTTCCTGCTGGACGTGCCCGAATTCTTCGACATCTCCCGCGCCTTCCTGCAATCGGCAGGCAAGGCCCGCGGGCTCACCCTCGAGGACCGCTAGCGATGTCTGTCCAGGAAGTGCTGCCCTTGAATGGCGTGGCGACCGGCAGGTCGGGCCAATTTCGCGCCGATCATCTGCTGGTGGCCGAGATGGTCAAGCCGGGCTCGAAAGTGCTCGACGTCGGCTGCGGCGAGGGTGATCTGCTTCAGCTGCTGGAGACCCGCGGCATAGATGGCCGCGGCATCGAGCTGTCGCGCGAGGGCGTCAACCGCTGCGTCGCCAAGGGGCTTGCGGTGGTGCAGGGCGATGCCGACACCGATCTCGTCAACTATCCGGACGACGCTTTCGACTACGTGATCCTGTCGCAGACGCTGCAGGCGACGCGGCAGCCGCGCGTGGTGCTGGAAAATCTTCTGCGCATCGGCCGCCGGGCCATCGTGTCGTTCCCGAATTTCGGGTTCTGGAAGATGCGGCTCCAGCTCCTGATCGGCGGCCACATGCCGCGCACCGAGAACCTGCCGGCGACCTGGTACGACACCGCCAACATCCATTTCTGCACGATCAAGGATTTCGTGCAGCTCTGCGACGAGATCAACGTCAAGATGGAGCGCTCGGTCGCGCTCGATCTCTACGGCCGCCCGGTGCCGCTGAACCTGCCCTGGTGGGTGTGGAACATGTTCGGCGAGCAGGCGGTGTTTCTGCTGAGCAGGGGCGGCGGAAAATAGTTCCTCCGTCATTGCGAGGAGCTCTTGCGACGAAGCAATCCAGACTAACTCCGCGGAAAGACTCTGGATTGCTTCGCTGCGCTCGCAATGACGGAATACTTGGTAGCGCGCCCTGCCTTAATGCGCCACCAGCGACCGCGGATCGCGCACCGGCCAGCGTCCGGCATCCGCCAGCGTGACGAAGCGCTCCACCGTCTCGTTGAACAGCGCGGGCTCCTCGAGATTGAGCACGTGGCCCGACTTCGGAAACATCGCGAGGCCCGCGGCCGGCAGGTGCTTCTTCAGGAACAGGCTGGGCCCGATGCAGGGATCATCCTCGTCGCCGCAGATGATCAGCGCGGGCGTTGCCACCTTCACGATCGCGTCCGTCATCGTGTAGATCGAGGGACGTCCGCCCTGGAAGCCGCGCATCGTGCGCGCCGAACCCCTGGCGTCGTGCCGCGCCAGCGCGGCATAGAAATCGGCGTGGCCGCGCGGGTCTTTCACCAGGAAGGGAATCCGGCTCGGCGCCTCGCGCGTGACCTTTGCGACCTCGGCGGAGCCTGATGTCTCGAACTGTTCGGCATTGGCGCGGCATTGCTGGCGCCAGGAGTCCAGATTTTCGATCTCCGAGCCGGAGCCGACGCCGGCGAGCGTCATCGACAATGCGCGCTGCGGCGCGTTGAGTCCGATCTGAAGCGAGGAGTAGGCACCCATCGACAGCCCCACGAGATGGGCGCGATCGATCCCGAGATGATCGAGCACCGCGAGCGCATCGGTGTAGAAATGCGTGAAGGTATAGACCTCCCCCTCGGGCACGTCCGATGGCGTGTAGCCGCGCGCCGAATAGGTGATGCAGCGATGGCCGCGCGAGAAGTAGCGCATCTGCGGCTCCCAATTGGTGTAGTCGGCCGCGAACTCGTGCAGAAAAAGTATCGGCGTTCCCTGACCCGCCTCTTCGAAATAGATGCGGACGTCGTCCCTGGTCGTGGCGTGGGGCATTAACCGTTTCCCTCTCTTCAAACCGCCTTTGCAGGATTGCAGTTAACGCTGTTGTCCGCAATGCGGCAGCATCGGACCAGCACCGACACAAGATCATCCCAGCTATTCGCCGACGCGGTGTCTTTTTCTCGCCACATCCGGAAGCTTTACGGCCCGACGGATGTCGGTCACGGCACGTGCCGACGGGAAGTGGGGGTGTAACGAAGGATGAAGAATGGTTGAGTTGTTTGCGTTCCGCCTGTCGCGTTGTGTTGTCGCGCTGGCGTTCTTCTTCGCGGCGGTCGCCGCGCTGGTTTCTCCGGCCTCGGCACGGCCGCATCATCGTCATAGCGCAGAGCGGCACGCTTACGTGCACCACGCCAGACATCATCACCACCGCCATCATGCACGCAGCTCGCGCTTCGAGCGCAGCGCGGCGCAGTTGCAGGCGAGCGGCTTCGCCAATGCCCAGGCGAGCTATGATCCGAATGCCAACGCCGGCGGTGCTGGCATGAGCGGCGGCTTCAGTGGCGGATCGGGCTCAGGCCTCGTGTCCGAGGCGCGCCGCTATCTCGGCGGCAATCCGACCGGGCGTGGCAGCCTGTGGTGCGCGCGCTTCATGAACATGGTGCTTGAGCACACCGGCCATCGTGGCACCGGATCCGACATGGCGAGCTCGTTCGCGCGTTACGGCACGCGTGTGTCCGGCCCGCAGGTCGGCGCGATCGCAGTGATGTCGCGCGGCCGCCGCGGCGGCCATGTCGGCATCATCACCGGCATCGACGCCCAGGGCAATCCGATCATGATCTCCGGCAACAACGGCAACCGCGTCCGCGAAGCGCCGGTCTCGCGCGGCCGGATCTATGCGTATGTGATGCCGAATTGACGGTGAGGCGCGTAGGGTGGGTTAGCTGGCGGTCGCGCGAAGCGCGGTCCGCTGGCGTAACCCACCTCTTCTGCTTCTGTGGTGACACGTGGTGGTGGGTTACGCCTTCGGCTAACCCACCCCTACGAAGCTCACAGCAGCTTCGGCTCTTCCACCGCGACGGCATCACCCACGCCGATCTCGCCACCTTCGATCACCTCGGCATAGATACCGCAATCCATGTGGCCGAGATGGCGCGAGAGCGTGGGCGGGATTTCGAGATCGCGCTTGGCGGTTTCCGGATCGACATTGGTGGCCGGGCAGCGGACGATGCGCTTGATCACCTTCAGCCGGGCCTGCCCGATCGCGAGCGTCTGGCCGACGAGCTCGAGCTCCGACCAGGCCGGCCAGCCCTTGACGTAGAGATTGGCGCGGAAGCGCAGCGGATGCACGGCGACGCCGCCGAGCATGGTCTCGATGGCGTGGACGCTGCCGAGATTGATGATGGAGACGACCTTGCGGGCGACATCGGAGAAGCTGTGGTCGCGGCCGGACAGAACCTTGGGCGGGCCCTTGAGCTCCGGCTGAAAGTTCTCGCTGAAATAGGCCTCAATGGCGGCGCGCCCGGCGGTGGTCTCGAGATCGCCGCTGGCGACGATTTGGCCGTCCTTGCGGATGGTCAACAGATTGGTGGCGTCGTCGAACCGGCTGTCGAGCTCGGCCAGCCGCTCGTTGCGCGCGAGCATCAGAAACTGGATTTTCGGCTTCCACTCGGGCGCCTCAGGGTCGAACCCGCTCGGGCCGTTCTCGATGGCGTAGCGGCGGTCGGCTGGCAGGGTCCGGCCGACCCGCAAAGGAGCGCGCGACAGCCGTTCCGGCGTCAGGCCCTTGATCGGGTAGCGATAGAGGCCGGTGATCTCGGCAGTGTGGCTGGCTGTCATGCCGCTACTTAAGGGATTCGGCCCGCCAGCGCCAAGCCCGTCCACGAGCGCACGAATTTGTGAATTCGCCTCTTTCGCATCCGCAACCCGCTTCCCACATCTGCCTCAGGCCGGCGGCAATGTCGGCAAAAGACGACCGTTCCCGCTTGAGAAACGTCAATGCGGTAAGCGGAAACCCAATGAAGATGCCGTATTGGGGTGCCTTAGAGGGCCCCAAGGGCAGGCCGAGGGATAGAAAAGATGAACATCGAGAAGTATACCGAACGCTCCAGGGGCTTCATCCAGTCCGCGCAGTCGCTGGCGATGCGCGAGGGGCACCAGCAGTTTTCCACCCTGCACCTCCTGAAAGTCCTCCTGGACGACAATGAGGGGCTCGCTGCCGGCCTGATCGACCGCGCCGGCGGCAATTCCCGTGCAATCCTGAAGGCGACCGAGGACGCCCTCGGCAAGGTGCCGAAGGTCTCCGGCGGTGGCGCCGGCCAGATTTACCTCGCACCCGAGCTCGCCCGCACCTTCGACGCCGCTGAAAAGGCCGGCGAGAAGGCCGGCGACAGCTTCGTCACCGTGGAGCGGTTGCTGCTCGGCCTGACGCTGGAGAAGTCCAGCGAAGCCGGCACCATCCTCAACAAGGGCGGCGTCACCCCGCAGAACCTCAACGCGGCGATCGAGGCGTTGCGCAAGGGCCGCACGGCCGACAGCGCGACCGCCGAGAACGCGTATGACGCGCTGAAGAAATATGCCCGCGACCTGACCCAGGCCGCGCGCGACGGCAAGCTCGATCCGGTCATCGGCCGCGACGAGGAGATCCGCCGCACCATCCAGGTGCTGTCGCGCCGGACCAAGAACAACCCCGTCCTGATCGGCGAGCCCGGCGTCGGCAAGACCGCCATCGCCGAAGGCCTCGCGCTGCGCATCGTCAATGGCGATGTGCCGGAGAGCCTCAAGGACAAGAAGCTGCTCTCGCTCGACCTCGGCGCACTGATTGCCGGCGCAAAATACCGTGGCGAGTTCGAGGAGCGGCTGAAGGCCGTGCTCCAGGAAGTGACCGGGAGCGAGGGCACCTTCATCCTGTTCATCGACGAGATGCACACGCTGATTGGTGCCGGCAAGGGCGACGGCGCGATGGACGCGTCCAACCTGCTGAAGCCGGCGCTCGCCCGCGGCGAGCTGCACTGCATCGGTGCGACCACGCTCGACGAGTACCAGAAGCACGTCGAGAAGGACGCCGCGCTGGCGCGGCGCTTCCAGCCGATCTTCGTCAGCGAGCCTTCTGTCGAGGACACCATCTCGATCTTGCGCGGGCTGAAGGACAAGTACGAGCAGCACCATGGCGTGCGGATCACCGATTCCGCGCTCGTCGCCGCCACGACGCTGTCCAACCGCTACATCACCGACCGCTTCCTGCCCGACAAGGCGATCGACCTGATGGACGAGGCCGCGGCGCGGCTGAAGATGCAGGTCGATTCCAAGCCGGAAGAGCTGGATTCGCTCGACCGCGAGATCATCCGTCTCAAGATCGAGCAGGAGGCGCTGAAGAAGGAAAGCGATCCCGGCTCCAAGACCCGGCTCCAGACCCTGGAGAAGGACCTTGCCGAGCTCGAGGAGAAGTCTGCCGGGCTGACGGCGCGCTGGAGCGCGGAGAAGAACAAGCTCTCCGATGCCCAGAAGCTGAAGGCCGAGCTCGACGGCTTGCGCGTCGAGCTCGCCAACGCGCAGCGGCGCGGCGAATTCCAGAAGGCCGGCGAGCTGGCCTATGGCCGCATCCCGGAGCTGGAGAGGCAGCTGGCGGACATCGAGGCGCGTGAAAGCTCCGGCGAGATGATGGAGGAGGCGGTCACCGCCAACCACATCGCGCAGGTGGTCTCGCGCTGGACCGGCGTGCCCGTCGACAAGATGCTGGAAGGCGAGAAGGAGAAGCTCCTGAAGATGGAGGAGCAGCTCGGCAAGCGCGTCGTCGGTCAGGCCGAGGCCGTGCGTGCGGTCGCGACCGCCGTGCGTCGCTCGCGCGCAGGCCTGCAGGACCCGAACCGCCCCACAGGCTCGTTCATGTTCCTGGGGCCCACCGGCGTCGGCAAGACCGAGCTGACCAAGGCGCTCGCCGAGTACCTGTTCAACGACGAGACCGCGATGGTTCGCCTCGACATGTCCGAATACATGGAGAAGCACTCGGTCTCCCGGCTGATCGGCGCGCCTCCGGGTTATGTCGGCTATGACGAGGGCGGTGCGCTCACCGAAGCGGTGCGGCGCCGGCCCTACCAGGTCGTGCTGTTCGACGAGATCGAGAAGGCGCATCCCGACGTCTTCAACGTCCTGTTGCAGGTGCTCGACGACGGCCGCCTGACCGATG
The DNA here is from genome assembly GCF_000261685.1 of Bradyrhizobium genomosp. I (2014). Lineage (GTDB taxonomy): Bacteria > Pseudomonadota > Alphaproteobacteria > Rhizobiales > Xanthobacteraceae > Bradyrhizobium. The sequence goes on along the minus strand of NZ_AJQE01000179.1, from coordinate 3,256 downwards.
GCCAGGGCCGCACCGTCGACTTCCGCAACACGCTGATCATCATGACCTCGAACCTCGGTTCGGAATTCCTGGTGAACCAGCCGGAGGGCGAGGACACCTCGGCCGTGCGCGAGCAGGTGATGGGAATGGTGCGGGCGCATTTCCGCCCCGAATTCCTCAACCGCGTCGACGAGATCATCCTGTTCCACCGCCTGCAGCGGAGCGAGATGGGCCGGATCGTCGAGATCCAGTTCGCGCGGCTGCAGAAGCTGCTGACCGATCGCAAGATCGTGCTGACGCTCGATGCCGCGGGACGCGACTGGCTCGCCGCCAAGGGCTGGGATCCCGCCTATGGCGCAAGGCCGCTGAAGCGGGTGATCCAGCGCTACCTCCAGGATCCGCTCGCCGAGATGATTCTCGCCGGCGACGTCAGGGACGGCGACAGCGTCGCAATCTCGTCCGAAGGCAACGTGCTGACCTTCAACGGCAAGGCACCGCAGACCGCCGAGATCACCCAGTTCGAAGCGCCGGCGTCGAAGCGCAAGCTGAACTGAGCGGCACTGCCGTCTGAAAGCGACAAACCGCCCCGGAGAGGTTTCACTTCTCCGGGGCGAACTTTGTTTGGAGAGGATCGGCTTGCAGTCTCGAACAATATCCTAAGCGCGATGACCATCATCCTCATTGCATCGCGCATTAGTCGACTGCGGACGCGGAGCCGGGCTCGGCCGGTCCAACCTCTTCGTCGTCCTCTTCCAGCTCGGACAATATCTCCACGAGCTCGCGCACCCGTCCCTGCGCCAGCGGCCGCAAATCGTTGATCATGGGCTCGTCATTGGCAAGCCAGGCCTGGGCTTCGGCGAGCTCCTCGGCGGTGGCGCCGGTTCCGATGATCTGCGCAATGGTGACGTCGTCGGCGCGGTCCACGGCCTTGACGACATCGTCGCGTGAGAGGCGCGTCATGGGCGATCCTCCTGCTGGTCGGCTTCCGTTTGCGTCTAACCGGGAACCGGCGCGCCGGTTCCGCGGGGCGGACCGTGCAAGCACTCCTACTTTTTCACCACCTTGTAGATCGCGTTCTCCACATCCGAGCTGAAGTAGATCGCGCCCGTGGCACCGACCGCGACGCCGGTGGGGATATGCGTCGGCAGGCCGCCGGGTGCGCCGGTCAGGCCGATCGGGAGATTGGCGGCGATCTCGGTGATCTTGCCGCTCTCGAGGGCGATCGCGATCAGCCGCTTGGCCCCGACCTCCGCCACGATCAGCTGGCCGTCGCTGGTGCGCGCGATGCCTTCGGGCATCATCAGCTCCTTGGCGATCACGGTCCTTTCGCCATTGCTGTCGATCCTGGAAACGATGCCGGCGAAGGCTTCGGCGACATAGACCTCGCCGCCGGGGCCACCGACCAGGCCGACCGGGCCCTCGAGGTTGCCGATCAGCGTGGTGCGATCCTTGCCGTGCTCGCCGCTGACCTTGACCAGCGATTTGGTGCCGAGCTCGGCCACTAGGATGCTGCCATCGGCGAGCACGATCGCATCGTGCGGCGCCTTGAAGCCGTGCAGCATCTCGCGTGTCGCGCCGCTCTTGGCGTCGATCACCTGCACGGTGCCGGTGAACCAGCTGGACAGCACCACGTCGTTGCCCCTCGCCGTCGCGCTCATTGGATATTCGAGCATGACGCCGGCGGCGTGCATGCGCGCCTTCTCGGTGACCTCGCCGGTCGCGCCGTCCACCGTGCGATAGGCGAACACGTCGGCGACGTGGATCGTGTCCTTGCCGTTCTCCGAGGTGACGCCGATGCCCCCGGGCAGCGCGAGCTTGCCGATGATGATCTGCCTGGCCTGGCCGGTCGCCGGATCGACCTCCTGGATGCCGTTGTCGGCCATGTTGGAAACGTAGATGCGGTCCTTGTCGTCGATGGCCAGATTATCCAGCGACGGCTTCAATTGCGCGATCATGGTCTTGGCGCCCGACTTCGGATCGACCCGGACCAGCTGGCCGAGCGCGGTGTCGACCACGAAGAGATTGCCCTTGGAGTCGAAGTTCACCGCGGCCGGCACCTTGAAGCCGTCGGCGACGACGGTGAGCTCGGCCTTGTCGACGTCGACCTTGGCGACCTGTCCCTTGAACCAGAGCGGGCCGTAGAGCTTGTCGTCGGGACCGAACTCGAAGCCGTTGAGGCCGCCCATCTTCTCCATGATCTGGCGGGGCGGTTTGACGCCCGCGACGTCGATCTCATAGAGCGTGTCGCCGAGGAAGACGGTGGTGGCGTAGAGCCTGCCGTCCTTGCGGAAGGCGAGCGAGTTGATGCCGGGAAGGCCGCTAGCGAGCTTCCTGATCGGGCCATCGCCTTTGCGCGCATAGAGATCGCCGGCGAGGAATCCGGTCCAGGCCATGGTGCCGTCGGGCGCGAACGCGATGTCATCGGCCATTCCGACCGGTGCCGGGATTGCAACCTTGGCGCTATTGCCCGCAATGTCGACCTCGTAGAGCGCGGCGCCGGCGACGCTGCCGGCAAACAGATGACCGGCCTTGTCGACACCGAGCCCGTGCACGCCGTGAAATGCCGATCCAGGCACGAGTCTCGTGACTTCCCAGCTTTCGGCCGATGCGCTCGTGACGGAAAAAACCGTAACGGCGAAGACTGCGCAGGCAAGCCTGGACTTCATGACGTGACCTCCCATTTTTTGGAAAGTATTCGCCCGTCATCCCGCTTTGGCAAATGAAACTTGAAATTGTGACGCGCAAGAACGGCGTCGCCGCGCGACGTCGCATGCGGATCGTGTTTGGGGATGTCCGGCCGGTGTCGGCCGATTGCAATTACCGGTTGGTGACCTGCAGCGGCCCGCCGGTGGCGTCTGAGATGCGGGCGATGGCGCCGTTGCGGCCGCTCATCATGCCGTCGAGCCGGTCGCGCTCCTTCTCGAAGCCTGCCAGCATCGGGCCCTCCAGCGAACGGCCGCGCGGCAGCTTCACGCGCATCGGGTCGACGAAGCGGCCGTTGACCAGGATCTCGTAATGGACGTGCGGGCCGGTCGACAGGCCCGACGAGCCGACGAAACCGATGACCTGGCCCTGTCGTACCTTCTTGCCGGGCTCCATGCCCTTGGCGAAGGCGGACATGTGGCCGTAGGCGGTCTCATACCCGTTGGCGTGCTTGATGCGGATGTACTTGCCGTAGCCGCCCTCGGGGCCGGCCTTCTCGATCATGCCGTTGCCGGAGGCGAAGATCGGTGTGCCGTAGGCGGTGGCCCAATCGACGCCGGTATGCATCTTCACG
>NZ_AJQE01000178.1:10000-15240 GCF_000261685.1 Bradyrhizobium genomosp. I (2014) | reverse complement strand
GGCGGCGGCCGCCGAAGCCGGAGCGCATGATGGCGTTGTTGACGGGCTTTCTGACCAGGAACTTCTTCGCGCTCTTGCCGGTCTCGTCGTAGTAATCGACGACGCCGTCGTCGGGGCTCTGGTAGCGGTAGTATTTCTTGGTCTCGCCGCCGACCGTGAGGGAGGCGAACAGCACCTCGTTCTTTTCGCTCGACGTCACGCCCTCGTCCTCGCCGGCGTAGAACACGTCGAAGGAATCCCCGGGCTGCACCTTGCGCTGGAAATCGACGTCGTAGGAGTAGATCTTGATCATATCCTCGATGACGGGCATCGGCACCTTGTTGCGCATCGCGGTCTCGTAGATGCTCTGGTAGAGCCGCACGCCAGTGCCGTCATCGTCGTCATCGTCCTCGCTGCTGGCGTTGGCCGCGGCATCGGCGACGGTGTTCATGCTCGAGACGTCGACCGCGACGTATTTGCCGAGGTCGGACAGCGCCGCGATCGCCTCCACCACGGTGTCGTTTGCAACCACGACGCGATAGGGCTGGAGGCGGGCGCCTGGGTTGGCGGGCGCCATCAGGATGCGGAGCTTTTCGCCCTCCTTGAGGCCGCCGTCACGGCCGCGCGGGCCGAGCGTTGCGGTGATCGCCTTGATCTCGTCGGTGGTCGCGCCGAGTTCGCGCAGCACCGAGGCGACGCTGTCGCCCTTCTTGACCATGTGGACGCGTTCGCCGTTTGGATTGCCGCCGGTGATCTGCTCCTTGGTCTTAGGCAGCAGCGTCACGTTTTCCGGCACCACGCGCGTCTCGAAGCCGGCATAGGGATCGGACGGCGAGGCCTCGGCAGCGTAGGCGGTTCTGATGTCGGAGGGGCCGGTTGCGCCGGAGATGTCGGCGGTGGCATTGGCGAGCGAGGCGTAGCGCACGCCACCATTGCCGCGCCAATTGGCGGCATCGCGGACCCGCATGAGGATGTCGTCGAGCGCCACCACCGCGGAAATCTTGGCCTTCGGCAGCACCGGCGACAGGTCCTTGGTGACGAAGGACACTTCCGCGTCGGGCTCGACCGCCTCGGGATTGTTGGGATCGTCGGACGCCGTCTTCGGATCGGAGCCGACATCGGTGAGCAGGCGCTGGGCGTTGAACGGCGGGATCTTCGCCGAGAGGTCGCTCGTCGTCATCGACAGGTTGCCGGCGATCCGGACGAAGGGGCGCACCCGCATCACGTCCCGGTTGCCGACGCGGGCGACCATCGAGACGCGCATGACGTTGCGCGAGGCCGTGGATTCGCTTGGCGGCGGCAGGCGGTCGCTCTTGTGCAGCGTGGCGACGCGATCGGCGGCGCCGAATGCGCCGCGCAACGCGCCTTCGACCCGCTCCGGCACCTTGGCGAAGGTCATCTCGCCGTCGAGCGATGCGAAAACGGCGCCGCCGATCAGGGCCGCGCCGCAGAGTCCGGTCAGAATTGTCCCGCTGAACCATTGCACCGAGACGCGGCGGCGGTCGATGACGGCGGCTTCGGACCCATCGACGGACAGCGGCGGCTCGTGGCCGAGATCGATGATCCCGGTCTCACGCCCGTAAGCGCCGCGTGACGTCCTGTGGTTCACTCAAGTCCCCCAATCAACGACCCAAGAGGTCCGCTCCGAACCCACTCCCAAGCCGCCCTCTTGAAGGGGGATTACCGGGAAAAGGCAAGCCGCACAGTTGTCCGCGCTCAGAGAGCCCCACGACGGGCCGGCCGAAATTACGAACAGAAGGGCGGAAAAAGCTCTCTCGATGTCTCTCGAATGTCCGGGGAAGGCTGCGTCATCTGCAAGATCGCCTTCCTCTGACCCCATGAAAACCGCCGGCAGCCCCCACTGGCATCCCTGCGATTCAAGCTTGTGTGTATCAGAACGCCGCGGGAATGTGGCTCAAGTACGGCGCCTAGTATGGAAAAAGTTTCCTGAACGGCCTGACGCAAGGGGCCTTCCCGGGAGGGCGCCGCAGGCCGTCTCCGGAGCCCCTCCGGGCCCCTTCCGGAGCCTGCCTGGGGCCAAACTTTTTTCAGATTTTTTGCCGGGCCGCTTCGGTCTGCGCATTCAGCGCCTCGCTAACCCGCTGGAATCGTGTGAATTTCTACGACAATCCACTGTGCGACGATTTGTTGACGATGGGCGTTGACAGCCCGGAAGGCGGGGCCTATAACCCCAACCACTGAGCGCGGCGCCGCCGGGTCACTGACCAAGGCGAGCGAACGCGCCACTGATGCTCCTCACCTTGTTGAGTGACACAACAATCGACACCAGTCGGTTGGAGTCATTCATCGTCGGTAAGGGTGTCGGAACCCTTCCACTCCGGAAGGTTGGGGCCTCCACGGTCCCGGGCTGTTTGACAAGTGAAGATGAAGAAAGAGAAACGTGGACGGCGGAGTCCTTGCGGGTCTCGCTTCTGAAAAGCTTCGGCTTTTCTGATCGAGACCGGACGAAAGACTTCGGCGGTACACGTTTTAAAGGAAACACCATCGTTGCCAGCGATGTGAATCGCGGGCAGCAAGTCGATTTCGGTCGACAATGGTGGGACCTCGTCAAACGTTGTGATCAGCCGGTTCAAAGTTCAAGTCCAACTTGAGAGTTTGATCCTGGCTCAGAGCGAACGCTGGCGGCAGGCTTAACACATGCAAGTCGAGCGGGCGTAGCAATACGTCAGCGGCAGACGGGTGAGTAACGCGTGGGAACGTACCTTTTGGTTCGGAACAACACAGGGAAACTTGTGCTAATACCGGATAAGCCCTTACGGGGAAAGATTTATCGCCGAAAGATCGGCCCGCGTCTGATTAGCTAGTTGGTGAGGTAATGGCTCACCAAGGCGACGATCAGTAGCTGGTCTGAGAGGATGATCAGCCACATTGGGACTGAGACACGGCCCAAACTCCTACGGGAGGCAGCAGTGGGGAATATTGGACAATGGGGGCAACCCTGATCCAGCCATGCCGCGTGAGTGATGAAGGCCCTAGGGTTGTAAAGCTCTTTTGTGCGGGAAGATAATGACGGTACCGCAAGAATAAGCCCCGGCTAACTTCGTGCCAGCAGCCGCGGTAATACGAAGGGGGCTAGCGTTGCTCGGAATCACTGGGCGTAAAGGGTGCGTAGGCGGGTCTTTAAGTCAGGGGTGAAATCCTGGAGCTCAACTCCAGAACTGCCTTTGATACTGAAGATCTTGAGTTCGGGAGAGGTGAGTGGAACTGCGAGTGTAGAGGTGAAATTCGTAGATATTCGCAAGAACACCAGTGGCGAAGGCGGCTCACTGGCCCGATACTGACGCTGAGGCACGAAAGCGTGGGGAGCAAACAGGATTAGATACCCTGGTAGTCCACGCCGTAAACGATGAATGCCAGCCGTTAGTGGGTTTACTCACTAGTGGCGCAGCTAACGCTTTAAGCATTCCGCCTGGGGAGTACGGTCGCAAGATTAAAACTCAAAGGAATTGACGGGGGCCCGCACAAGCGGTGGAGCATGTGGTTTAATTCGACGCAACGCGCAGAACCTTACCAGCCCTTGACATGTCCAGGACCGGTCGCAGAGATGTGACCCTCTCTTCGGAGCCTGGAACACAGGTGCTGCATGGCTGTCGTCAGCTCGTGTCGTGAGATGTTGGGTTAAGTCCCGCAACGAGCGCAACCCCCGTCCTTAGTTGCTACCATTTAGTTGAGCACTCTAAGGAGACTGCCGGTGATAAGCCGCGAGGAAGGTGGGGATGACGTCAAGTCCTCATGGCCCTTACGGGCTGGGCTACACACGTGCTACAATGGCGGTGACAATGGGATGCTAAGGGGCGACCCTTCGCAAATCTCAAAAAGCCGTCTCAGTTCGGATTGGGCTCTGCAACTCGAGCCCATGAAGTTGGAATCGCTAGTAATCGTGGATCAGCACGCCACGGTGAATACGTTCCCGGGCCTTGTACACACCGCCCGTCACACCATGGGAGTTGGTTTTACCTGAAGACGGTGCGCTAACCCGCAAGGGAGGCAGCCGGCCACGGTAGGGTCAGCGACTGGGGTGAAGTCGTAACAAGGTAGCCGTAGGGGAACCTGCGGCTGGATCACCTCCTTTCTAAGGATGATCCTTCAGCGAGCTTCGGCTCACTATCGGATCGTTTTAGAAACATCAGTGGCCAACAGATCGCCAGATCGTTGAGCTGCATTGGCGGGATTTCGCCGTCTTCGTTTCTCTTTCTTCGCGGACGAACACGCGCTGGGGCTGCAAGCTTGCAGAATCCCTGGTCCTTAACAGGATAAGCGTTAGGGGCTTGTAGCTCAGTTGGTTAGAGCGCGCGCTTGATAAGCGTGAGGTCGGAAGTTCAAGTCTTCCCAGGCCCACCACTTTCATCGAGTGAGCATTCGTCTTCTGGTTACGGGGCCATAGCTCAGCTGGGAGAGCGCGTGCTTTGCAAGCATGAGGTCGTCGGTTCGATCCCGTCTGGCTCCACCAGATGGTTTGATCACCGAGATCGTGCACCGTCGTCCGCGAAACATCACTTCGCATCCTGCTCGTCTGGATAGACAGCAAGATGCGTGTTTTCTGACATCGTAAAGAGGAGATCGATCCGAGTTGGGTCGTGCAGCATATCGTTGCGCGAGCCTTCATTATCTCCGGATCATTTTCGGCGCTTGCTTTCGGCCGTGAGGTTGAATGCGAGTTGTAAAATGATCCTTTTAGCGAAGCTTGACCGCCTCGCTATCGGAACGATCTTACGAAGCAAGCTGGTCTTTCTAGTCAATGTCCGGCTGTACGTAGCATTCGTCGAGGGTGCGCGCCGCAAGGCAATCGTACAGACAACATTCTGCCGAGTGTGTGGACATTGATAATGAGAGCAATCAAGTGCCTTAAGGGTGTTCGGTGGATGCCTTGGCGCTGAGAGGCGATGAAGGACGTGCTACGCTGCGATAAGCCGTGGGGAGCTGCGAAGAAGCTTTGATCCGCGGATTTCCGAATGGGGAAACCCACCTTCGATAGCCGGAACTCCAAGACCTTGTGTCTTGGTGTTCGACCAGAAATGATCGGGACCATGACCGCGAGGTTTTGGATTTCCGGTTATCAAGAGAAGGTATGAGACTTCTGAATACATAGGAGGTTTCAAGCAAACCCAGGGAACTGAAACATCTAAGTACCTGGAGGAAAGGACATCAACAGAGACTCCGTTAGTAGTGGCGAGCGAACGCGGACCAGGCCAGTGATACATCAAAGACAATCGGAACCAGTCAGGAAAGCTGGGCCTCAG
>NZ_AJQE01000178.1:0-5000 GCF_000261685.1 Bradyrhizobium genomosp. I (2014) | reverse complement strand
GGCCGACGTTTTTTGGCGTCCGAAAATTCTGTGTTCCCGGATCGGGAGGCAGGATGACCAAAGGGCGACCGCAAATCAAGCGCACTTTGGTTGCGCTATGGTCGCCACCTTCAATGCTGCGCTGCGAACGCGGCTTCCATGGCCTTGCGCGTCTTCATCGTCTCATTGCCGGCGTCGAACTCGACATCGCCCCAGCGCACCACGGCACCGTGCGCGACGTCATGCTTCAACGTTACGCGGTGCGCCAGGCCGATCGGCAAGGCGCCGGCCCTCAGGCTCGCAGCCGCCGGTACCAGCTTGCCCCACACCGTGTAGCCGCCTTCGCCGTCGAGCATCTCGCCGGCGCGCAGATTGCGCTTGGCCACCGCTGCGACGTCGCCGCGGAAGCCGCTGGCCTGCCCGGTGGGCTCGCCCCGCAGCGCGGCCGACAGCACCGAGATGTTCAACTCGAGCCCGATCAGATGATACGGCTTGTACATCGCGGCGAAGCGTCCGCTGGCGTCGGTTTTCAGGCCATATTGCCTGAAGCAGTCGGCCGCATAGTCGCTCAGTGCCTCCAGCACGACATAGACGCCCCAGCGCAGGTCGCGAAACACCGGCCGGCCGTCGCGCTCGAGCGAGGAGACGACCTCGACGAGGCCGGACCGCTCCAGCACGCCGCCGCGCGAGCGCGGTCGCATGATGTGCGGCAGGTCGTCGACGCCGCAGGGCGGAAACAGCAGGCCGTCCGCCGGCACGTCGAGGCTGCAGGCGTTGGCAATCGCGGCCATCTCGATCGCCGATTTGGTGCCGTCGAGAAAGGAGTTGAACATCTGCGGATTCATGCCGGCCGATTGCGCCTCCCCCGCAGTCAGGCCGTAGTGCTGCCAGACACCGTCGGGGGTCACGTCATGATAGGCCGGCAGGTACTTTGTCCCCTTGCCGGCGGCGACGACGCGAAAACCGGTGGCGCGGGCCCAGTCGACCATCTCGGCGGTCAGCGCCGGCTGGTCGCCATAGGCGAGCGAATAGACCACGCCGGCCTTGCGCGCTTCCTCGGCGAGCAGCGGGCCCGCCAGCACGTCGGCTTCGACATTGACCATCACGATATGCTTGCCCGCGGCGATCGCGGCGCGCGCGTGCTTGATGCCGACCGCGGGATTGCCGGTCGCTTCCACCACCACATCCATCGCGCCGCCGGCGATGGCGCGCGCGCCGTCGTCGGTGAACACGGTTGCGGCGATCCGCTCGGCGCTCCAGCCCACCGTGCGGCAGGCCTCGCGCGCGCGTTCGCAGTCGATATCGACGATAACAGGCACCTCCAGCCCCGGCGTGTGCGGCACCTGTGCCAGAAACATCGAGCCGAATTTGCCCGCGCCGATCAGCGCGACACGGACAGGCTTGCCGGCGGACGCGCGGGCCTGGAGGAGGCGGAAGAGGTTCATGGGAATATCCTGGCAATGGTCGTGTCCCGGACGCGGTGCAGCGTGGAACGCTGCTCCGCAGAGCCGGGACCCAGACCGAGAAGACGTGGCGGCGTGGGCCCCGGCTCAGCAGCGCATCACTGACGTGCTGCGCTGCGTCCGGGGCACGGGACCGGATCCTACTCTTACTCCGCCGCCTGCCGGGGCGCACGCGCAAGCCGCACCAGAGCATCATCATCCACGGTCTTGATCGGCGTGAAATCGCGATGCGCGATGTACTCTGGCCGCGTGGGCTTGCGGATATGGTTCGAGACCGCGTTCAGCGTCAGGTACACGATCTTGCGCGGGTAGGGGGTGATGTTGCCGCTCGAGCCGTGCACCAGATTGCCGTGGAACATCAGCATGCCGCCGGGTTTGCCCGTGGGCGCGACGATGCCGCCCTGCTCGACGAGGCGCGTCACGGTGGCCTCATCCAGCGTCCACAACGGATAGGAGGTGGTGGCGAGGTCGTGCGAGGCTTCGAGATCGCCGGCGTTCTGGCTGCGCGGCACCAGCATCAGGGGGCCGTTGATCGGCATCACCTCGTCGAGGAAGATCGCGATGTTCATCGCGCGCGGCTCCGGCATGCCGTCGTCGCGCTTCCAGGTGCCGTAGTCCTGGTGCCACTGCCAGACGTCGCCGGTGAAGGCCGATTTCGCGTTGATCTTGAACTGGTGCATGTAGACCGGCTCGCCGAACAATTGCTCGACCGGCTCGATCATGCGCGGATGCGCGCCCAGGATCCCGAACGCCTCGTTGTAGAGATGCGCGGCAAAAGCCGTGCGCGGCGCGCCGCTCTTCTCGCGCCAGACCTCCGGCCGGTTGGCGTCATAGATGCCGACCGCCTCGCGCGCGAGCAGGTCGACCTCCTCCTGGCTGAACAGCTCGGGCAGGAACAGCCAGCCCTCGCGATGGAAGAACTCCAATTGTTCCTGGGACAGTTTCATCGGGTCGTCCTCCTGTTGACTTGTTCTTGTTGTCGTTCCGGTCCGCAGGACCGAACTCGGGTGCGCACTTGCGCACCTGAGAACCTCGAGATTCCGGATCGCGCTTTGCGCGTCCGGAATGACGGGACGCAAATAGCTACGCCGCCGCTTCCTCCGTCGCCCGCAATCTCTCCTCAGTCATCCGTCCCGCCGTCTGCGCATGTGCCAGCGCGGCGCGTTCGGCGGCATTGGCGTCACCGGCGAGAATGTGTCCGGCAATATCGGCATGCTCCGCCCAGGCGCTGTCGCGATAATCGAGCTCGGAGAGCACGGTTGCCATCGAGCGGCGCATGTGCGGCCATTGCGGCGCGATGGTCTCCTCGATCACGGGATTGCCGGCGAGCTGATAGATCGCGCGGTGAAAATCGACATCGAGCCCGATGAGCTCGGCCAGCGCCGTGTTGCGGTCGCTGCGGCGTCCGGCGGCGAGCGCCGCCTCCAGCCGCGCGCGTCCGGCCGCGTCGTATGCCGCACGTTCGGCCGCGAGCCGGGCCGCCAGCGCGTCGATCGCGCCGCGCACCTCGTAGAGCTGGCGGATGCGTGCGGGATCGAGCTGGGTGACTTCGAAGCCACGCCGGCCGCTCTCGGCCACCAGGCCCTGGCGATGCAACAGGTGCAGCGCATGCGAGACAGGCTGGCGCGACACGCCGAGCTTGTCGGCCAGCTCGTTCTGCCGGATGCGCTGGCCGGGGCGCAGCGTGCGGTCGGAGATCGCCTCCAGAATCCGCGCATAGACCTGGTCGATCAAGTTCGGGAGCGGGTCGAGAGGGATCACGCCGGCAGCTCCGAAAGACAATGGGAATACGGAATTCCGTATTCGAAACTACGCTTCGCGGGAGGAGGCGTCAAGCGGTATCTGAGGGTGGCTCAGCATGCCCTCGTTCTAACAGCTAAGTCATTGATATTACTTGGCCTGTCTACTGTGCATGGGGTTGTTTTCGCGATATTTGTCTCCGGACCTCAGTGCTCCAGCACTTCCACGTCGAGCGTTGCGATCCGCTCTGCATCGGCCAGCGCCTCGATCCCGGCAATACGGTCGCCTGTGAACGCCACCCGCAGCGCGATGCGCAGCTTCCCGCCGAGGATGACGGCAACGCCGATCTCGCCATCGACCAGCGCCGCCCGCGCGGCCTGGGCGCGGCCCTTGTAGAGCTGCGCGACCGCATCCGCGCCGCGGATCTCCGCCAGCGCGCCGAGCCGCACCGCGGCCTGATCGGCGCGGAATACGACGTCGGGATCGAGCACGGCCAGCAGTCCCTCGAAATCGCCTTCGCGCGACGCCTTGAGGAAGGCATCGACGATTCCGCGCTGGCGTGACAGGTTGGTCTCGGGCACCGGCGCGCCCTGCACGCGCCGCCGCGCCCGGCTCGCGAGCTGCCGCGAGGCATCCACCGAGCGGCCGACGATCGGCGCGATCTCCTCGAAGGGCACGGCGAACATGTCGTGCAGCACGAAGGCGAGCCGCTCCGCCGGCTGCAGCGTTTCCAGCACGACGAGCAGCGCCGCGCCGACGGAGTCGGCCATCTCCGCTTCGCGCTCCCGCGTCTCGTCGACCGGCTCCGGCACATGCGGACCCATCGGCTCCTCCTTGCGCGACTTTCGCGCGCGCAACATGTCGAGGCAGATGCGTGCCACCACGGTGGTCAGCCAGCCGCGCAAATTCGCGACGTCGGACATGTCGTAGCGGCTGACCCGCAGCCACGCCTCCTGAACGGCATCGTCGACCTCGGCGCGGGATCCCAGCATGCGGTAGGCGACCGCGCGCAAATGGTCCCTGCTGGCCTCGAACCGTTCAGTGAGAAAATTTTGTTCGGTCATCGGTCACATTCCCTCGTCGCGATCCGTCATGCCATTGACGAAGCCAATCCGGCGGATGTGACCGGAACCTTCGAAATTCGACAGATGGAGACGAAAATGATGCACGCTCGCATGAATCACCCGGTCATGGTCCTGCCTGAGGCCATGAATGTCCTTCAGTCCCTCGGCAACCTGACCAAGCAGGGCCTGCCGGAAAAGCTCCTGGAACTGGTGCACCTGCGCGCCAGCCAGATCAATGGCTGCAGCGTCTGCGTCGACATGCATCCGAAGGTCGCCCGCAAGGCGGGTGAAACCGACGAGCGCCTGTTCGCCGTGTCCGCCTGGCGCGATGCGCCCTATTTCACCGACGCCGAGCGCGCCGCGCTGGCCTTGACCGAGGCGGTCACGCGCCTCGCCGATCGCGAGGACCCGGTGCCGGATGCGACCTGGAACGAAGCCGACAAGCATTTCGACGAGCGCGAACTCGCAACGCTGATCCTCGCGATCGCGACGATCAACGTGTGGAACAGGCTGAACGCGACGATCAAGATGCCGGTCGGCGTGTGGAAGGTGTGAGGCCGCGCGAGGGAGGCTCCGGCCGCGTACTCCCTCGCCCCGCTTGCGGAGAGAGGCGAAGACGCGCCTACTCCGCCAAGAACCTGTTCACCGCCTCGCCGAATTCCAGCGGCGCTTGCTCGAACATCCAGTGACCTGCATTCGGGATCACCGCCGTCCTGCTGCCTGCGATATGCGCGGCCAACACGCGCCACATCAC
>NZ_AJQE01000177.1 GCF_000261685.1 Bradyrhizobium genomosp. I (2014) | reverse complement strand
GCCCCCCCGCCGATCAGCAGCGTCGGCGTCCTGATCGCCTGCGCGTCGCTGAGCGTGTAGGGCCGGCGCTGCTCGTTGATCTGACCGATGAAGGTGAGTGCGTTGTCGCGGAGTTGCTGCTTCGCCGCGGCGGGCACGCGCCGCCAGGAGCCGTCGCCTTCGATGCCTTCGTAGAAATTTTGCAGCGCGCCCTCGATGTCACCGCCGCGGATCATCTCGACCGATCGCGCGGTGCGGGCCGCCAGCGGCGGATGCGCGGGTGTGCCTTCGGGGACCGGCAGGGATGAGTCGAGATCGCCGCCCGGCTCGGCCAGCACCAGTTTGCGCAGCAGATCCGGCCGCGCCTGCGCCACGCGAAAGGCGATGTGCCCGCCGCGCGAATGGCCCATCAGATCGACCGGGCCGGGCCTGACCTGCTCGATGAACGCGATCACGTCGGCGACATGCTGCGCCATCTTGTAGTCGTCGCCGACGGCATCCCAATGCTCGGGGAAGAAGTGCCGCAGGCTGACCGAGATCACCCGATGTGCCTTCGAAAGTGGGCCCAGGACCGAATACCAGGTGCGGAAATCACCGAGCGTGCCGTGCACGCAAACCAGCGGCGGGCCGCTTCCGACTTCGAGATAGGCCATGTCGTAACCGTTGACGCGCAATGTCTGCATGGTCAGCTCGCCAGAAAATCCAGAACCACTTCGGAGTATTTCTGCGGCGCCTGCTCGAACATCGGATGCGTCGCATTCGGGATGATCGCCGTCTTCGAATAGGGTACATGCGCGGCCAGCGCGTGCAGCACCTTCGGCAGCAGGCCCTTGGTCCGCGCGCCCAGGATGAACAGTGTCGGAATTTTGATGGACTCCGCATCCGCCTTCGAGAATGGCGGGCGGTCGTCGCGGACCTGGCCGATCAGTGTCATGGCGTTGTCGCGCAGGTTCTGCTTCACCATCGCCGGTAGGCGCGGCCAAGTGCCGGCGCCCTCCAGCGTGTCGACGAAGACGGCAAGGCCGCCGTCGACGTCGCCCGCCGCGATCTTCTCGGCCGAGGCGGTGAAGCGCGCCAGCAGCGGCGAGGGGCCGCCGACATAATCAGGGTCGAGGCTCGCATCGAGCTCGCCGCCGGGCTCGGCCAGAACGAGCCGGCGCAACAAATCGGGGCGCTGCTGAGCGACGCGAAAACAGATGTGCCCGCCGCGGGAATGGCCCATCAGATCGACGGGGCCGAGATCGAGCTCGTCGATGAAGGCGATGACGTCCTCGACGTGCTGGGCGATTGAATAGGTGTCACCGAGGCCGTCCCAGCGCTCCGGGAAGAAGTGCCGCAGGCTGACGGCGATCACCCGATGCCGCCGCGACAGCGGGCCGAGCACGCAGCCCCAGACGCGGAAGTCGTTGAGCGAGCCGTGCACGCAGACCAGCGGACGGGCTCTGTCTTCGCCCACGTCGAGATAGGGCATGTCGTATCCGTTGACGTGGAGGCTTTGCATTCAGGGCTCGCGAGGAATTGGAACTCCTGTGCAAGATTCCCGGAAACCGGGTGGATCGCAACTATTTCCAAGCCTAGATTTGGCGGGAATTCAAAGTGGGGGCCTGCAACGGAAGCAAGCCAGGAACCTAGCCATGACCGACCAGCATTTTGCCCTGTTCGACACCCGGATCGGCCTGTGCGCGATCGCCTGGGGCCCGCGCGGCATCAACGGCACGCAATTGCCGATGGGCGGCGAGCAGAAGATCCGCACCCGCATCCACCAGCGCCACGCTGATGCCAGCGAGGCTGAGCCGACCGCCGAGGTGCAGCAGGCGATCGACCGCATGACAAAACTGCTCGCGGGCGAGCCGGACGACCTCACCGACATCCCGCTCGATCTCGACGGGGTGCCCGAGTTCAATCGCGGCGTCTACGAGATCGCCCGCGCGATTCCGCCGGGCAAGACCATCACCTATGGCGACATCGCCAAGCAGCTCGGCGGCGTCCAGCTGTCGCGCGACGTCGGCCAGGCGCTCGGCCGCAATCCGTGCCCCATTGTCGTGCCGTGCCATCGTGTGCTGGCGGCCGGCAACAAGCCCGGCGGCTTCTCGGCAAATGGCGGCGTGGTGACGAAGCTGAAGATGCTCGAGATCGAAGGCGCGCTGGTAAACCACACGCCGAGCTTGTTCGATTGAGGCCAACGGTCTCGTGCCCCGGACGCAGTGCGGCACGAAGTGCTGCACTGCTGAGCCGGGGCCCAGAACTCAAGCGAGGTGGGTCCCGGCTCTGCGGCGCACCGCTGCGCGCTGCGCCGCGTCCGGGATACGAGACCTCTAAATCTTCGCCGCGGTCTTCGGCCAGTATTTGTCGCGCAGATGCCGCTTCACCAGCTTTCCCGTGGGCGTGCGCGGCAGCTCGGCTTCGAAATCGATCGAGCGTGGGCATTTGATCGCGGAGAGGCGGCCCTTGCAATAGGCGATCAAATCGGCCTCGAGCGCCTTGCCGGCGCGCGTCATGTCGTGCGGCTGCACCACCGCCTTCACTTCCTCACCCATCTCCTCGTTCGGCACGCCGAACACCGCGACGTCGGCGACGTCAGGGTGCGTGATCAGCACGTCCTCGGTCTCCTGCGGGTAGATGTTCACCCCGCCCGAGATGATCATGTAGGACTTGCGGTCGGTGAGATAGAGGAAGCCGTCCTTGTCGAGATAGCCGACATCGCCGAGCGTCGACCATCCCTTGGCGTTGTAGGCCTTCTTCGTCTTCTCGGGGTCGTTGTGATAGGTGAAGGCGGGCGCGTCGGCGAAGTAGACCGTGCCGATCTCGCCCGTCGGCTGCTCCTCGTCGTTCTCGTCCAGAATCTTGATCTTGCCGACCACGGCGCGGCCGACGCTGCCGCGATGCTCCAACCATTGCTGCGAGTTGCAGACGGTGACGCCGTTGCCTTCCGAGCCCGCGTAATACTCGATCAGGATCGGTCCCCACCATTCGATCATCCTGGCCTTGACGTCGATGGGGCAGGGCGCGGCGGCGTGGATCGCGCCCTTCAGCGTGGAGACGTCGTACTTGGTGCGCACATCGTCCGGCAGCTTCAGCATGCGGACGAACATGGTCGGGACCAGCTGCGATTGGGTGACCTTGTATTTCTCGACCAGCTTCAGGAACTCTTCGGCATCGAAGTGCTCCATGATGATGGAGGTACCGCCGAGCACGATCGCCATCATGTTGAAGCGCAGGGGAGCCGCGTGATACAGCGGCGCCGGCGACAGATAGGTGCTCTCCGCGTTCATGCCGCACATGTCGGCGCAGAGCACGCGCAGGAAGGCGTTCGGCACGTCAATCCTGTTTCCCTCGAAGGCCTTCTTGATGCCTTTGGGCCGGCCGGTCGTGCCCGACGAATACAGCATGTCGTAGCCGGCGACCTCGTCCGCGATCGACGTGGTCGGCTGCGCACCCGCTTCCTTGTCGTAGGAACGGAAGCCGGGCGACGGCTCGTCCATCATGTAGAAGATCGGCTCGCCTGCCGCACCCTTGATCAGGCCTTTGATCTGGTCGGCGCATTTCGGCGTGGTGATGACGACCTTGGCGCCGCAATCGGCGATGATGTAGTCGATCTCGTCCTGCTTCAGATAGCGGCTGATCGCGGTGTAATAGAGCCCGCTGCGTTGCGCCGCCCAGCAGATTTCCATGAAGGCGAGGCGGTTTTCCATCAGAAGTGCGATGTGGTCGCCGGCCCTCAAGCCGAGCGAGCGGAACAGCTGCGCGCCCTGGTTCGAGAGCTCGTCGAGCTCGCGATAGGTGATCGCCTTGCCGGTCCCGGCCATCTGATAGGCGATCTTGTCGGGCGTGGTGCGGGCGTGGATGGAGGGGTGGGTCATGGCGTTTCCTCAAAACGCGAATGGCGAGTAGCCAATGGCGAATAGGGAAGAAGGGCCAAAACCGCTCTTCGCCTACTCACCATTCGGCTACTCGCCACTCACTACTCGCTTTTGTTTTTTCTTACAGTCGCTCGACGATCGTCACGTTGGCCATGCCGCCGCCTTCGCACATGGTCTGCAGGCCATAGCGCTTGCCGCGCTGGTGCAGGGCGTGGACCAGCGTCGTCATCAGCTTTGTGCCGGAGCCGCCGAGCGGATGACCGAGCGCGATGGCGCCGCCGTTGACGTTGAGGCGCTCCGGATCGGCGCCGGTGGTCTTCAGCCACGCCGTCGGCACCGAAGCGAAGGCCTCGTTGACCTCGAACAGGTCGATGTCGCCGATCTTCATGCCGGCCTTCTCCAGCGCGCGCCTGGTGGCGTGCAGCGGCGCGTCCAGCATGATGACGGGGTCGCCGCCGGTCATGGTCATGTGGTGGACGCGCGCGAGCGGCTTGACGCCGAGTTGCTTCAGGCCGCGCTCGTTCACGACCATCACGCCGGAAGCGCCGTCGCAGATCTGGCTGGCGCTGGCGGCGGAGAGCCTGCCGTTCTCGGCGATCAGCTTGACGCCCTTGATGCCGTCGAGGCTGACGTCGAAGCGGATGCCTTCGTCGATGTGGTGGGTGTCCTTGCTGCCGTCGGCGCGGGTGATCTCGAGCGGCACGATCTCCTTCTTGAAGTGACCGGCCTGCGTCGCGGCGATCGCGCGCTGGTGGCTGTTGTAGGAGTACTCGTCGAGCTCATCCTTCGAGAGGCCGTACTTCTCCGCCATCATCTCCGCGCCGGTGAACTGGCTGAACACGATGTTCGGATACTTCTTCTCGATGCCCGGGCTCTTGTAGTTGCCAAAGCCGTTCTTGGCCGGAAGCTGCGACGACAGGCCCATCGGAACCCGCGTCATCGATTCCACGCCGGCCGCGATCACCACGTCCATCGCACCCGACATCACCGCCTGCGCGGCGAAGTGCAGCGCCTGCTGCGAGGAGCCGCACTGGCGGTCGATCGAGGTGCCCGGCACGCTTTCAGGGAGCTTCGACGCCATGACCGCGTTGCGCGCGACGTTGTTGGACTGCTCGCCGACCTGCATCACGCAGCCCATGATCACGTCCTCGACCTGGGCCGGGTCGACCTTGGTGCGATCGACCAGCTCGTCCAGCACCTTCGCGGCGAGATCGGCCGGATGCCAGCCGGCGAGACGGCCCCCCTTGCGCCCGCCCGCAGTACGCGCAGCGGCGACGATATAAGCCTCGGCCATGTCGGTCTCTCCCTGAATTTTTGACGGGGTTGGTTGTCGGGATCGGATTTAAGGGACGGGAGATCGTTTAGTCAATCGATCAATTAACTCTTGTGATGAGGCGCTGCTTGGGCTTATCTGCGCCCGCTTCAAGCGGCGAAAACAGGGATCTCCGTGGCTATCAGCGTACCGAACAGGCTCCCCGGCGGGAAAAATTCCACGGCAGAGAAATTGCTGGTGGCCGCGAGCGAGCTGATGATCGAACGCTCCTCGATCGAGATCTCGCTCTCCGATATCGCGCAGAAGTCCGGCGCCAACGCCGCGCTGGTCAAATATCACTTCGGCAACAAGGACGGCCTGCTGCTGGCGCTGCTTGCACGGGATGCGGCGACCGAGATGTCGAATCTCGAATATCTGCTGGCGCAGCCGATCACGTCGACGGCGAAGCTGAAGCTACATATCGCCGGCATCATCCGCGCCTATCACCGGTTCCCTTACATGAACCGGCTGATTCATTATCTGCTGCACGAGACCAGCGCGGGCTCCGCCGATGAGGTCTCAAAATTTTTCGTCGCCCCGCTGCTGGATTTCCATCGCCGCCTGCTCGCCGAAGGCGTCAGCCGCGGCGAATTCCGGCAGACCGATCCTGTGTTGTTCTACACCAGCCTGATCGGGGCCTGCGATCATTTGTTCTTCGGCCGGCATGCAATGTCCCGCGCGACCGGCGTCGGCCCGGTCACCGATGATGTCTGCCGGCAATACATCAAGCACATGGAAACGCTGATCTGCGGCGGCATCCTCACGCAAGCCGAGGAAGCCGCCGCGGCCGGATAATCGGCCGAACTCCAAACTCTAGAGAAGACAAGTCCAGAGAAGAAACGCCCAAGGAAAAGGTAGAGGTACAAGCGATGCAGTTGAAAGACGTAGCCGTTCTCATCACCGGCGGTGGCTCCGGCCTTGGCGCTGCGACCGCCCGCGCCATGGCCGCCAAGGGCGCCAAGATCGGCGTGATCGACCAGAGCAAGGAAAACGCCGAGAAGGTCGCCGCCGAAGTGAAGGGCGTCGCGCTCCATGCGGACGTCACCAGCGAAGAGCAGATCAAGGCCGCGATCGCCAAGGCGGAAGCCGCGCATGGCGTCGCGCGCGTGCTGATGAACTGCGCCGGCATCGGCGGCTCGCAGCGCATCGTCGGCCGCGACGGCGTTTATCCCTTGGAAAAGTTCGCGCGCATCATCAACGTCAATCTGATCGGCACCTTCAACTGCCTGCGCCTGTTCGCCGAACGTCTCGTCACTGCGGAGCCGATCGGCGAGGAGCGGGGCGTCATCATCAACACCGCTTCGGTGGCTGCTTACGAAGGCCAGATCGGCCAGATTGCCTATTCGGCCTCGAAGGGTGGTGTCGTCGGCCTCACGCTTCCGGCCGCGCGCGATCTCGCCAGCCAGAAGATCCGCGTCAACACCATCGCGCCCGGCTTGTTCTTCACGCCGCTGCTGATGGGTCTGAACGAAGAGGCCCGCAAGAGCCTGGGCGCCCAGGTGCCGCACCCCTCGCGTCTCGGCGACGCCAACGAATACGGCATGCTCGCCGTGCACATCGTCGAGAACCCGATGCTGAATGGCGAAACCATCCGCCTCGACGGCGCCATCCGCATGGCGCCGCGCTAGGCGGTGCATCTCTTACCCTCCCCTGGAGGGGGGGGTCGGCGCGAAGCGCCGGGGTGGGGTGATCTCTCCACTCGGGCACTGTTCGGTGGGAGAGACCGTCACCCCACCCCGCTCGCGCTGCGCGCGATCGACCCTCCCCCTCTAGGGGAGGGTGGCAGTCCGGCTCACGACCGATGCATGAGGCCCCTATGTCCCAACCGCTGCTGATCGAGCACGACGACGGCGTCGACCGGGTGATGCTGAACCGGCCCGAGCACCTCAACGCGCTCGATCCGGCGCTGATCGATGCGCTCAACGTCTATTTCCAGGGCCTGCAGCGCAATCGCGACACGCGCGTCGTGGTGCTCCGGGGCGCCGGCAAGAACTTTTGCGCGGGTCTCGACCTCAAGGCCGCGATGGCACGCCGCGCCGGGCAACAGGAGCCGCCCGGCGTCACGGAGTCGCTGGATTCGCAGCGCCGCATCGCCGACATCGTGATGCTGATGCGGCGCTGTCCGCAACCGATCCTGGCGCTGGTGCAGGGCGCGGCAGCCGGCGGCGGCTTTGCACTGGCGCTTGCCTCCGACATCCGCATCGCGACGCGGTCGACGCGAATGAACTGCGCCTTCATCAAGCTCGGCCTCGGCGGCTGCGACATCGGCACCAGTTATTTTCTGCCGCGGCTCGTCGGCGTATCCGTGGCATCCGAACTGATCCTCACGGGAAGCTTCATCGGCGCCGAGCGAGCGCTCGCGGTCGGGCTCGTCTCGGAAATCGTCGAGGAGGACAGTCTGGATGACGCGGCTGCGCCTTATGTCGAGGCGATGATGACGGCATCGCCAGTCGGCCTGCGACTGTCCAAGGAATGTCTCAACATGAGCATCGATGCCGGATCGCTGGAAGCTGCGATCGCGATGGAGGATCGCAACCAGGTCCTGTGCAGCCGCTCGGAAGAGTTTTCGGAAGGCATCAGGGCCTTCCTTGAAAAGCGAAAGCCTGTCTATATCAAGCGCTGAACGACGAAGATCCGCGAAGGACAAGTAATTCCGGGAGACGCAAAAATGAGTGGCAGCGCGGCGGCGGTGATGACGAAGCCCGCCTTTCGCAAGGTCCAATGGCTCAAGCGTGATATCGACGTCGAACGCCGCGGCGACGGCACGGTGGTGCTGAAGTCGCGCATTCCGCTGCAGCCCTACGAGAAGCACATTCCGGCCTCGCTGGCGAAATGGGCGAAGGAAGCACCCGAGCGCACCTGGCTGGCGCAACGCGGCGGTCCCAACCGCGAATGGCGCAAGGTGTCTTATGGCGAAGCCAAGCGCACCGTGGATGCGCTGACGCAAGGCCTGCTCAATCTCGGGCTCGCCGGCCGGCCTGTCGCGATTCTCTCAGGCAATTCGATCGAGCACGCGCTGATGACGCAGGCCGCGATGCAAGCGCTCTCGCCCGCGGCTCCTGTGTCGCCGGCCTATTCCCTGATGAGCCACGATCACGTCAAGCTGAAGTACCTGTTCGACCTGATCCAGCCGGCTGTCGTGATGGTGCAGGACGGTCCGACCTTCGAGAAGGCGCTGAACGCACTCGACCTCGGCGGCGTCACCGTGGTTCACGTCGCGCGGCCTTGCGACGGCATCAAGAGCGTCAGCTTTGCCGAGCTCGCGGCAACGCCGGCGACGGCCGATGTCGAAGCGTCGATTGCACAGGTCGCGCCGCAGACCGTCGGCAAGCTGCTGTTCACGTCAGGCTCGACCGGCATGCCGAAGGCCGTCATCAACACGCAGGAGATGATGTGCGCCAATGCGGCGATGATGATGCAGGTTCGTCCGCGCGACCCGAGCGATCCAATCTCGACCATGCTGGACTGGATGCCGTGGAATCACACCATGGGCGGCAACGCGGCATTTCACCCGATCCTGGTCGACGGCGGTACGCTCTATATCGACGACGGCCGGCCGATGCCGGGCCAGTTCGACGAGACGCTGCGGAACCTGCGCGAGATATCGCCGACCTATTACGCCAACGTGCCGGCCGGCTACGCCGCGCTCGCCGCCGCCATGGAGAAGGACGATGCGCTCTGCCGATCCTTCTTCAAGAACCTTTCGATCATGGCTTATGGCGGCGCGCGGCTGCCGGACGATCTCTATGAGCGCATGCAGGCTCTCGCGGTGAAGACCACCGGCGAGCGCATCGTGTTCTATACCGGCTGGGGCTCGACCGAGACCGCGCCGACCTCGACCGGCACCTATTGGGATACCGAGCGCGTCGGCCTGATCGGCCTGCCGTTCCCCGGCGTCGAATTGAAGATGGTGCCGTGCGGCTCGAAATACGAACTGCGCCTGCGCGGCGTCAACGTCACGCCCGGCTATTTCGGCCAGCCGGAGCTGACCAGGAAGATGTTCGACGAGGAAGGATTTTACTGCATCGGCGATGCCGGTATTTTCGTCGACGATTCCGATCCGGTGCAAGGCATCATCTTCGCTGGCCGCGTGGTGGAGGACTTCAAGCTCACTACCGGCACCTTCGTGCATGTCGGCTCGCTGCGCACCGATACGATTGCGGCGGCAACGCCTGTGGTGCATGACGCGCTGGTCGCGGGGCAGGACCGTGCCTGCATCGGCCTCTTGGCCTGGCCCAATTTGCATGCCTGCCGCCAACTCGTCGGCAATCCCGGTCTGAGCTTCGCTGAGGCCGTGAAGCACCCCGAGGTGATCGCCTGCTTCAGGCGCGGGCTGGAAGCTCACAACCGGGAGTGCGAGGGCGCCAGCAGCCGCATCATCGCCCGCGCCATGCTGATGGTCGAGCCGCCCTCGATCGACGGCAACGAGCTTACCGACAAGGGCTACATCAACCAGCGCGCCGGCCTCGAGCGCCGCGCGGCGCTGGTCGAGCGGCTTTATGCGGACACGCCGGATCAGGATGTGATCGTGCTGCGATGAGTGCGCAACTCTCTCAACTCGTCATTCCGGGCTCGCGACTTCGTCGCGCCCCGGAATGACGGTCTCAACGACAATGAATGAATAAGAAGGTAGCCCGCCATGAACTTCGACTTCTCCGACGACCAGAAGCAGCTCCGCGACCAGGCGCGCAAGTTCCTCGCCGAAAAATGCGCGCCCAAGGCAGTGCGCATCGTGCTCGACGGCAAGGCTCCTTACGACAAGGAGCTCTGGAAAGGCCTCGCCGAGATGGGCTTCCTCGGTGTCGCTATTCCTGAGGAGTTCGGCGGCGCCGGCGCCGGCCATCTCGAGCTTTGCGTGATCGCGGAGGAGATGGGCCGGGCCAACGCGCCGGTGCCGTTCTCCTCGACCGTGTACCTCGCCGCCGAGGCGCTGCTGATCGCCGGCAGCGACGCGCAGAAGAAGAAATGGTTGCCGGCGATCGCCTCGGGCGAGGCGATCGGGACGCTGGCGCTGTTCGAGGGCAAGGGCAATCCGGCGCCGAAGAACGTCAAGCTGACGGCTGCGAACGGCGTGCTCAACGGCGTCAAGAAGCCGGTCGCCGACGGCGCCATCGCCGATTTCGCGGTGGTCGCCGCACGCACGGGATCGAGCGGGCGCGACAATGACATCTCGCTGTTCCTGGTCGATCTCAAGGCAGGCGGCGTCGAGGTCAAAGGCCTCACCAATCTCGATCCGACCCGCGGCCAGGCCGAAATCACCTTCAAGGACGCCAAGGCCGAGCCGCTCGGCGCGGCGGGCGAAGGCTGGAGCATCCTCACCCGGGTGCTCGACCGCGCCGCGGTGCTGTGCGCCTTCGAGCAGGTCGGCGGTGCCGATCGCGCGCTGGAGATGGGCAGGGATTACGCGCTCGACCGCATCGCCTTTGGCCGGCAGATCGGCTCGTTCCAGGCGGTGAAGCACATGCTCGCGGACATGTACGTCTCGGCGACGCTGGCGCGCTCCAACAGCTATTACGGCGCCTGGGCGCTCTCGACCAATGCGGCCGAGCTGCCGGAAGCCGCCGCCGCCGCGCGCATCAGCGCGACGCAGGCATTCCAGCACTGCGCCAAGAACAACATCCAGGTTCACGGCGGCATGGGATTCACCTGGGAGTTCGATTGCCACATGTACTATCGCCGCGCCAATGCGATGGCGCTGGGGCTCGGCAGCCTGTCCTATTGGGAAGACCAGTTGATAGACCGGATGAGGAAGAAGAACGCGGCGTGATGTCATTCCGGGGCGCCGCACAGCGGCGAACCCGGAATCTCGAGATGAGTGGATAACCTCTAGATTCCGGGTTCGATGCTTCGCATCGCCCCGGAATGACAGAAAGCAAAGACCATGAACTTCGACGATACTCCGCAGGAAGCCGAATTTCGCGCCACGGCACGCGCCTGGATCGGCGCGAACGCGCCGAAGCAATACGAGGACGAGCTGCGCAAATCCTCGCTCGGCCGCACGCAGCTCAAGAACGCCAATATTCTGGAGGTCGCAAAAGCCTGGCAGAAGAAGAAAGCCGATGCCGGCTGGGCCTGTCTGCACTGGCCGAAGGAATATGGTGGCCGTGGGTCGTCGCCGATCGAGCGCGTGATCTGGCAGCAGGAGGAGGGCCCGTTCGGAAAGCTCTCGCACATGTTCATCATCGGCCATGGCATGTGCGGGCCGACCATGATGGCGTTCGCGCGCGAGGAGCATAAGCGCAAATATCTGCCGCCGCTCGCGTCCGGCGAGAAGGTCTGGTGTCAGCTGTTTTCCGAGCCCGCCGGCGGCTCCGACGTCGCGGGACTGCGCACGCGTGCCGAGAAGGATGGCGACGAATGGGTCATCAACGGCCAGAAGATCTGGACGTCAGGCGCGCATTATTCCGACTACGGCATCCTCTTGACCCGCACCGATCCGACCGTGCCCAAGCACAAGGGGCTCACCATGTTCTTCCTGGACATGAAGAGCCCGGGCGTCGAGGTCAGGCCGATCAAGCAGGCGAGCGGCGCTTCCGACTTCAACGAGGTCTATTTCACCAATGTCCGCATTCCCGATCATCAGCGCCTCGGCGGGGTCGGTGACGGCTGGAACGTGTCGCTGACCACCCTGATGAACGAGCGCATGTCGATCGGCGCGGGTGTTGCGACCGGCTTTCCGGAACTGTTCGACTATTGCTCCAGCCTGATGCTGGAGGATGGTCCTGCGATCGAGGACCGCGCGGTGCGCTCCAAGCTGGCGAACTGGGCGGTGAAGGCGAGCGGCCTGCGCTACACCAGCATGCGTGCGATCTCGGCGCTGTCGAAAGGCGAGCGGCCGGGGCCGGAGAACTCGATAGGCAAGCTGGTGGCGGGCTCGATGATCCAGGATGTCGCGACCTACGCGCTGGATCTGCAAGGCGCGGCCGGTGTGGTCAGCGGCCCGGAAGACGCCGAAGTCGCCGGTCGCTTCCAGGCCATGCTGCTGCGCGCGCCGGGCACCCGCGTCGAGGGCGGTACCGACGAGATCATGCGCAACATCATCGCCGAGAGGGTGCTGGGCCTGCCCGGTGACATCCGTGTCGACAAGGACGTGCCGTTCAACAAGATCCCGACCAAGGGAAGAGGCTGATCGTGTCCCGGACGCGGTGCGGTACGGAGTACCGCTCCGCAGAGCCGGGACCCAGAGGCCGCAATGGGCCCCGGCTCTGCAGCGCACCGCTTCGCGCTGCGCAGCGTCCGGGGCACGAGAGAGGAGAGTTCGAAGATGAATTTCGATGATACGCCACAGGAAGCCGCATTCCGCGAAACCGCTCGCGAATGGATCGAGACCAATGCGCCGAAGGAGCTGCATGCCGAGCTGTCGAAATCCTCGCTCGGCCGGATCCGGCTCGCTCACCACGACATCGTCGATGTCGGCAAGGCCTGGCAGAAGAAGAAGTTCGAGGGCAATTGGGCCTGCCTGCACTGGCCGAAGGAATATGGCGGCCGGGGCGCGACGCCGATCGAGAAGGTGATCTGGCAGCAGGAAGAAGGCGTCTACGGCAAGCTGACGCAGCCGTTCCAGATCGGCGAGGGCATGTGCGGCCCGACCGTGATGGCCTTCGGCAGCGAGGACGCCAAGCGCCGCTATTTGCCGAAGCTCGCTTCGGGCGAGGAGATCTGGTGCCAGCTGTTCTCCGAGCCATCGGCTGGCTCGGACGTAGCGGGCTTGCGCACCCGCGCCGAAAAGAAGGGCGACAATTGGGTCGTGAACGGACAGAAGATCTGGACCTCGGGCGCGCATTATTCCGACTACGGCCTTTTGATCGCGCGCACCGATCCGAACGTGCCCAAGCACAAGGGCCTCACCATGTTCTTCCTGGACATGAAGAGCGAGGGGGTCGAGGTTCGCCCGATCAGGCAGGCCAACGGCATGCAGGAGTTCAACGAGGTCTATTTCACCGACGTCGTGATCCCCGACAGCCAGCGGCTGGGGGCCGTCGGCGAGGGCTGGAGCGTCTCGCTGACCACGCTGATGAACGAGCGCATGTCGATCGGCGCGCGGCTTGCGACGGGCGTGCCTGAGATGTTCGAGTTCTGCTCCAATTTGATGCTCGAAGACGGGCTCGCGATCGACGATCCCGCCGTGCGCTCGAAGCTCGCGAGCTGGGCGGCGAAGTCGAGCGGGCTGAAATACACCAGCTACCGCACGATCTCGGCGCTGTCGAAGGGCGAGCGGCCGGGTCCGGAGAACTCGATCGGCAAGCTGGTGTCAGGCATGATGCTGCAGGATATCGCGACCTACGCCATGGACCTGCAAGGCGCGGCCGGTGTTCTCACAGGCAACGACGAGGAGACGGTGCAGGGCCAGTTCCAGCAGATGCTGCTGTCCTCGCCCTCGATGCGCATCGCCGGCGGCACCGACGAGATCCTGCGCAACATCATCGCCGAGCGCGTGCTGGGCCTTCCCGGCGACATCCGCGTCGACAAGGACGTGCCGTACAACAAGATCCCGACCAAAGGGCGGTGATGATTGTCGTGTCCCGGACGCGCCGCAGAGCCGGGACCCAAAAGCTGCAATGGGCCCCGGCTCGGCAGCGCTGAAGAAGCGCTGCGTCCGGGGCGCGAAAACGAGGCAAGTCATGGACGCCAAAGTGCCCAACGCCAAATACTCCACCCAGGACCGCATCGGCGTGCTCGAAGAGCTCCTCAACGAGCGCTACTCCGTCCGCGCGTTTCTTCCGAAGGAAGTCGATCGCGCGACCATCGAGCATGTGCTGACCACCGCGCAGCGCACGGCGTCCTGGTGCAACAGCCAGCCCTGGCAGGTCATCATCGCCAGCGGCGAGTCCAAGGAGCGTTTTCGCAAGGCGATCTACGCCGAGGCCTCGAAGGGCCTCGGCGACGATTACGACTTCACGCCGCCGCGCGAATATGCCGGGGTCTATCTGGAACGCCGCCGCGAGAGCGGCTTTCAGCTCTACAACACGCTCGGCATCGCCCGCGGCGACAAGGCCGCCTACGCCAGGCAGGCGCTGGAGAACTACAATTTCTTCGGCGCGCCGCATGTCGCCATCGTCCACACCGACGAGCCGCTCGGCATCTACGGTGCGATCGATTGCGGCGCTTATGTCGGCAATTTCATGCTGGCCGCGCAGGCGCTCGGGCTCGGGACGATTCCGCAGGCAGCGCTCGCGCGGCATTCCGGCCTGATCCGCCGGCATTTCAATCTGCCCGACGACCGCCGCGTCGTCTGCGGCATCTCGTTCGGCTATGCGGACAATGCGCACAAGGTCAACAGCTACCGCACCTCGCGTGCGCGCGTGGCCGACACAGCGACCTTCGTGGACGTTTGATCGAGTCCTGTAAGCTCGACGCCATCGGTGTCGGACGCGCGAAGACGGCCGTGGAAACGGCCGTCTTCGTCTCGTCGCAGCCCGATTGACGCCGCGATCAGCCGCCGCTGCCGCCGATCACGGCGCGTACGGTCTCGTCGGGCCCGAAATCCTCGGCGCCATCGACATAGAGCAGCGCGGCGAGCTTCGAGCGCGCGCGGTTTACGCGGCTCTTGATCGTGCCGACCGCGCAGCCGCAGATCGAGGCCGCGTCCTCATAGGAGAAGCCGGACGCGCCGACCAGGATCAATGCTTCGCGCTGATCCTGCGGAAGCTTGTCGAGCGCCGTGCGAAACTCCTCGAATTCGAGATGCGCGTTCTGCGAAGGCTGTGTCTTCAGCGTCTTGGCGTAGTTGCCTTCGGCATCCTCGACCTCGCGCCGCCGCTTGCGATAGTCGGAGCGGAACAGGTTGCGCAGAATCGTGAACAGCCAGGCCGGCAGGTTGGAGCCGGGCTGGAACGAGTCGATGTTGGCGAGCGCGCGGAGCAGGGTCTCCTGGACGAGATCGTCGGCGCGGTCCGCATTGCCGCTGAGCGAGATGGCGAAGGCGCGCAGGCTAGGCACCGCCGCCAGGATGTCGTTACGCAGCGAGTCCGTGAGAGGCATCAATCCCTCCCATTGTTGTTGTCGTTGGATCCGCCCTCATTTTCCACGTGGGGTGTCGCTCCCGGCGCATCAAGCTTCTTGATCAGTTCTGCGAATCGATCTGGAACCCCTTGTCGCACCACATCGTCGTACATGGCGCGCAACTGGTGGCCGATCCGGGATTGGATTTCCGGAGTGAGCCCTCCCTTGCCGGGGGTCGTGCTTCTGCTGGCTTGAGACTTGAGATCTTTCATGACCTGTTCCACGTTTCCCCGAGTTAAGTGACTGCAAAATCGAGAGGTTTTCTCAACCGGGAGCCGTTCCCTGGATAGGCACAATTCCAGGTGCGCTAAAAAGTTCCCAGCCCGGCGGAACTTTTCTTGACCTGATGCGTAATCAGCCCAGGGGAACCCGGGCCCCCCGCGCGATGCCTGACCTCAGGATTGGACCTCAAGGTTGGCCCGAAGATGAATGGAGTGGGGATGTCCCGTTCACAGCTTGTTGCTGAACACTTGCCGTTGTTGCGCCGGTACGCGCGCGCCCTGACGGGCAGCCAGGCCTCCGGTGACGCCTATGTCGCAGCCATGTTGGAAGCCATGCTGGGAGATCCGTCGGTGCTCGACGAGAGCCATGGGCCTCGGGCCGGCCTGTTCCGGCTGTTCACCCAGATCTGGAATTCGGTCTCGGTCAACGACGATGCCGAAGTGACGACCCTGGCCCCCCCCTGCCGATGCCGCCGGAGCGGCGGCTGTCGAACATCACGCCGCTGCCGCGTCAGGCCTTCCTGCTGCTTTCGCTCGAGGGCTTTTCGGAAGAGGAAGTCGCCTTCATCCTCGGCACCGATGTCGCGGAGACGCGGCGGCTTGCGGACGCTGCCGGACGCGAGATGGCGGCCGAGATCGCGACCGACGTGCTGATCATCGAGGACGAGACCTTCATTGCCATGGACCTCGAGAGCCTGGTGAAGAATCTCGGCCACAACGTCGTCGGCGTTGCGCGCACCCATGCCGATGCGGTGGCGCTGGCCAAGAACAGGCGGCCCGGCCTGATCCTCGCCGACATTCAGCTCGCCGATGGCTCGTCGGGGCTCGATGCGGTCAACGAACTGCTGCGGACCTTCGAGGTGCCGGTGGTGTTCATCACCGCCTATCCGGAGCGCTTCCTTACCGGCGAGCGCCCCGAGCCCGCGTTCCTCATCTCAAAGCCGTTCCAGCCGGCGATGGTGTCGGCGGTGGCGAGCCAGGCGCTGTTCTTCCAGCGCAACTCGCGCAATCGGGCGCCGAAGGCACCGGCGGCGTAATGACGCCCTGGTAGCCCCGCCATGGGCGAAGCGATCTGATCCGGCGTGCCGTAAGGCACGCCGGATTTTTCATGTCCGCTGCGATGCTTGACGGCCGTTGAATTCACCGCCCATACCTGATGCAGCGGCTGCGCCTGCGGCCGCACCAATCGGAGATGTGCCCATGGACCAGCCGCTGCTCGATCGCCTCGCCATCCGCGACCTCGTCGAGAACTGGGCGGTGTGGCGGGACGCCGGCGACTGGGAGCGCTTTGCCTCGGTCTGGCATGACGAGGGCTGGATGTCCGCCACCTGGTTTCAGGGACCGGCGCGGGATTTCATGCGCGTCAGCCAGGAGGGGTTCGCGAAAGGCGTGCGCATTCTGCATTTCCTCGGCGGCACCAGCATCGACCTCGCGGGCGAGCGGGCCATCGCGCAGACCAAGATGACGATCTCGCAGCGCGCCCTCGTGCACGACGTGCTCTGCGATGTCGTCTGTACCGGCCGCTTCTACGACTTCCTGGAGAAGCGGCAGGGGAAGTGGGGCATCGTCCGCCGCCAGCCGATCTATGAGAAGGACCGGATCGACCCGGTCGATCCCGCCGCGACGGTCCAACTCGACCAGAGGGCGCTCGCCGCGCTGCCTGAAGGCTATCGCCATCTCGCCTACATGCAGGAGCTGATCGGCTACAAGGTCAAGCGTGACATGCCGGGCCTGATCGGACCTGAGGTCGAGAAGCTCTATGGCGAGGGACGGGACTGGCTGGCGGGGACAGCGAACTGAGCGTCGGACGATCGGCTACGATCCTGACAACCGGATGCGACGCATGCGGGTCGGGCATTTCCCGACATCGGACGGACCTTACCTGACTGACGACAGGACGTCAGGACACGCAAAATTCAGCCGGGACCGTCGAGGAGGAGATCATGGAACTCGCGATCGGCTTGGCTATGCTGGTGATTGCCGTGGTGCTGATTTACGTCGGGCTGCCCGACCGGCAGGGCGGCAGTCCGCGTTTTCTACGTTTCGAGGCCGCATCCATCCTGTATCCACCCCTGATCCTTGTGTTCATCGCGATCGGTACGGCTCAGGTCGTTTTCTCTCTCGATTGACACGATCGTGCGCCGATGCGCACGAATGTCGATGTGGCGGGCGACGGAAACCGCCTATCGACCGATCCCGTCCCCGTCGCAGCACCACGTTCCGATCGGGGTTGCGCGTATCAGGAAGGGTTGCTCGAGCGCCGTCGCCCGCATGAGGCACAAAATCACGGACAGGGATGCCGCTGCCCGTCGTATCCAAGATACGTGCCCGAAGCCGGATCGTAGGATTTGAAGCGTTGCGAGCAATATGCAGCGTTCTCCGCAGCCTGGGCGCGGCTGTTAGCGATTGCTCCCCCAATGGCGGCGCCGGCCGCGAATCCGCCTAGCGCCGGGCCCCAACCGTAGCGGTGCGGATACCCATAGCGCCATCCATGATGGTGATAACGATGATCCCAACCTCCCCGCCATTGAACGGCGACGATGTCGGAGGGCGCGCCGGGCTTGCTCTGCATCGCGAGAGGCGCGGCGATCGCACCATTGACGCAAAGAGTGGCCGCAAGCAGCGCGCCTGCAGCAGTTGGCCCCTGCAAATGTCGCATTTTCAATCTCCGTTGGTTTCGTTTTGCGCTAGGTAAATTCATTGGCTAGCCTGAGGTTCAGTCAAGGCGGGTACAGACACGTACCGAAGCAAGCTGTCCATCGCGGGTCCGGCAAGAGTGCGTACCGAAGCGTACGTTCCGAGCCGATATGCACTGACATCTGCGAGGGGCCGTCGTAAGATGTCGTCGCGGTGAAAGACAAAAATTCGAGCCGTCAGAATCACTTCCAGAAGCGAGTGCGGCTCCGGCGCTTATGCCGGAGCCGTTTTCCCGTCAGGCTGAAAAGCTCGCCCACTCCTCTCTTCTTGAACCGCCGCCCAGCCGACGTCTGCCCCGCAAGAAGCGCAGCGTGCGGTGCCGAACCAGATAGGACGGCGCGGAAGCGTACCGCCGTGCATTGAAAAGTGGGGAGCCGGGCATCACAATCGACTTGATGGATCCCAGGTCCGGTGTCGGCCTCGATTGCTGCAGGGACCCCGGCTCAGCCCCCGAGCCGGGGTCTTTGCTGCGCCCTTCGACATGCGAGCGAGCGCCGCGACGTTGCCGCGGACGAGGACTGCCACGGCATCGTCACGTCGTCATTCCTTGGATAGATGATCGAGCCAGCCTTGCGAGACGCCGTAGCGTACGATGTCGGCCCGCTTATGCAGCCCCAGTTTCTCGACGGCTCGCGATTTATGGGTTTCGATGGTCTTGATGCTGACGTCCAGACGCGCAGCGATTTCCTTATTGCTAAATCCCTGGGCAATGAAGCGCAGGACCTCGGCTTCGCGCGGCGTGAGCTCCAGCTGAGTTGCGCTCTCGGAAGGTGCGTGATCGCCCGCTGGAGATGGCAGCGCTTTCTCCGCGATCGCGGGGTCCAGATAGATCCCGCCCTCGGCGATCGCTCGGATGGCACGCACCAGCTCATCCGCTGCGGATCGCTTGAGCAGATATCCGCGTGCGCCGGCCTGCAACATCGGCTGAACGTAAGCGCGATCCTCGTGCACCGTGAGTGCCAGCAGTCGAACGTTGGGGAACTCGATCGCAATTCGTTGCGCCAGTTCGATGCCGCCAACGATCGGAAGCGAGATATCGAGCACGGCAATATCCGGTCGCTCCCTGCCGATGACGTCGATCGCGTTCTGCCCGTCGGTCGCCTCGCCAACGATGGAGATGTCCTGAACGGGCTCGAGCAAGGCCTTCATGCCTGCAAGAACAAGTGGATGATCGTCAGCCAGCGTGATTCGGATCGGTTTCACGAGCCTGCGTCCTGTCCGGAAAGAGGTATCGTCATGAAGAGTGTCGTCCCGATATTGGGCGCGGATTCGACGGTAAGCGATCCTCCGAGCAGCGACAGCCGCTCCTCCATGACGGAAAGGCCGAGTCTGGAAGCGTTGAGGCTCGACAGTTTCGACGGATCGAAGCCGGTCCCGTCGTCTTCGACGATGACGCGAAGTTCGTCCTTTCGCCGGTCGAAGACGAGACTGACGTTGCGCGCATTGCCGTGCTTGGCCACATTGTTGAGAGCTTCCTGAATCGCACGGTAAAGGGCGATCTCGACCTCGAGCGGGAGACGATCTGCCGGTCCGATCAACTGGACGTCGGTACTGATTCCGAAGCGCCGGGTCCACTCCGCACAGAATGCTTCGATGGCTCTGTACAGTCCGAGATCGTCGAGGGCCGTAGGACGAAGGTCTGCAGCGATCTCGTGAATGTCTCGTCCGATTCCGCTGGCGAGCCCCTGCAGCCAGTGCAACTTATCGACCTGAGCCGGATCGGAGGACGTCGTCGCGAGCGATCGTTCGAGATTCTTCAACCCCAGCAGCAGCCCGGTCACTGTCTGACCGATCTGATCGTGCAATTCACGGGAGATTCGCCGGCGTTCGTTCTCCTCTGCGTCGCCGAGCCGCCGCAGCAGGCGCTGGCGATCGAACTCCGCCCGCTTCATCTCGTCAATGTCCAGGAGCACGCCGATGACGACTTCGGCGTTGTGCCCGTCGATCCGCGAGCTGCGCCCGCTGGCGCGCAGCCAGCGGCCGTCCGGAGGAGCGGTGCGGAATTCTGCGGCGACGGCGTCGCTCTTGCGGGATTGCAGCAATATTTTCTCGAACCGGGCGCGGTCCGCCGGATCGATGCTGGTCAGGAGCATCTCGAAGGGCAGGCTCACGTCGCCGGTGGCGACGCTCTTGGTGATCTTGAGCATGTCCAGGGCCCGTTGCGAGGCGATGACTTCGCCAGTCGATACGTTCCAGCTGAATACTCCGAGATCCGCCGCATCGACCATGAGCCGTCGTCTTTCCTCGCTCTGTCTCAGGGCCAGCGCGGCCTGGGCCTCCTGCTCGACGCGTCGCTGCGATATGTCACGCGCCGTGAACCAGACGAGCGCGAGCCCGAGGGCCAAGCTTACGGCGCCTCCACTGGCGAGAAAAATCGCCGACCGGCGGACCGGAGCATCGAGTTGGTCCGTCGGGATACCGAGATGAACCGACCAACCGCCTGTGCCTGGTAGTTCCTTATAGATGGAGTCGGCCTTGGCTCCTTCGAGCGTCGTACCGACATAGCTGCCCTGGGACCCCTCGGCGATTGCTTCCCGCACGGATGCGCTGGCTGGACGGCCGAGCTCAAATTGCTCCGCGACGGTCCGCGCCACGATGTTGCCCTTGCCATCGACGACGACGCCGACCCATCCAGGCGGCGCCCCCGCGCTCTTCAGAATCTGGCTGACCGCGTCGGGTACCAGCGCGACAGTCAGGACGAATCTGAGGTCGCCGTTCCGTTCGACGGGTGCTCGCAAGGCGACGAGGCGTTTACCCGAAATCGGACCCAGAGGTCCAATTCCCCCGATCGCCGCCTTGCGGGTCGTCAGGATTCTCTCGAAATTCTCCCGATCTGCAGTTGCCCCGAGATCGGCTCCGATGGGGCGTAGCAGATTGAGCACTTGATTGCCCTTGGGATCGACCAGCTCGATCGTTTCCCAGAGAGGCCTGGTTTCCTTGACGCGCAGAGCCTCGACATAAAACGATGCGAGATCCGAAGTATCAAGGCTGGCCGAGGCAGCAAGCGTCTCCGCGATCTGGACCTGAAGCGCCAAATCCGAAGAGATTCGCGTCACGACACGGTCGAGCGTTTCGAGGGCGGCAAGGCGCGAGTCGGTCCGCTCTTGGCGGGCATTCAGGAAAACGACCCAGCCCGCGAACAGAACGAGCGGAATGGCCGCTGCCATGACGAGCAGGATCAGCGGACGTTGC
This sequence comes from Bradyrhizobium genomosp. I (2014), assembly GCF_000261685.1. GTDB lineage: Bacteria > Pseudomonadota > Alphaproteobacteria > Rhizobiales > Xanthobacteraceae > Bradyrhizobium. Next base: position 23,848 of record NZ_AJQE01000177.1, on the reverse strand, counting down.
GCGGCCCGCGCCGAGCCTGGTTGGACAACTGCTTTCACTCTCGGTGCCTCACGCTAGCATAGACGCGGTTCGAAAAACGCCGCAACCCGCCGAAGCCCGCTTGTCAGGCTTTTCCTGACGGGAACCGTCCTTCAGCCCGACTGGGCCAAACGTGACCCGCTCCCCATGATTGGTCAAACGGCAACCGAGAGATGGCACATGCTGGAATTGGATCTCGCAAAGATAGACGCGCGAAACTCGGGGACTGCTTCGCCGATCGTGTCGGGGATCGCTCCCCAGGCGTGCGACGCATCGTCTCCCTCCCTGGGCAACGATCTCATCGCGCATCTCTCGCCTCGGTCGCGTCGATTGCTTCTGGACCGCTGCGATTCGATTCGCTTGACGGCAAGACAGGTGCTGCAGGAGCGAGGTCTTCCCCTGCAATTCGCATACTTCATCGAGTCCGGCGCGGCGTCGCTCACGACCCGGGCCGGAGATTGCCCGCCTGTTGAAATCCATACCCTGGGGAAAAAGGACTTCGTCGGTGTCCCCCTGGTGCTGGGAATGCGGGTCTCTCCGCACCGGTGCACTGTTCACGTCCCTGGAACGGCGCTGCGGATCCAAACCGACGCGTTGATCGCGTTGATCAAGACGGACACAGAGGTGGAAAAGCTGTTGCTGCGCTACGTCCAGGCAACGCTGATACACAGCGCTCAGCTGGTCGCATGCAACTCGCGGCACAATCTGTCCCAGCGGCTGGCCCGATGGCTGCTGGTCGCGCGCGACCGGATCGGAGAGAACGAGGTTGCATTGACTCACAAATGCATGGCGCAAGCGCTCGGCGTACGCCGTGCCGGCATCACGACCGCGGTGGGGGACATGGAGGCAAACGGTCTGATCCGGCGGAGCCGCGGGCGAACGGTGATCGTCGACGAGGCCCGCCTGGAGCAGGCATCCTGCGACTGCTTCCGCGTCATTCGATCTGCCCACGAGAATTCTCTGTTGGGGCCGATCGCGTTGCGCGTCGCGCATCCTTGACCTCAGGGTTTTGCGTGGGGCTCATGCAAAAGGAGCCATGCGGCATGAGTTTGGCGGCCATGATCGTTGGAAAGAGCAAATTGCAGTCTGATGCGGAAATTCTTGTAGAGGCACTTGAGGAGACCAAGCGCCTCCTTGCGTCGGCCGGAGCTGCCGGCCCGACATGCAGGTTCGAGCAGCGTGAGCTCCTGAATATGATCGAGTTCATAATTTATGATCCGGCTGTCGCGCGGGCCGCGGAGCGGCTGAAGCTGCGTGCACGATTGAAAGCGGTCGTCTGACCGACTTTGCGCCGTCGATCCACTCAGCATATTGCGGAATGAGGCGACCGAACGCGCTTTGCGCCGCAGGCTACTTCTTTCTGGGAAGGACCTGCCTCTTGAACGCGGATCTGGCCAGGATGCAGTTTCGCCCCACCGCAAGAAGTTCGTGAGCGGTACCTCGGTTGGTCCGACGTCGGCTTGCCGTGCTCCTCGTACTTGATCGCGTGCCGCCACGTAGCGATACGAGGCGGACGACGCCTAAGAGGAATCCTCGGCCGGATCGTTGATGGCGTCGATCAGGTGCGCCACAAGAATGCTGACGCTGAAGAACATCATGCAGGCGACGACAATTCCGATCATTCTCGTGCCTCCGATGTGCGGGATGACACGTAGCTCGCCAGAACCGCTTCCCAAACCCGGTCGAGAATGGTTTGGAAGATAGGCGTCCGACGCCATGATTTCCCGGCACGCGCCGGGATCTTGCGCGCGGGCCGGGGGCCTCCCGGTCCTGGCAACAAAACGCCGGGGCCGTCACTTCGGCCGGTAGATGGGCTGCTGCCGATTGTCGATCGCACGAACATTGTCATATCCAGTCTCCCGGGATGGCAGCGGTGCTCAGTAAAGCTGGAGTTCAAATGACTTCGGGACCAGTCGGGTTGACTCCCCGGGCAGTCAGGAAATTCCCGACGTCGCGACGGCGCAGCGAATGAGCGCAATGCCGGCTTCCCGCCGAGCGCGCTCCGGGGCTTTCAATGGAATCTCGTGGGGGGGGTCTGTGCGGACAAAAGTAAGGCGCGACCGGCATCACCACAGTCGCGCCCTACGTCGCCGGCTTATGGGGCAGGGGGGAATAGCCGGCTGCTGAGACGACTCCTGCCTGCGAAAGTCGTTCCAACAGGCACGAAATATTTTGCGGGTCTGCGGCATTTTTCGCACACGGTTAAGTGATCGTAACGGCTGAGAACCCCCGATCCTCTGGCGGCGTTGTTCCCGCGATCGCCATGGGGCGAGGGATCGGCAGCCATGTCACAGGTTCAGAGGGTATTTTTGAGTGCCGTCGCGATCGTCGCGACGCTCGGTGCCGTGCAATTGGCCTCCGGGCACGATCTGGCCGACCGCTGGCAAGCGGTCGCCGACAAGGCTGACAAGCCGGGCCACAACGTCAATCGCGCCGCCAAGGCGGATCGGCTAGCCGAAATCAAGCCGGCGCCGGTCCCCACCCGCACGGTGTCGATGCGGCTGAACGACCTCGCCGATACGTCAGTGCTGCTGCGGGTTCCCGCGGTGGTTGAGACCGGCAACGCCAAGCCGCGACTGCTGCTCCAGAACCAGAAGAAGGTTCGCAGCAAGCCGACGATCGCCTGCGAGCCGATGGTCAGCTCCCTGACCGAGGTCGCAAGGCTGCTCCAGCCCGGCCGCTGCGTGACCTGATCCGCGCCTTTTTGCGGCGGTGGCTCTCCGGACGGATGCTTCACATCCTCTTGATCCGCCGCTGCCTCGCGCTATATCCGGGTTCCTTCCCTTTGTTTTGACCGGGTAAGCGCATGACGACGTCAGATACGGCTGTGCATACGCAGCCTTTCCAGGCCGAAGTTTCCGAACTGCTGCACTTGATGGTGCACTCCGTCTATTCGGAAACCGACATCTTTCTCCGCGAACTGATCTCCAATGCCTCCGATGCCTGCGACAAGCTGCGCTACGAGGCGATCGCCAGCCCCGCTCTGCTGGGCGAGGGCGACGCGCTCAAGATCCGCATCATCCCGAACAAGCAGGCCTCGACCCTCACGGTCGCCGACAACGGCATCGGCATGGAGCGGCAGGAGCTGATCGACCATCTCGGCACCATCGCCCGATCCGGTACCAAGGCGTTCGTGTCCAAGCTGAAGGAGGCCAAGGACGGTCTCGGCCTGATCGGCCAGTTCGGCGTCGGCTTCTATTCCGCCTTCATGGTCGCCGAGAAGATCGTGGTCATCAGCCGCCGTGCCGGCGAGAGCGATGTCTGGACCTGGACCTCCTCCGGGGGCTCCGGCTTCGAGATCGCCCGGGCCAGCGGGGAGGAAGCGGCGCGCATGACGCGCGGCACCGAGATCGTCCTGCACCTGAAGGACGACGCCAAGAAATATCTCGAGCCCTACGAGATCGAGCGCATCGTCACGGCCTATTCCGACAACATCCTGTTCCCCATCGAGCTCGTGCCGGAAGGGGGGGAGCCACGCCAGATCAATTCGGCCAGCGCGCTTTGGCAGCGCGCGAAATCCGAGCTGACGGCAGAGGATTACAAGAAAGCCTATCAGCAGATCGCCTCCGCCTTCGACGATCCCGCGATGACACTGCACTACCGCGCCGAGGGCCGCTACTCCTATGCAGTGCTGCTGTTCGCGCCCTCGACCAAGCCGTTCGACCTGTTCGAGCCGAACCGCAAGGGGCGGGTGAAGCTCTACGTCCGGCGCGTCTTCATCACCGATGATGCCGATCTGTTGCCGGGCTATCTGCGCTTCATCCGTGGCGTCGTCGACAGCGAGGATCTCCCGCTCAACATCTCGCGCGAGATGCTCCAGAACAATCCGCAGCTTGCGCAGATCCGCAAAGCCGTGGCGACCCGGGTCGTATCCGAGCTCGAAAGCCTTGCCGACAAGGATCCGGAGAATTTCGCCAAGATCTGGGACGCCTTCGGCGCGGTGCTGAAGGAAGGCATCTACGAGGATTTCGAGCGGCGCGAAAAGCTGCTCGCGCTGTCGCGCTTCACCACCACGTCGGGCGAGAAGCGGTCGCTGAAGCAGGTGATCGCCGATTTCAAGCCGAACCAGACCGAGATCTATTATCTGGTCGGCGACAGCATCGAACGGCTGAAGTCCAATCCGCGGCTCGAGGCGGCGACTGCGCGCGGCATCGAGGTGCTGCTGCTGTCCGATCCCGTCGATGCCTTCTGGACCTCGATGCCGTCGGAGTTCGAAGGCAAGCCGCTGAAGTCGCTGAGCCAGGGCGATCTCAATCTCGACCTGATTCCGCGCGTCGACGAGGCGGACGAGGCAAAGAAGGACGAGCCGGCCGCGGATGAAGCCGCGACCATCGCTGTGATCAAGGCCGCGCTCGGCGAGCGTGTCAGCGACGTCAAGGCCTCGACGCGCCTCACCAGCTCGGCCTCCTGCCTCGTCGCCGACAGCCAGGGCCCCAGCCGCGAGCTCGAGCGCATCTTGTCGCAGCAGAACCGCGGCATGAAGACCAAGCCGATCCTCGAGATAAATTTGCGCCATCCGCTGGTCACCGCGGTCACCAAGGCGCAAGCGGGCTCCAAGACCGTCGACGATCTCAGCCTGCTGCTGCTCGAGCAGGCGCAGATCCTGGACGGCGAATTGCCGGAAGATCCAGCGGCGTTCGCGGCGAGGCTGAATCGGCTCGTGCTGCAGGGGCTCGGCGCGTAGCGCCGCAGCCCACCGTGCTCGCCTTGCCGTCATCTATCTCCAGGAACAGTCGCGTCCGCCGCTGTGTTGTGCCATATGGAGCCGCCGGCCCCCGATCCGCCGGCGGCCACTGACTCGAGGATGCGTCCATGCGCTTGCCGATCTTGACTCTCACCGCGATTGCCGCGCTGTTCGTGGCGGCAGATGCCAGCGCCCAGACCTATGATCCGCGCTATCCGGTGTGCATGCATGTCTATACGCCCGGCGGCTTCGGCGGTGGCGGCGGTGACTATTACGACTGCTCCTTCACCTCGCTGCCACAGTGCCGCGCGACCGCGTCGGGCCGCTCGGCGAACTGCGACCTCAACCCCTATTACGCCTTCGACCAACCGCCGTCGCAGCCGCGCCGGCGCCACAAGAAACAGCACTAGCGGTCCGCGATGTGGTCTCCTCGGATATTCGCGTCGCGCCGTTCGCACGGCCTGACCATGGCCGTCGGTGTCTTGCTCGCCGCGGCGCCGTCGCATGGGCAAACCTTCGATCCCAGCTATCCCGTCTGCATGCACGTCTATTCCGGTGCGAATGGCGGTGGCGGGGATTGGTACGACTGCTCCTTCACCTCGCTGCCGCAGTGCCGCGCCACCGCGTCGGGCCGTGCCGCGACCTGCGATCTCAATCCGTATTATCCGGTCAACGCGCCGCCGCACCGGCGCCACAGGCGAAGCGGTTAGCGTCGAGGGGATCTCCGGCCGCCAATCCGGTGGAGTGTGCGGGCTGAGTCGCCGTGCGCGCCTCGGGATCGCTGCGCCTTGTTGACCGCCTCGTTGATTGCGGCGGTCAATTGCCAGGTCATCTTGTCCGTCGTCCAGTCGCTTGCGTGCAGCCTGGCATCATCGCCGGGGTCGACCATCCGGTCGAACGGGATCTTCGCGATATCGTGCCAGCCCTGCATCAACTCGAAACGACGGAAGACGTTGACGCCTTTCGCATGTGCGATCTCGCTGATCGCCGCCACCATGGCATTCGCCTTTTCGAGCTTGGCCGGTGTCAGCAGCGCCGGTACATATTGCAGGTCCATCAGGATCACGTCGATCCGTCCGGTGGCCAGCAATTGATCGACGCCGCCGGAGATGGCCTTCGTGGTGTCCTTGAAGGACGGCGGATTCGATTGCCAAACCGCATTCGTGCCGACCTGCCAGATCACGAGATCCGGATGCTGGGCGAAGACATCATGCTTGAATCGCTTGAGTTCTTGGGGAGCCTCCTCGCCGCCGACGCCCCGGTTGACGACATCGATCGTGGCTTTCGGGAATTGTATCCGGAGGTCCGCCAGCAGCCGTTGCGGATAGGGCGCGATACCCCCTTCGCCCGCCGTCGTCGACGAGCCGATCGCAACCACCTTGACCTGTCCGCCCTTCAGCCGGTTGGCAAAGTTGGTGAGCGGTTGCCCGAATGGTGTTGCGTTGACGGGAATCTGCGAGGGGTCGAGTGCCACGGGTTGCCTACCTGTCGTAGTCAGAACAACGCAAGGTAGAGCAGAGAATATCCTGTTTGGCGAAGGTCGCCTAGCGCGGCGTGCGCCTCCGCTACTCCTTCCTCATGGCCGACAGCTCGATCAACTTGCGCCAGCGATCGGTTTCCGCCGTCGGCATGCTGCCGAACTCATCGGCGTTGCCGTGCAGCGGGATCGCGCCGAGTTCGGCGATGCGGGCTCTGATCTCGGCGTCCGGCAGGGCGTCATCGATCTGCGGCTTGGTAAAGGATCACTAGAGTTAATCGCGCACTAACCGGGTTTTACCTTGTCTCTTAACACCTGGGCAGGGCGCGCGAGCTAAGCTGCGGGAAACCAGCAGACGGCCCGAAAGAGTGAACAATATGACCACCGGCGTCATCGAGCAGCCGAAAGCCGTGCGCGCGCCGTCGGCTTCGAAGATCTGGCTGAAGGCAATCGAGCTCACTGCGCGGATCGAGGCGTTGCCGGGACGTTTGTTCGCGGACGTCATCGACGATTGGGCGCAACGCGAGCCCGGCCGCGTCGCGCTGGTCACGGCTGACACGAGTGTCGACTATGAAGGCCTGTCGAAGCGCACCAATCGCTACGCGCGCTGGGCCCGGTCGGTCGGCGTAGCCAAGGGCGATACCGTGGCCCTCATCATGCCGAACCGCATCGACTACGTCGCGGCCTGGCTCGGCATCAGTCGGGTCGGCGGCGTGGTGGCGCTGCTCAATACCAGGCTGGTGGGACAGTCGCTCGCGCATTGCATCGACGTTGCAAGGCCCACTCACATCATCGTCGCGCACGAGCTGACGGAGATGCTGGACAGCGCAACGCCGCATCTGAAGACGCAGCCCGAGGTATGGACTCACGGCGATTCCCGCAGCGAACGCGCGATCGACGTCGCTCTTGCCGTCCTCGACGACAGCCCGCTCTCGCCGGAGGAACGTGGCGACGTTACCATCGACGACCGGGCGCTGCTGATCTACACCTCAGGTACCACCGGTCTGCCGAAAGCGGCGAGCATCAGCCACCGCCGCATCCTCAATTGGGGCTTCTGGTTCGCCGGCCTCGCCGGCGCGACGCCCCAGGACCGGCTCTACGACTGCTTGCCGCTATTTCATTCGGTCGGCGGCATCGTCGCGCCGTGCAGCATGCTGGCTGCCGGCGGCTCGGTGGTGATTGCGGAAAGGTTTTCGGCCTCGCATTTCTGGTCCGACATCGTTCGGCATGACTGCACGCTGTTCCAATACATTGGCGAACTCTGCCGCTACCTGCTGAAGGCGGCGCCGTCGGAATACGAGAACCGGCACCGCCTGCGGCTCGCCTGCGGCAACGGCCTGCGTGGCGACATCTGGGAGGATTTCCAGGCGCGCTTCGCCATTCCGCGCATCCTCGAATTCTACGCGGCGACGGAAGGCAATTTCTCGCTGTTCAATGTCGAGGGGCAACCGGGCGCGATCGGCCGCGTCCCGCCGCTGCTCGCGCACCGCTTTCCTGCCGGCATCGTGAAGCTCGACCCCGACAGCGGCGTGCCGCTGCGCAACGACGAGGGCTTCTGCATCGCTTGCGGCCGCGGCGAGCCCGGCGAAGCCATCGGCCGTATCGGCACCGCGAACGAAGGCGGCGGTCGCTTCGAGGGCTACACCGATGCCGGTGAAACCGAGAAGAAGATTTTGCGCGACGTCTTCGCCAAAGGTGATGCCTGGTTCCGCACCGGCGATCTGATGCGGATCGACGACAAGGGCTTTTTCCATTTCGTCGACCGTATCGGCGACACCTTCCGCTGGAAGGGCGAGAATGTCGCTACCTCGGAGGTCAACGACGCCGTGCGCGATTTCACCGGCGTGGTCGACGCCACCACCTACGGCGTCAGCATTCCCGGTACCGACGGCCGCGCCGGCATGAGCGCGATCGTGGTGAACGAGGGTTTTGACATCACCGCTCTGCCCGCTCATCTCGTGCGGCGCCTGCCGGCCTATGCCCGCCCGGTCTTCATCCGTATCGCGCGCGAGCTCGATGCTACCGAAACCTTCAAGCAGAAAAAGAGCGAACTCGGGCGCGAGGGATTTGATCCGGGCGCGATCTCCGATCCGCTGTTCATGCTCGAGCCGAAGTCAGGTGCCTATGTCGCGCTCGATTCCAGTACATTTGTCGAGATCGTCGAGGGTACGATCCGGCTGTAGCGGCACAAAAATCCGCGAGATGCGTCCAATTTTATCTGAATTGTCCAAGAAGCCATTTACCTCTGTCGGGTAAGCAGGCGGCCACGGGGAGGCGGTCATCAAGAGCCGCCGCAACATGAACGATAACGAAAAGCGAGCCAGCCATGTCGGTAAGGTCAAAGGTCATTGAAGCGATCCAGCAGATCGCCAGAGAGCAGCACGTCACGCTGCCCGCACTGTCGGACGATCTGTCCCTGCACGAGACGGGCTTCGACTCGCTCGCCTTCGCCATTCTCGTGGCGCGCCTCGAGGACGAGACCGGCGTCGATCCTTTCACCATTTCCGAGGATGCCGCGTTCCCGGCCACGGTGGGTGATTTCGTGCGGGCCTACGAAAATGTCCCCGCGTGAGGTCTTTGCGCTTCGCGACCATCTCGGCGCGGAGCTGAAGGGCCGCACGATCTCCGATGCGCAGGATGTCGTGTCGCTGACCGACGTCCTGCGGCACACGGTTCTGGGCGGCCGCCTGCGCGAGCTGTCGGGCCGCGCCGTGCTGCTCAAGCTGTCCGACCAGCTCCGGTCGGGCCTTGCCATGATCGAGCTCGACGGCATCGCCCGTCGGATGCTGCTGTGTGCGCCTGATCTCAATCCGGCGCATCTCGGCGCGCTGATCGCGGATGCCGGCATCGATGCCGTCGTGACGGACGAGCCGGGTCGCTGGGCCGGCACCGGCGTGCCGCTGGTCGTCACCGCGCAATTGCCGCTTCAAATGACTGCGCCCGCCACAAGCGAACGCGCCACAGAATGGCTGATGCTGACTTCGGGCACCTCGGGCGTGCCAAAGATTGTCGGCCATACGCTGGAGGCGCTGACCGGAGCGATCGTTGCCGAAGGTCCAACGCGTGGTCAGGCGCCGGTCTGGGCGACGTTTTACGACATTCGCCGCTACGGCGGCCTGCAAATCTTCCTCCGCGCCATTCTCTCCGGCGGCTCGATGGTGCTGTCCGATCCCCACGAGGCGCTCGCTGATCACGTCGCGCGGCTGAACGCGCGCGGCGTCTCGCATATTTCCGGCACGCCTTCGCATTGGCGCAAGCTCCTGATGAGCGGCTCGGCCGCGCAATTCGCCCCGGCTTACGTCCGTCTCTCCGGCGAGATCGCCGACCAGGCCGTGCTCGACGGCCTGAAGGCGGCGTTCCCCAATGCTTCCGTCGGTCATGCCTATGCCTCGACCGAAGCCGGCGTCGGCTTCGCCGTGAATGACGGGCTGGAGGGCTTTCCGGCCGATTATCTCGGCAATCGCAACGGCGTCGAGATGAAGGTCGTCGACGGCTCGTTGCGGATCCGCTCGGCGCGCACGGCCCATGCCTATGTCGGCCGCAGCGCGGCGGCGCTCACCGACGCCGACGGCTTTGTCGACAGCGGCGACATCGTCGAGCTGCGCGGTGACCGCTACTATTTTGTCGGCCGTCGCGGCGGTATCATCAATATCGGCGGGCTGAAGGTTCACCCCGAGGAGATCGAGGCAGTGATCAACCGCCATCCCGACGTGCGGATGTCGCGAGCCAAGTCGCGCCGCAGCCCGATCACCGGCGGCATCGTCGTCGCCGACGCGATACTCACTGAGGGCACCGATCCGGCGCGCGCGAAAGAGATTCGCGACCAGATCCTGGATCAGTGCCGCGCCCAGCTCGCATCCCACAAGGTGCCGGCGGTGATCCGCTTCGTCGAGACGCTCGACGTCACCCCGGCCGGCAAGCTGGCGCGCACCGATGCGTAACGTTCTGGTGACCGGCGGCAGCCGCGGTATCGGCCTCGCGATCGCGAAGCGCCTCGTCGGCGGTGGCTTCAACGTGACCGCGGCGGCGCGGCGCGAGAGCGATGAGCTCGAGGCGGCGATCGCCGAATCCGGCGGGCGCCTGCATTTCCGTGCCTGCGATCTCGCCGTGATCGATGCGATCCCGGCCTTCGCAAAACTCGTGCGCGACGAATTCGGGCCGATCTACGGCCTCGTCAACAATGCCGGCCTCGGCACCGAAGGCCTGCTCGCCACCATGCATAATTCCGAGATCGCGGCACTGGTGCAGCTCAACGTGCTGTCGCCGATCATTCTCACCAAATATGTGGCGCGGCAGATGATGGCCGATGGCGCCGGCCGCATCATCAACATCTCCTCGATCATCGCGACCACGGGCTACAACGGCCTGTCGGTCTACGGCGCAACCAAGGCGGCCGCCACCGGCTTCACCCGCTCTCTTGCGCGTGAGGTCGGCAGGCTCGGCATCACCGTGAACGCGATCGCACCGGGCTTCATCGACACCGAGCTTACGCACAATCTTTCCGACGAGGGACGCAAGCGCATCGCCGGCCGCAGCGCGCTGCGTCGCTTGCCGGAGACGGACGACGTCGCGCGCATGGTGGAATATCTGCTGGGGGAAGGCGGCCGCAATGTCACCGGGACGGTGTTCACTGTCGACGCGGGGAACACGGCATAAGCGGAACTCTGCCGTCATGTTCCCGTTGATCCGGCACAATGACATTCAGCCGGATTTGGTCGTAAGATGTCCCACGATTGGGTTACGTCAATCGATCTGCCCTAATCCCAGGGAGCAGTCCATGACCGCGCCAAGCATGACGGCTTCAAGTCAGGGGCGTACGCAGCAATCCCGTGCGAACCCGGACGATGTCCACTGCACGCCAATGACGCATCAGAATTCCGGCAGTCACGGGCATGAAATGTACCCGCAGCAATTCGTCCGCCTGATCGGCTGCCATGATGCCTCTCTCGATACCCTGCGCAAGCGTCAAGACGAGAAGCTTCACTAGCTGCTCACGTCCGCGGCTTCGGCAAGTCCTTCGGCAGATCAATTCGTTCGTGCGAGAATTCCGGCGGCCCTTCGGTGAGGCGGCGGATGCGGCGCTCACGTTCGTCCACCGGCAATGCGGGATCGAGCAGCGTCTCGATCTCGTGGACTGCGATCTCTTCGCTCCTGGTGGCGTCCGATGTGATCGGGTGCACCGATGTGAGGGCCGGGGGCGCGATGTCGAGGCCCAGCTCGATCAGCTTGCAGATCGCATCCGCGCGGGTCATGTGATGAGCTTCAGCCCAGGCATCGACGGCTGCCGTCAGTCTTTCGGGCATCTTCACCGCGCTGATCGGGTCGATGCCCGTGCGCCGGCGGACCGGAGAAGTGGAGTCCCTGCTGAAGTCGGGCACCTCGATCATCCCATGCAACCCTTGGAACTATCCGACGATAGCCGCTCTTCCGCGGCGGTCGTTTGATGCCGATCAATGACCCGCCGCGGCATTGCAACGCGGCCGCATCTTGTCGTCCGGGGCCGTTTCGGCCAATGATTGAACGAGGGCGCCGGCCAGCGAACCCGGATCGATCCTGCCACGTATTTATTTCGCATTCCAACCATCCGGCGCCCCCGATGACCTCAGGCCCATCCTTCTATGGCGGCATTCCCGTCTTCCGAGGCTTCACCAGCCTGATGGATCCCGCGCTCTATTCGCCGCTGCCGGACGACTGGAGCATCGGTGTTGCCGACATCGTCGATTCGACCAAGGCGATCGCGGCGCAGCGCTACAAGGCGGTCAACATGGCCGGTGCCGCCGTGATCGCATCGGTGACGAACGCGTTGGCGGGACGCGAATTCCCCTTCGTGTTCGGCGGCGACGGCGCAAGCTTCGCGGTGGCGCCGGACGATGTCGAACTTGCCCGCGAGGCGCTGGCCGCGACCGCGACCTGGGTGCGGGAAGATCTCGATCTGACCATGCGCGTCGCCCTGGTGCCGGTCAGCGTCATTCGCGCTCAGGGCCTTGACGTGCGCGTCGCCCGCTTTGGGCCGTCGGCAAACCTGTCCTATGCGATGTTCTCGGGCGGCGGACTCGCCTGGGCCGACGCTGCGATGAAGCGCGGCGAGTTTGCGGTCACGGAGGCGCCCGCCGGCACGCAGCCGGATCTCTCCGGCCTGTCCTGCCGCTTCGAGGTGATTCCAGCCTCCCGTGGATCGATCCTGTCGGTGCTGGCGATGCCCGCGCGCGGCGGCGATCCGCACGCCTTCCGCAAGGTGATCGAGGACATCATCCATCTCGTCGAGCGCAGCCCGCAGGGCGGCCGCCCGGTGCCGCCGCAGGGGCCGCCGCTGAAATGGCCGCCGCAGGGGCTGGAATTCGAAGCCCGCACCAGGCGCGGCGGTCCGCTGCTTGCGCGCCGCGCCGCCGTCCTGGCCTACACCTTGTTCGCTTATCTGATCATGCGCTTCGACATCAATGTCGGCCGCTTCGTGCCAAACGTCTACAGGCGTCAGGTGGTGGAGAACTCGGACTTCAGGAAATACGACGATGGATTGCGCATGATCCTCGACTGCACGCCGGAGCTCGAACGCGCCCTCAGCGATCGTCTTGAGGCGGCCGCGCGCGAGGGCATCGTGCGCTACGGCCTCCACCGGCAGGACGCCGCCATGATGACCTGCTTCACGCCGTCGCTACTGCGCAGCGACCACGTGCACTTTATCGACGGCGCGCAGGGTGGCTATGCCTCGGCGGCGACGGCGTTGAAGGCGATGGCCGCGTGAAAGATCTTCGTGTCCCGGACGCGCTGCGGCACGCAGTGACGCTGCGCAGAGCCGGGGCACGAGAGTTGGTCGATCTTAGCGTCCCGCGCGCGTCCAGGTTTCGCCGCCGCAGAGCGCGCCGACGCAGCCTTCGACCCGCAGCGAGTCCGCGCCAGTCAGGCTGATGTTGCTGGCATAGGTGCTGCCGTCGTCGGCATTGTAGATCTGGCCCGCCCACTTGTTCGGTCCGGCGGGCTCCATGCCGCTGAACAATGGCAAGCCGATCATCGGACGCCTGGCGAGTGCGGGATTGGGATTCTTGCTGTCGGTGGCGGGCTGGCCGGTCGAGGTGTCATAGGGCTCGCGCAGCCAGACGATATGGCCGCAGATTCCGCCGCCGCATTTGCTGATCTTGACGCGCGCATCACCCGCCTGGGTCAGCCAGGTCCCGTCGGCATCCTGCGCGCGAGCGGCGGATGCGCCGAGCAGCGCGGCGAGGAGGACGATGAGAGCTGCGAATCTGGAAGTCATGAAGGCCCCCGAAAATGGAGCGCCTCCATAGCAGCCCGGCAGGATAGTGCAACGCTGGCTGGAATCACATTCCTGCGTTTACCTGCCTGAATATTCGCCTGCGATCATTTGCCCCATCGCACGAAGGCGACCGAGGCCGCGGTCGACAGACCGAACACGACCATTGCGCCGCCGACCAGCGCGAACAGGGTCCAGGCCGGAGCTTGCGCGGTCATGAGTGCGACGCCGCCGATCGCGACGATCAGGAGCCGCGCCGTGGAGGCGAGCACGGGTCCGCCGACACGCGCCGCGCCCTGTGACGAGAAGTATAACGACACGCCCATGCCGAAGAACACGAAGGCCGGACCTGCCCAGTGGAAATAGCTGTGCGCGGCGGCGGTGACGCCGGGATCCCGCGTGAAGAGCCCGACCCACAGCGACGGAGCGAGCGCGACAGCGAGGCCGATCAGGCCGACCGTGAGTCCGGAGGCTGCAGCCGCAGTCCAGGCCACACGCCGCGCGCGCTTCACATGTCCGGCGCCGATCGCCATGCCGACCATCGGCACCGAGGCGATGCCGAAGGCGAAGGTGATCGGGATCAGCAGAAATTCCAGCCGCGATCCGATGCCGTAGCCTGCCAGCATCTCGGTGCCGAAGGTCGCGAGAATTTTTGTGAAGATCAGGATGGTGAGCACGGTCTGGAGCGGCGACAAACAGGCCACCGCGCCGACTTTGAGGATGTCCAGGAACATCGCGCGCTCGAAATGAAACGCGCGGAAATCGAGCGGCAGCCGGCTGCGCCCGGACAACAGATACCAGAGGAAGAAGATCGCCGCGCAGCTGAACGCGATCAGCTGGCCGCTCGCGACACCCGGCATGCCGAATTGCGGCGCTCCGAACAGGCCGAGCCCGAGCGTGCCGCCGAGCGTGATCTGGAGTACGCTCGCTCCGATCAGCGTCATCGAGGGCAGGCGCATGTCGCCGGTGCCGCGGATCACCGAGGCCAGCGTGTTGACGAGCCAGATCGCGACTGCGCCGGAGAACAGCACCTGCGAATAGCCGCTGGCTTCTTCCAGCACGCGCTCGCGGCCGCCGAGCAGTGCGAAGAACGAACGGCCGAAGACGAGCATCATCACCGTGAAGAACAGCCCGCCGCAGAGTCCGATGATGGCGGCATGCAGCGCCAGCGTCGCGGCGCGGTCGCGATTCCCCGCACCGAGCGCGCGGCTGATTGCGGAGGAGACGCCGCCGCCCATCGCGCCCGCGCTCATCATCTGCGTCAGCATCGCGAACGGAAACACCAGCGCGATCGCGGCGAGCGGGACAGTGCCGAGCCGGCCGATATAGGAGGTCTCGGCCACCGCAACCAGCGTGCTGCCGACCATCGCGATCATGTTGGGGATCGCGAGCCGCAGCAATGTTGGAAGGATTGGCGCCGTCAGGAGGCTGGCGATGGGGGATGCGACCGGCGCAACCGGCGGGACGGCGTCTACAGGGGCGTCGATCGTCATGTTCACCGGACGGAATATTGAATGATGATCGACATATCATAGGGCGTGGGACGGACCGGCGCAGCCCTTGCTCACGCAGGGCTCACCAGGGCAGGCCGCATAGGTCGATCGTGCCCAGCGTCGGCGCGCGGACGATGTCGAAGACGTACGGCGTCATGGAGTCGAAGCGGATCCGCCCCTGCGGCTGCTCGCAATAGACCTCGCCCCTGAAGGGCTGCCATTTGCGGGCCTCGTAAAACGCGAAATTGTGCGGCTCGCAGAACAGCAGCCCGAAGCGGACCGCCTCGTTGGCGCGCATGGTATGCACCGCCGCGTCGATCGCGATCGTCGCGTAGCCGCGGCCGCGCCGGTCCTCACGCGTGCAGACGCCGCCGATACCGCCAATGTGGACCTTCTGTCCGTTCCAGCTGACGGTCCGGAAGTAGATGCCGACATGGCAGACGAGGCCGTCCTCGGGCGTTTCGAGCAGCACACGAAGATGGGCGTTTTCCCATTTGATGTGAGCCCAGGGCTTGTTCGCGACCATATGCGGTCCCCAGACCGCCTGATGCAGCGGCTCCGCAATCGGCCACGAAGCGTCGCCGTTCAAAATGTCGATTTCGATGCTCATGGCTTTGCCTTTCGCAACGTCGGTGCGCAGGGAATTCGTTCTGCCATAAGCACCTCAAAGGCAACGATATTTTGCATCAACCTACCATGACCGCGCGGTTGTCCGCGTGCTGCGACGACTTAATGCAATCGTGCCAAGCGTCCCCCATCACGCGTTTTCGAGATTCTGAGGTATTTAACGGCGGCGGAACCTTCTATAAGGGGTAACCGTTAGAACTCGTTCCCCACCAGTTGCGGACAAGAACCCATGACCTTTACGCTGCCCCCACTCCCTTACGCCTATGACGCCCTCGGCCAGTACATGTCGAAGGAGACGCTGGAATATCATCACGACAAGCATCATCAGGCCTACGTCACCAACGGCAACAACGCGCTCAAGGGAACCGAATGGGAAGGCAAGTCCCTTGAAGAGATCGTCAAGGGCTCGTTCGGCAAGAACCCCGCGGTGTTCAACAATGCCGGCCAGCACTACAACCACATCCACTTCTGGAGCTGGATGAAGCCCAATGGTGGCGGCACCAAGCTGCCGGGCAAGCTCGAGAAGAAGATCAACGAGGACCTCGGCGGCTTCGAGAAGTTCAAGACCGACTTCCAGGCGGCCGGCGTCGGCCAGTTCGGCTCCGGCTGGTGCTGGCTCCAGGTCAAGAACGGCAAGCTCGAGATCTCCAAGACCCCGAACGGCGAGAATCCGCTGGTGCACGGCGCCACCCCGATCCTCGGCTGCGACGTCTGGGAGCACTCCTACTACATCGACTATCGCAACCGCCGCCCCGACTATCTCAAGGCATTCGTCGAGAACCTCGTGAACTGGGAATACGTCGAGTCCCTGTTCGATAAGGCGTGAGTCCTCACCTCGTCATTCCGGGATGGTGCGCCAGCACCAGACCCGGCATCTCGAGATTCCGGGTTCGGCTTCGCCGCCCCGGAATGACGGAAGTCAAAAAGGCGGTCGCGTGCGCGGCCGCCTTTTTGCTGTGCGGAATTCGTCGAACGAGTCCTGCGCGGCGCGCGTATCGGCCTGTCATCGTTCCGTTTGCATCGTCCGGGCGGCGCCCTTAATCAGATCAAGCCCCCCCCTCGAGCCGCCCCACACCCGTTGTCAGAACCTTCCCCGAAAGACCCGGCGCCTGCCGAGGACGCGGAGTCCGAGCCGCGGCCGGGGCGTGTGCGCAAGCCGATCGGCTGGTCGACCATCATCATCGCGGTGCTGGTGGCGGTGAGCGCAGGTCTGGTCTGGCGGCGTGACGGCGCCGACGGCGTTCTCGCCATTCTCACCCACGATCTCTCGTTGTTCGGCGGCATCCTGCCGCGTGTGCTGGCCGGCTGCCTGCTCGGGGCCTTCATCTCCGAGATCCTGCCGCACGAAAGGGTCTCGCGCTCGCTCGGGCCGAAATCCGGCCTGATGGGCCTTCTGATCGGCACTGCCTTCGGTGCGATCCTTCCCGGCGGTCCCTTCACCGCCTATCCGGTGGCGAGCGCGCTGCTCGCGGTCGGCGCCGATTTCGGCGCCACCATCGCCATGGTCGTGAGCTGGACCCTGATCGGCTACGGCCGGGCGGTCGCCTGGGAAATCCCGATCATGGGCACCGATTTCACGTTGTGGCGGATCGTGATCTCGCTGCCGCTGCCGGTGCTCGCAGGCGCCCTCGGCCGCTTCGTTTATGTCAGGCTCTATCCGAAGCCGTTCGCGAGGGACGACGAGAATTGAGCGCCGCACTTCTCATCGACATCCTGTTATGGAGCTCGGTACTCGGCGTCGGCCTGATCGCGTTCCGTCGCGGCCCTCCCGTGTTCAAGGCATCCCTGCGCGAAGGTTCGATGGACTTCATCAACATCGTGCCTCGGATTGCGCTCGGCGTGATCGGCTCCGGCTACATCGCCGCGATCATCCCGCAGGAGGTGATCACTGGCTGGCTCGGCCCGGACAGCGGCTGGCTCGGGGTTGCCAGCGCCGTGATCGCCGGCGCCGCCACGCCCGGAGGACCCGTGATCGGCTTCTCCATTGGCACCGTGGCGCTCAAGTCCGGCGGGGGCGTGCCCCAGGTGGTGGCCTATGTCGTTGCCTGGGCACTGTTCGCCTTCCAGCGGGTGATCTTGTGGGAGATCCCGTTCATGCCGGCCCGTTTCGTCTGGTTCCGCTGCGCCGTTTCGGTGCCGTTTCCGTTCGTGGCGGCCGCCATCGCGATGGTGATCGGCAAGCCCTGAGCCCGGCCGATGTTTCGGACGTCATTCCGGGGCGATGCGGAGCATCGAACCCGGAATCTCGAGATTCCGGGTTCGGCTCTTCGAGCCGCCCCGGAATGACAACTGGGGTGTGGACAGGGGGTATGTTATAATATAACATTCCGGAATGGTTCCCGCCGCGTCCCACGCCCACCGTCACGACCATGCCCACGGCCACTCCCATGGCCACGGGCATTCGCATGGGCACGACCACACCCACGCCCATGTCCACGATGCGGCCTCGCCGCATCCGGCCCAGGCGGCGCCCTGGTCGATTTTGCGCATGACCATGGCGGGCCGTCTCGCGGCCGCGCTCGCCGTCTGCGCCGTGCTCTGGGGAATCGTCTTCCTGGCGATGGGGTGACCATGGCGGCGCTGCATTTCCACAACGTCACGCTGGGCTATGATCGGCATCCGGCCGTGCATCATCTCAATGGCGAGATCACGCGAGGGGCGCTGGTCGCTGTGATCGGCCCGAACGGCGCCGGCAAGTCGACGCTGCTGCGCGGCATCGTCGGCATCCTGAAGCCGCTCGACGGCAGCATCCATCTCGGCGGGCTCGACAGTAGGGACATCGCCTATCTGCCGCAGAGCGCGGAGATAGACCGCAGCTTTCCGATCTCGGTGTTCGACTTCGTCGGCACCGGGCTGTGGCGCGGTGCCGGCCTGTTCGGCGGCATCGGCAAGGCCGCTCGCGAAAGGATACTCCGTGCGATCGCCTCCGTTGGCCTCAATGGATTCGAGAACCGCCCGATCGGCACGCTCTCGGGCGGTCAGATGCAGCGCGTACTGTTCGCGCGTGTGCTGCTTCAGGACGCCAGCCTGATCGTGCTCGACGAGCCCTTCAACGCCATCGACAGCAAGACCACGGCCGATCTGCTCGCGCTGGTGAAGCGCTGGCACGCCGAGGGCCGCACCGTGCTCGCCGCGCTGCACGACATGGAGATGGTGCGCAACCATTTCAGCGAGACGCTGGTGCTGGCGCGCGGCCCGGTGGCGTGGGGGCCCACGGCGGAGGTGCTCACGCCGGAAAATCTGATCGTTGCGATGCGGATGTGCGAGGCCTTCGACGACACCGCCGCGGCCTGCGCGGCCGATGACATCGGCTCGCGGGCGGCTTGATCTCAGATGCTCCATGACGCACTGATCGGCCCGTTCACCGAATTCGAGTTCATGCGGCGGGCGCTCGCCGCCGTGATCGCGCTGGCGCTGGCGGGCGCGCCGATCGGCGTATTCCTGATGCTGCGGCGGATGAGCCTCGTCGGCGATGCCATGGCGCACGCGATCCTGCCCGGTGCGGCCGTCGGATTCCTGCTGTCGGGCCTCAATCTGTTCGCGATGACGGCGGGCGGCCTGATCGCCGGCTTTGCCGTCGCGATCCTCGCTGGTGTGGTCGCTCGGTCGACCGGGCTGAAGGAGGATGCTTCGCTGGCGACCTTCTATCTGGCCTCGCTGGCGCTCGGCGTCACCATCGTCTCGATCAAGGGCACCAATATCGACCTGCTGCACGTGCTGTTCGGCAATATCCTCGCGATGGACGACCAGACGTTGCTGGTGGTGGCCTTCAACGCCACAATCACGCTGCTGGTGCTCGCGGTGATCTACCGTCCGCTGGTGATCGAGAGCGTCGATCCGCTGTTCCTGCGCACGGTGAGCCGCGCCGGGGGCCCTGCGCATCTCGCCTTCCTCGCGCTCGTCGTGATCAACCTCGTCAACGGCTTTCAGGCGCTCGGCACGCTGCTTGCGGTCGGCCTCATGATCCTGCCCGCGGGCATTGCCCGGTTCTGGTCGCGCGATCTCACCGCGATGATCTGCATCGCCGTCGTTGCTGCTGCTGTCTCGGGCTATGCAGGCCTCGTGCTGTCGTTCCAGACCCGTGTGCCGTCAGGTCCCGCGATCATTCTCGTGGCGACGGTGCTCTACATCGTCTCCGTCCTGTTCGGCCGCATCGGCGGTATCGTCCGGCAATTGTTTCCCGGCCGGCATCTGGAAGCGTGACGATGCGGCTCATCCTGCTTTGTGCGCTGTTGCTGATCGCCCCGCCGCTGCATGCCGCGGAACGGCTCAACGTCGTCGCAAGCTTCTCGATTCTCGGCGATTTCGTCCACAACGTTGGCGGTGACCGCGTCAATCTGACGACGCTGGTCGGCGCCGACAGCGACGTCCACGTCTATACGCCGGCGCCGGCCGATGCGAAGCGGATCGCCGATGCAAAGCTCGTCATCGTCAACGGGCTCGGGCTCGAGGGCTGGCTGCCGCGCCTCGTGCAGTCCGCGGGCAGCAAGGCGCAGGTGATCACGGCAAGCGCCGGCATTGCGCCGTTGAAACTCGGCTCAGGGGCCGATCCCCACGCCTGGCAGTCCATCCCCAACGCCAAGATCTACGTGACCGACATCGCCAAAGCGTTGGCCGGCGCCGTCCCGAGTGAGGCGGACTACTTCCGCACCCAGGCCGAGGCCTATCTGGAAAAGCTCGAAACGCTGGACCGCGAGGTCCGCGACGCCGTGGCGAAAATCCCGCCGGAGCGGCGCAAGGTGATCTCCACCCACGACGCCTTCGGCTATTTCGCAGCCGAATACGGTATCCGCTTCATCGCTCCCCTGGGCGTCTCCACGGAAACCGAACCCAGCGCGCGCGACATTGCGGCCATTATCGGCCAGATCAAGGCCCAGAAAATCCCGGCCGTATTCCTGGAAAATATCAGCGACGACCGGCTAATCCGGCGGATCGCGGCCGAGACCGGGGCAAGGGTCGGCGGGACCCTGATTTCGGACAGTTTGACCGGCGAAAAGGGGACTGCACCCACTTACATTGACATGGTCAGGCACAATATAAAGGCCCTGACCAGCGCGCTTGACCATTAGGGCAGGGGCCACCCCGCCTCGCGTCGCGCGAATAAGCCTTAAAGTTCGGAGTTGTTATGTCTGAAGCGACCTCCCAAAAGATTCCCGTGACTGTCCTGACCGGCTATCTCGGTGCCGGCAAAACCACGCTCTTGAACCGCATCCTGTCCGAAAACCACGGCAAGAAGTACGCCGTCATCGTCAACGAATTCGGCGAGATCGGCATCGACAACGACCTCATCATCGGCGCCGATGAGGAAGTCTTCGAGATGAACAATGGCTGCATCTGCTGCACCGTGCGCGGCGACCTCGTCCGCATCATGGACGGCCTGATGAAGCGCAAGGGCAAGTTCGACGCCATCATCGTCGAGACCACCGGCCTCGCCGATCCGGCACCCGTCGCACAGACCTTCTTCGTCGACGAGGACGTGCAGAAGAACGCACGCCTCGATGCGGTGGTCACGGTGGCCGACGCAAAGTGGCTGTCCGACCGTTTGAAGGATGCACCCGAGGCCAAGAACCAGATCGCCTTCGCCGACGTCATCGTTCTGAACAAGACCGATCTCGTCAACAAGGGCGAGCTCGCCGAGGTCGAGGCCCGGATCCGCGGCATCAACCCCTATGCGAAACTCCACCGCACCGAGCGCTGTTCGGTGGCGCTGGCCGACGTGCTCGATCGCGGCGCGTTCGATCTCGACCGCATCCTCGACATCGAGCCGGATTTCCTGGAGGCCGACGATCATGACCACGACCATGATCATCACCACCATCACGGCCACGACCATCATCACCATGATCACGGCCACGGCCTGAAGCACTATCACGACGAGGAAATGCAGTCGCTCTCGCTCAAGACCGACAAGCCGCTCGATCCGAACGTGTTCATGCCCTGGCTCCAGAACCTGGTGCAGGTCGAGGGCGGCAAGATCCTGCGCTCCAAAGGTATCCTCGCGTTCCATGACGACGACGACCGCTACGTCTTCCAGGGCGTCCACATGATGCTGGAGGGCAATCACCAGCGGAAGTGGAAGGAGGGTGAGCCGCGCGAGAGTCGTCTCGTGTTCATCGGCCGCGAATTGCCGGAAGAGGCCATCCGCAAGGGCTTCGAGAGCTGCATCGTCTCGTGATGAAAGAGTTTACGCCGCCTCCCGATTCCGCCTCGATCGTCTCCGTCACCGACCGCGTCAAGCCTGTTGCGCTCGGCATGCCCGTGACCTCGGTGCATTTCCTTGGCCCCCGTGCTGTCTTCGTCGGTGGCGAGGAAAACGTCGCGTTCGTCGATGGCAAGGGCGAGACCGCCACCGTCGCCGTGCATGGCGGCGGCATTCTTTCCGCCGCTTCCGACGGCAAGCGCCTCGTGACGGGCGGCGACGACGGCAAGGTCGTGTCGCTCGATGCCAAGGGCGAGGTGACGCTGCTCGCCACCGACCCGAAGCGGCGCTGGATCGATGCGGTGGCGCTGCACGCCGACGGCGCCTTCGCTTGGTCGGCCGGCAAGACGGCCACCGTCAAAAGCGGCAAGGCCGAGGAGAAGTCGATCGAGGCGCCCTCGACCGTCGGTGGACTTGCGTTCGCGCCGAAGGGCCTGCGGCTCGCGATCGCGCATTACAACGGCGTGACGCTGTGGTTTCCGAACATGGCGGGATCGGCCGAATTCCTGCCCTGGGCCGGTTCGCATCACGGCGTCACCTTCAGCCCGGACAACAAGTTCCTGGTCACCGCGATGCACGAGCCGGCGCTGCATGGCTGGCGGCTTGCCGACAACAGGCACATGCGCATGACCGGCTACCCCGGCCGTGTCCGCTCGATGTCCTGGAGCGCGGGCGGCAAGGGTCTGGCGACCTCAGGCGCCGACACCGTCATCATTTGGCCGTTCGGCAGCAAGGACGGTCCGATGGGCAAGGAGCCCGCGATGCTGGCGCCGCTCCAGGCCCGCGTGTCGGTCGTCGCCTGCCATCCGAAGAACGACATCCTCGCCGCCGGTTACAGCGACGGCACTGTGCTGATGGTGCGGCTGGAGGACGGCGCGGAGATCCTGGTGCGCCGTAACGGCACTCCGGCCGTGGCCGCGCTCGGCTGGAACGCCAAGGGCACGCTGCTGGCCTTTGCCGATGAAAATGGGGACGGCGGTCTGCTGGAGCTTTAATCTGTCATGGTTCCGGCCGTATAGGGAGCCATGCGGCTTCTGACGACCTTCCAGCTTGCGGATTTCGCCGACACGCTGGTCAGCCTGACCACAGCCTTCGTGCTGGGCACGCTGATCGGCGCCGAGCGGCAATACCGTCAGCGCACTGCGGGCCTGCGCACCAACGTGCTGGTCGCGGTCGGCGCTGCCGCCTTCGTCGATCTCGCCATGAATTTGGCAGACGCGGACGGTGCGGTGCGTGTGATCGCCTACGTCGTGTCTGGCATCGGCTTCCTGGGGGCCGGCGTCATCATGAAGCAGGGCATGGACGTGCGCGGGCTCAACACCGCCGCGACGCTGTGGGCCTCGGCTGCGGTTGGCTCCTGCGCCGGGGCCGACATGATCGCGCAGGCCGCCGCGCTGACTGTGTTCGTCATCGCCGGCAACACCATGCTGCGCCCGCTGGTCAATGCCATCAACCGCATTCCCCTGAACGAGAAGGCACTGGAGGCGACCTATTATTTCAAGCTGGCGGTTGCGGCCGACGCTCTGCCGGATATGCGCGACCGGCTGGTCGAGAAGCTCGAGACTGCGAAATATTCGGTGGCCGATATCGATGTGGTCGAAATCGGTGACGACATTCTGGAGATTGCCGCAAAGCTGGTGGCGACCGCTGTCGATCCGAACGAACTGAACACGGTGGCGACCGACCTTCAGCATCTGCCGGGCGTGCGCCACGCCACGTGGGAAGTCAGCACGACCGAGTGAGTGCGCCGTTTTGGCGCGCAAGGGATGGGTTCCCGCGTCTTCGGTTCGGAACCGGCGCGCCTCGGTTTCGTTGATTCCGCGGACAAAGGCGGTGATCGATATGCCCGGCCAAGATGACAAGCGCAGACTGAAGCTCGATCTGATGATCGCCGGGTCGCTGTTCGCGGCAGGCGTGGTGGTGTCGGGCCTGTCGCTGGCGCAAATCCGCGCGCAGGGCCGGTCGGAACTGGCGCAGGCGACGCAGCCGCTCCAGGGCACGCCGTCCGACGACCAGGGCAAGACGCCGGCGGAGGCGAAGCCCGGCGGCGACCGGCCGACCACGCCGGCGCCGGAGCCCGCGCACCCCGAATCGCAGACTC
>NZ_AJQE01000176.1 GCF_000261685.1 Bradyrhizobium genomosp. I (2014) | reverse complement strand
GCGCTGCCGGCGGCGCCAGCCGAGAAGATCGCGCCGCCGATCGAGAGGAAGTAGCTGGCGGCCGCGCTTCTGGCCGCGCACTCGGTGTCATCCCCCGCGCAGGCGGGGGATCCAGTATTCCAGAGACGGAGCGTGGATACGGATAAGCCGCGGCGTACTGGATGCCCCGCCTGCGCCGGGCATGACGGCGGTGGATGAGGCGAGACGTGTCGCCCTTTACCGCACCAGAATATTTCGGAACTGCCAGGGATCGCTGGTGTCGATATCCTCCGGAAACAGTCCCGGACGATCGGTCAGCGGCGTCCAGTCGGTGTAGAAGCCCTTCACGGGGCCGAGATAGGGCATCTGGATTTCGAGTAGGCGATCGAAGTCCATCTCGTCGGCTTCGACGATGCCTTCGTTCGGGTTTTCCAGCGCCCACACCATGCCGCCGAGCACGGCGGAGGTCACTTGCAGGCCCGTGGCGTTCTGATAGGGCGCGAGCTTGCGGG
This sequence comes from Bradyrhizobium genomosp. I (2014), assembly GCF_000261685.1. Classification (GTDB taxonomy): domain Bacteria; phylum Pseudomonadota; class Alphaproteobacteria; order Rhizobiales; family Xanthobacteraceae; genus Bradyrhizobium. Next base: position 12,308 of record NZ_AJQE01000176.1, on the reverse strand, counting down.
TCTCTTCTATGGAGAGCTGCGAGCCGTACCAGTAGGCGTTCTTGTCATGGCCGAACAGCAGCACGCCGAGCTCGTCGATGCCATCGACGATCTCGTTCTCGTCGAGAATGTGGTGCTTCTCCTGCATCTTCCCGGCGCGGCCGAACATTTCATGCAGCGACAGCACGGCATCGTCAGCCGGATGGTAGGCGTAGTGGCAGGTCGGCCGGTAGATCGCCTTGCCCGATGCGTCGCGCACCGTGAAGTAGTCGGCGATCGAGATCGACTCGTTATGAGTGACGAGGAAGCCATATTGCGCCCCGCGGGTCGGGCACCAGGTGCGCACGCGCGTGTTGGCGCCGGGCTGCATCAGATAGATGGCGGCGCCGCAGCCGGCTTCGTGGGTCCGTGCATTCTCGGGCATCCATTTTTCATGGGTGCCCCAACCGAGTTCGGAGGGCTGCACGCCTTCCGACAGGAAACCTTCCACCGACCAGGTGTTGACGAAGACGTCAGGCTCTTTCGGCTTCCTGGAGCGCTGGGTGTCGCGTTCGGCGATGTGGATGCCCTTGATGCCGGCTTGCCGCATCAAATCCGCCCATTCGGCCCTGGTCTTCGGCCTGGGGGCGTTGAGCTTCAGGTCGGCGGCGACATTGAGCAGCGCCTGCTTGACGAAGAAGGAGACCATGCCGGGATTGGCGCCGCAGCAGGAGACGGCCGTCGTCGAGCCCTTGGGCCGCGCTTTCTTGGCGGCGAGCGTCACTTCGCGGAGCGCGTAGTTGGAGCGCGCCTCCGGGCCCTTCGACGCATCGAAATAGAAGCCGAGCCAGGGCTCGTTGACGGTGTCGATATAGAGAGCGCCGAGCTCGTTGCAGAGCTCCATGATGTCAGTCGAGCCGGTGTCGACCGAGAGATTGACGCAAAAACCCTGACCGCCGCCTTCAGTGAGCAGCGGGGTCAGCACCTCGCGGTAATTGTCCCTGGTCAGGCCCTTCTGGATGAACCTGACATCGTGCTTCTCGCAAAGCGCCCTGCGACCCTCGTCCTTGGGATCGAGCACCGTGATGCGCGACTTGTCGTAGTCGAGATGCCGCTCGATCAACGGCAATGTGCCTTTGCCGATGGAGCCGAAGCCGACCATGACGATGGGGCCAGTGATCTTCGCGTAGATCTGCGAGGCGGGGCTCATGGGATGGTTTCTCCGGAACGTGCTGGCGGACAAAGGGTGATGGGTGGATCAGGCGCTGCGGCGCTTGTCAGATGCTGCGGCGCTTTTTAGACGCCGCGGCGCTTGGCGGTGACTTCGATCTCGACCTTCATCTCGGGCTTGGCGAGAGCGGTGACGACCAGCAACGTCGCGGCCGGCCTGATGTCACCGAGAACCTCGCCGCAGACGGCAAAGTGGGCATCGATGGTGCCGGCATCGGTGACGTAGTAGGTCGCACGGACGATATCGGCCATCTCGAATCCGCCCTCTTGCAGGGCGGCTTCGATGGTCTTGAAGCAGTTGCGTGACTGGCTCGTGACATCGGCCGGCATCGTCATCGTGGTGTAGTCATAGCCGGTGGTTCCCGCGACGAAGGCGAACTCGCCGTCGATCACGGCGCGGCTGTAGCCGACGGTCTTTTCGAGGGGAGAGCCGGTGGAGATCAGGCGACGGGACATGGTCATGGGCCTCGACGGAAGGGACGTTTCGCGGGGTTAAAGGGCGTTTCTTGCGGCTGCGCAACCCCAAAGGAAGCCAGCGCAGGCGCGTTTGGGCGCCGCCGCTCAGTGCGGCTTCGCTCTTCGCTATGAAGGCGATCTCCTAGGCCGCGTGCGCCACAGGTGCGCGAACCGCCCTCCGTCTGGGCAGGGCGGCGCCAGTCGGGACGATCATCCCTTCGGAGCCATCGAGCGCGCCATCGGTGAATTCGACCGCCAGCAGGCGGTCACGCTCGAACGGGCCGGGCAGCGAGAGCTCGCCGGTCTTCTCCGCCGAGAAGCCGAAGCGGGCGTAATAAGGCGCGTCGCCGAGCAGGATCACGGCGGCATGCCCGCGCGCCCGGGCGGCGGCCAGCGCTTGATGCATCAGCGCGGCGCCGATCCCGAGCTCGCGGCAGGCAGGGTCGACCGCCAGCGGTCCGAGGACCAGAGCGGGCCTGCCTCCGGCGCTGACGTGCCACAGCCGCACGGTTCCCACGAGCTTGCCCTCGCGCACGGCGGCCAGCGCGAGGCCGGCGGCAGGTGCGCGTCCGTCGCGCAGGCGCTGGCAGGTGCGGCCATGGCGGTTCTCGCCAAAGCAGGCATCCAGCAGCGCTTCACGCATCGCGACGTCGGCAGCACGCTCCGCGCGGATCGCGAACGGAGCGGCTTTCGAATTGAGGGTGACTTGTGGCTTCCGAAAAGCAGTCATGGCGCGTCAGTCCCCGCTTGGATGGACGCGCCGGAAGGCACGTCCGTTCAAGACGTCGTCAAAATTGGGATGTCTGGAAGGGAGCCGGCAGGCCGGCTCCCGGGTTCGTCAGGCCTCAGAAGCAGGAGGCGATCAGATGTGATACGTCTTCAGCGGCGGGATGCCGTTGAACGCCACCGACGAGTAGGTCGACGTATAGGCCCCGGTACCTTCGATCAGCACCTTGTCGCCGATCTCGAGCGTGACGGGAAGCGGATACGGGGCCTTCTCGTACAGCACGTCGGCGCTGTCGCACGTCGGACCCGCGAGCACGCACGGCGTCATGTCCGCGCCGTCGTGACGGGTGCGGATGGCGTAGCGGATCGACTCGTCCATGGTTTCGGCGAGACCGCCGAACTTGCCGATGTCGAGATAGACCCAGCGCACCTCGTCCTCGTCGCTCTTCTTCGAGATGAGCACGACCTCGGATTCGATAATGCCGGCGTTGCCCACCATGCCGCGGCCCGGCTCGATGATGGTCTCCGGGATCTGGTTGCCGAAGTGCTTGCGCAGCGCGCGGAAGATCGAGCGGCCGTAGGTCACGACCGGCGGCACGTCCTTCAGGTACTTGGTCGGAAAGCCGCCGCCCATGTTGACCATGGACAGGTTGATGCCGCGCTCGGCGCAGTCGCGGAACACCTGCGAGGCCATTGCCAGCGCACGGTCCCACGCCTTCACCTTGCGCTGCTGCGAGCCGACATGGAAGGAGATGCCGTACGGCTCCAGGCGAAGGCGCTTGGCGAGGTCGAGCACCTCGACCGCCATCTCCGGGTCGCAGCCGAACTTGCGCGACAGCGGCCACTCGGCGCCGGCGCAGTCATAGAGGATGCGGCAGAACACCTTGGCGCCGGGGGCGGCACGGGCGACCTTCTCGACCTCGGCGGCGCAGTCGACCGCGAACAGCCGAATGCCGAGCGCGAAGGCGCGCGCGATGTCGCGCTCCTTCTTGATCGTGTTGCCGAAGGAGATGCGGTCGGGCGTCGCACCAGCAGCCAGCGCCATCTCGATCTCGGCGACGGTCGCGGTGTCGAAGCAGGAGCCCATGGAGGCGAGCAGGGCCAGCACTTCCGGCGCCGGGTTCGCCTTGACGGCATAGAACACGCGGCTGTCGGGCAGTGCCTTGGCGAAGCTCTGGTAATTGTCGCGCACGACCTCGAGGTCGACGACGAGGCACGGCTCGGTGTCGAGGCCATCCTTGCGGCGGTTGCGCAGGAATTCCTGGATTCGTTCGGTCATAGCACTCTCCAAAGCGGCCCCAGCGACGGAGCTCGTTCAAAGTGGTTCTCGGACGAGGGTGCAATGGCGCTGCCGCACGATGGAGACGCGACAGGGCCAAGAACCCTAGACCGAATTGTGCTGCCGTGGATTGGTTGGGAATTTTCCCGCCCGCACACCTGGCAATGAAGGACAAGCCTTTTCAGTAGCCCGCGCCGGCGTTGGACTGCCGGTAGAGACCAAAAAAGCCCGATCCGTCGTTGCTTTAAGTCGCGTCCCCCGTTGAGAGCGGGGTGCGCCGGTTCGCCTCCGGCTGCCAGTCACGGTTGCAAGGAGCAAAGTCACCTTCGACATGGCACCTCTTTGAGAGAGATGCTGGGCGCTTCGGGTTTGCTCCGTCGTCTGACCTACATGTCTTGCGACCTTCGGTCTTCCGACTTCTGCACTTCCGAAGAGCCCCTCGGCTTCTTCACCCCTTGGCGGCTGTCCGGCCTCTTGTCCGGATACCTACCGACTGACACACGACCACAGGCACGTGCGAAATTGGGCAAGAGCGCACATAAGCGTTTTGACTCTGCTTCGCAAGAATTTTTTTAGGCTGAGAGCGGAATTGCCTAACATCCGCTTGCGCAGTGTTGCGCGAGCGACGCGGAAGATGAACGCGCGTTAAGCTTTTCCATGCAGCGCGCGCGTCCGTCGCGCGCGAGCTTCAGCCGCGCTTCGTGAACGGCTCGACGCGCTGCGCTCCGCGGATGAACGCGGTCATCACGAGCACGCCGAGTGCGAACAGCACGGCCTGGAGGATGTGGGCGCCCTGGTCGCCGAGCCCGAACAGGATCGCGAGCGCCCAGCCTCCGGCAAACGCGGCGCCGAACACCTCCGCGCCGATCAGGATGGCGGCGCTGATGACGGTGATGACGCTCGGCCAGACGATCTGACGGGAAGACGAGGAAGACGCGTTCATGAGCTCAGGGTCCGTGGTCTGCGAGGGCCGCAATCTCCCCGAAAAGCCGGCCGGGAGCAAGGGCAAACGGCCCAAAAAAGCCCCATCGCGTGCTATAGCTGGCCGCAACAATCGAGCCACGAATTCGGGACTTGTGATGTCAGAAACCCGCCAAAATACGGAAGCCGAGGCCAACCCGCTGCTGAAAGCCTGGGTGACGCCGTTCGCGACCCCGCCCTTCGACGAGATCAAGCCGGAGCACTTCCTGCCCGCCTTCGAGCAGGCTTTCGCGGATCATTCCGCCGAGATCGCGGCGATCACCAACGATCCGGCGGCGCCCGACTTCGCCAACACCGTCACGGCGCTGGAGCGCTCGGGCAAGCTGCTGAGCAAGGTCGCGGCGGTCTTCTACGACCTCGTTTCGGCGCATTCCAATCCGGCCATCCTGGAGATCGACAAGGAGGTCTCCTTGCGGATGGCGCGGCACTGGAATCCGATCATGATGAACGCCGTGCTGTTCGGCCGCATCGCCCAGCTGCACGAGAACCGCGCCAATCTCGGGCTCACTCCCGAGCAGCTTCGCCTGCTGGAGCGCACCTACACCCGCTTCCACCGCTCCGGCGCCGGTCTCTCCGAGGATGCCAAGGCGCGGATGGCCGAGATCAACGAGCGGCTCGCCCAGCTCGGCACCAGCTTCAGCCACCATCTGCTCGGAGACGAGCAGGATTGGGTCATGGAGTTGGGGGAGGCCGACTGCCAGGGCCTGCCGGAGAGCTTTGTCGCCGGCGCCAAGGCCGCGGCAGAAGAGCGCGGCATGGAAGGCAAGGCCATCGTCACGCTGTCGCGCTCCTCGGTCGAACAGTTCCTGAAGAGCTCGGCCCGGCGCGACCTGCGCGAGAAGGTCTACAAGGCCTTCATCGCGCGCGGCGACAACGGCAACGCCAATGACAATAACGGAACCATTGTCGAGATCCTGAAGCTGCGCGAGGAGAGCGCCAAGCTTTTGGGCTACCCGACTTTCGCCGCCTACCGGCTCGAGGACTCCATGGCCAGGACGCCCGAAGCGGTGCGGGGCCTTTTGGAGCGGGTCTGGAAGCCGGCGCGGGCACGCGCGCTCGCCGACCGCGACGAGATGCAGGCGCTAATCACGGCCGAGGGCGGCAATTTCAAGCTCGCGCCCTGGGACTGGCGCTTCTATGCAGAGAAGCTGCGCCTTGAGCGGGCCAATTTCGACGACGCTGCGATCAAGCCCTATCTCTCGCTCGACCACATGATTGCTGCCGCCTTCGACTGCGCCACGCGCCTGTTCGGCATCGCTTTCGAGGAGCGCAAGGACGTTCCAGTCTGGCACCCGGACGTCAGGGTCTGGGAGGTGAAGGGGCCGGACGGCAAGCATAAGGCGCTGTTCTATGGCGACTACTTCGCCCGCCCGTCGAAGCGCTCCGGCGCCTGGATGACTTCGCTGCGCGACCAGCAGAAGCTCGACGGCGACGTTGCGCCGCTCGTTCTCAACATCTGCAATTTTGCCAAGGGCGCCGGCGGCGAGCCTTCTCTGCTGTCGCCCGACGATGCCCGCACCCTGTTCCACGAGTTCGGCCACGGCCTGCACGGCATGCTCTCCAACGTGACCTATCCCTCGCTGTCGGGCACCTCGGTGTTCACCGACTTCGTCGAGCTGCCCTCGCAGCTCTACGAGCACTGGCAGGAGCGGCCCGAGGTGCTGCAGAAGTTCGCCCGCCACTACCAGACCGGCGAGCCGCTGCCGGACGAGCTGCTCCAGCGCTTCCTTTCAGCGCGGAAATTCAACCAGGGCTTTGCCACGGTCGAGTTCGTCTCCTCGGCCCTGATCGACCTCGAATTCCACACCCAGCCGGCCGCGGCCGCGCAGGACGTCCGCGCCTTCGAGAGACGCGAACTGGAGAAGATCGGCATGCCCGAGGAGATCGCGCTGCGTCACCGGCCCACGCAGTTCGGCCATATCTTCACCGGCGATCACTATGCCGCGGGCTATTACAGCTACATGTGGTCGGAGGTGATGGACGCCGACGCCTTCGGCGCATTCGAGGAGGCCGGCGACATTTTCGATCCCGCCGTCGCCAAGCGCCTGCACGACGACATCTATTCGAGCGGCGGATCGGTCGATCCCGAAGCTGCCTACGGGGCCTTCCGCGGCCGCCCGCCCGAGCCCGACGCGCTGCTGCGCCGTCGCGGCCTGCTCGACGACGCCAAGGCGGCCTGATGGGCATGCGCACTCCGTTCGGATGGCTGTTCGTCGCCGCGATGACGCTCGCAGGGGGGGCGGCGAGCGCGCATCCGCATGTCTGGATCACCGCGACCAGCGAACTTCTTTACGCCGCTGACGGAACCATTACCGGCGTGCGCCATGCATGGACCTTCGACGACATGTTCTCGGCCTATGCGGTGCAGGGGCTCGAGAGCAAGACCAAGGGCGCCTATACGCGCGAGGAGCTGACGCCGCTGGCGCAGACCAATGTCGAGTCGCTGAAGGAATATGCCTACTTCACCTTCGCGCGAGCCGACGGCAAGAAGGAGCGATTCCAGGAGCCGGTCGACTACTTCCTCGACTACAAGGACACGGTGCTGACCCTGCATTTCACGCTGCCGCTGAAGACCCCGGTCAAGCCCAGGCAACTGGTGCTCGAAGTGTTCGACCGCTCCTTCTTCATCGACTTCCAGATGGCCAAGGACAACCCGGTCAAGCTGGTCGGCGCGCCCGCGGGCTGCCAGATGAAGCTGGAGCGGCCGAGCGACGGCACCGCGAGCGCGCAGAAGCTCAACGAGCAGACCTTCCTGAACGGCGAGAACTCGAATTTCGGCATGATGTTCGCCAACAAGATCACGGTGGATTGCCCTTGAAGCCGCAACTCTCTCCGCTCGCGCGTGGGCTGCTGGCCTGCACCGCCGTTCTGCTGGTCGTGGCCGTGGCCGATGCCGCGCTCCATGATCTGCTCGCGCAAAATCCGTTCGGCGCGCCGCGCCCCCAGCAGGCGGCCCAGCCTGAGGCCGGCGGCGTCATCGGCTGGCTGCTGGCAAAACAGTCGGAATTCTATCGGCAGATGTCGGCGACCATCCGGGCCGCGAAGTCGGACGGATCGGCGGTGTGGACGCTGCTGTTCATCGCGTTTGCCTATGGCATCTTTCACGCCGCCGGTCCCGGCCACGGCAAGGCGGTGATCGCCTCCTACCTGGTCGCCAACCGCGAGACGGCGCGCCGCGGCATTGCGCTGTCGTTCGCCTCCGCGCTGATGCAGTCGCTGGTGGCGGTCCTGATCGTCGGCATCTCGGCCTGGGTGCTGAATGCGACGGCGAAAACCATGTGCAGGGCGGAAGGGGTGATCGAGATCGCGAGCTACGCCCTGATCGCGCTGTTCGGGCTGCGCCTGGTCTGGATCAAGGGCGGCTCCTTCATCCGTGCGCTTCAGGCCGCCCAGCCGGTGCCGGCGATGGCGGGCGTGCCGCACCATCACGACCACGATCATCCCCATCATCGTGATGCGCGTGATCATCGCGACCACGATCACCATGATCACAATCACACCCAAACCCACGCTCACGCCGATCACCACCACGAGCACGCTCACGTTCATGACGAGCATTGCGGTCATTCCCACGGCCCCACCCCCGGCGAACTCGCCGGCCCCGGCGGCTGGCGGCGCGGGTTCGCTGCGATCCTGACCGTCGGCATCCGCCCGTGCTCGGGTGCGATCCTGGTCCTGGTGTTCGCACTGGCCCAGGGCCTGTTCTGGGCCGGCGTCGCCGCTACCTTCCTGATGGGTCTCGGCACCGCCATCACGGTCGCGGCCATCGCGATCGTCGCCGTCTCCGCCAAGGACATCGCTGCCCGCCTCAGCGCCGGGCGCGACGGTGGCGGTGCTCTCTTCATGCGCGGCATCGAATTCGGCGCCGCCGGCCTCGTGCTTCTGTTCGGCGTCGGCCTCTTGTTCGGCTACATCGCCGCCGAACGGACGACGTGCTTTTGAGCAAGCCTCTCGTGCCCCGGCTCTGTGGAGCAGCGCATAAGTGCTGCACAGCGTTCGGGACACGGCAGCCAGAGCCTCACACCGGCAGAAACCTCTTCAAGGCCGGCATGAAGAAGATCCCGAGATTGATCGCAAAGCCGATGCTCCAGAGGATCGAGCGCAGGGTCGGGCGGTTGCCGAGATAGGTCAGCACATAGGCGAGGCGCACGATCAGGAACAGCGCCGCGAGCTCGTCGATCAGGCGCTGTGGCGAGTCCCGGAATTCCGCGAGCAGCACCGCGAAGGCGAAGAACGGAAAGGTCTCGATGCCGTTCTGGTGCGCGCCGAGAGCGCGTTGCGAGAGGGCGTCCGCATAGAAAGCGGGGTCGCGCGGCCGGGAATTGTCGAAGCGGCGAAACCTGATCCATTTGACCGAGGCGATCGTTGCCAGATACAGCAGCAGCGCTCCGAATACACACCATTCCGCGAGTGTCATCTTGCCTCCACCGCCTGGTGCGACCCTAGCGAACCCCGGCTCATCTTGACAAGTTCGGACCAACGCGCGACCCAGAGAGCCATGACCAGTGTCGTCCCCGTCGAGGCCGCGAGACCGGCCACCCAGTCCGCCTTGCCGCGCGTTGGGGTGCTCCTGATCAATCTCGGAACGCCTGACACCGCCGATGCGCCGGGCGTGCGGGTCTACCTCAAGGAATTCCTCAGTGACGCGCGCGTCATCGAGGACCAGGGCCTGATCTGGAAGCTGGTGCTCAACGGGATCATCCTGCGCCGCCGTCCCCGCACCAAGGCGTTGGACTACCAGAAGATCTGGAACACCGAACGGAACGAGTCGCCACTGAAAACCATCACGCGCTCGCAAAGCGACAAGCTTGCCGCCGCCTTGTCGGACCGCGACCACGTCGTGGTCGATTGGGCGATGCGCTACGGCAATCCCTCGATCCGATCGGGCATCGACGCGCTGATCGCGAAGGGGTGCGAGCGCATCCTGGCCGTGCCGCTCTATCCGCAATATTCCGCCTCGACCTCGGCGACCGTCTGCGACGAAGTGTTCCGCGTGCTGGCCCGCCTGCGCAACCAGCCGACGCTGCGGGTGACGCCGCCTTATTACGAGGACGCGGCCTATATCGAGGCGCTCGCGACCTCGATTGAGGCGCATCTGGCGACGCTGTCCTTCAAACCGGAGTTGATCGTCGCATCCTTCCACGGCATGCCGAAATCCTATGTCGAGAAGGGCGATCCCTATCAGCAGCACTGTATTGCCACGACGGAGGCGCTGCGTCGCCGGCTCGGCATGGACGAGACCAAGCTGCTGCTCACCTTCCAGTCGCGCTTCGGCAATGACGAGTGGCTCCAGCCCTACACCGACAAGACCATGGAGCGGCTCGCCAAGGAAGGCGTGCGCCGCATCGCGGTGGTGACGCCGGGCTTTGCCGCCGATTGCCTGGAGACGCTGGAGGAGATCGCGCAGGAGAACGCCGAGATCTTCAAGCATAGTGGCGGCGAGCAGTTTTCCGCGATCCCCTGCCTCAACGACAGCGGACCTGGCATGGACGTGATCCGGACCCTGGTGCTGCGCGAGCTTCAGGGCTGGATCTGATGGGCGCCCGATGAATCGCCGCGGGTGCCTGGCGCTTCTTGGGATGACCGCGGCGCTGCCCGCCGCGGTGCTGGGGCAGCAGCCGAACGCGGCGCGGCTCGGCGTGCTCTCGGTCACTGCCGCCGATGACGCGATCGGACAGGCCCGCAGCACGATCCTGGTCGAGGCGCTCGCCGGCCAGGGCTGGAAGGAGCGGGCCAATCTCACGATCGACTGGCGCAGCGGCGGCGGCGACCGCGCGCGTATCGCGCAGCTTGCGGATGAGTTGATCGCACTCAAGCCTGACATCCTGCTCGCGGTCGGTACGCCTTCGGTGGAGGAGTTGCGCCGGCGCACCACGACGATCCCGATCGTGTTCGCCGTCGTCACCGATCCCGTCAGCCAGGGATTTGTCGAAAATCTCGCGCATCCCGGCGGCAACATCACCGGCTTCACCGACTATGACGGTCCGCTCGCCGGCAAATGGCTGGAGATGCTGACCCAGGTCACGCCGCCCGTCCGCCGCGTGCTCGTCGTCTACAATCCCGCCACCGCGCCGTTCGCGCCCCTGATGCTGCGCACGATCGAGGATGCCGCGCGCACCCTTCATGTGATGGTCGAGCCGGCGCCGGTCCATGACGCTGCCTCGATCGGGGCGCTGGCTTCGCGGAAAGACGGCGCCATCCTGGTCCTGCCGGACTTCTTCACCATGGCCAACCGCGCGCATCTGCTGGCGGCGATCGCCGAGGCGCGCGTGCCCGCGGTATTCTGGAGCCGGACCTTCGTCGATGAGGGCGGGCTGATGTCCTACAGCACCGACAGCGCCGAGCAGCTCCGGCGTGCGGCGGACTACATCGACCGCATTCTGAAGGGCGCGCACGCAGCCGACCTCCCGGTCCAGAACCCCACCAAGTTCGAGCTGACGATCAACCTGAAGGCGGCCAAAGAGCTTGGCATCACGCTTTCCGCGGGTCTGCTCGCAATCGCGAACGACGTCATCGAATGAAACCGCCTACAAATGATGGCATGGCCGGATCCAGTTAGCATTTGTCGGTAGGCCTGCGCCGCTTGGTTTCAAGAGCCTTGAGCAGATACATATCCTGAGCATTTCCTCTTCGCGCGTCTTGTGCAGAATCGCACCCATACCGACGTGAATTGCGACCGCTGAACCGGTAGGATCGTGATCCCGACCAATGACAGCGCCGGAAAGGTCTTTTTCCGGCTTCTTTTCCCGCCCTGGAGGAAAAATGAGCGGCTTCGACATCTTCGCGATCGTTCTGGTATTGCTCGTCATCGTCACGCTGGTGGCCGGCGTAAAGACGGTGCCGCAGGGCCATGACTGGACCATCGAGCGGTTCGGCAAATACACCCAGACGCTCAGCCCCGGGCTCAATCTGATCGTGCCCTATTTCGATCGCGTCGGACGCAAGATCAACATGATGGAGCAGGTGATCGACATTCCCGAGCAGGAGGTGATCACCAAGGACAACGCCACCGTGACGGTGGACGGCGTCGCCTTCTACCAGGTGTTCGATGCGGCGAAGGCGAGCTACGAGGTCGCCAACCTGACCCAGGCGATTACGGTCCTCACCATGACCAATATCCGCTCGGTGATGGGCTCGATGGACCTCGACCAGGTGCTGTCGCATCGCGACGAGATCAATGAACGTCTCTTGCGCGTCGTCGACGCGGCGGTTTCGCCATGGGGCGTCAAGGTCAACCGCATCGAGATCAAGGACATCGTGCCGCCAGCCGACCTCGTCGAAGCCATGGGCCGGCAGATGAAGGCCGAGCGCGTCAAGCGCGCCGACATTTTGGCCGCCGAAGGCCAGCGCCAGTCGGAGATCCTGCGCGCCGAGGGCGCCAAGCAGGGCCAGATCCTTCAGGCCGAAGGTCGCCGCGAAGCCGCCTTCCGCGACGCCGAGGCGCGCGAACGTCTGGCCGAAGCCGAAGCCAAGGCGACGCAGGCGGTGTCGGAAGCCATTTCGAAGGGCGACGTCGCCGCGTTGAACTATTTTATTGCCGACAAATATATCAAGGCGTTCGGCCAGTTCGCGGATGCGCCGAACCAGAAGATCATCATGTTGCCGGTGGAAGCGGTGAGCATGCTGGGCTCGCTTGCCGGCATCGGCGAGATCGCCAAGGCCACGTTCGGCGAGAGCG
>NZ_AJQE01000175.1 GCF_000261685.1 Bradyrhizobium genomosp. I (2014) | reverse complement strand
GCGCCCCGCCGCGGCGGCTCGGTGCCGTCGTCCGGCCCGACACCGCCGTCCGTGCCGCAGCAGTAACGGGACTACGCGCATGCCCCCGAAAAGTGGGTACCGGTTTTCGGATGAAGGGCCTGCGCCCCTTTAGAGAGGTCGTGTCATGACCGACATGTTCGTATCGCTCGGCACCTGGAACTGGCTGATCTTCGGCTTCGTCCTGATGGCGCTGGAGGTGCTGGCGCCGGGCATCTTCCTGTTCTGGCTCGGGCTGGCTGCGCTGCTCGTCGGCCTGATCTCGTTCGCTGTTGCCATGTCCTGGCAGCTGCAGCTCGTGATGTTCGCGATCTTCGCCGTCGCCGCGGTGCCGGTGTGGCGCCGCCTTGCCCGGCCGAAGCCGGACGCGGGCGCCAGCCCCTTCCTCAACAAGCGCACCGAGGCCCTGCTCGGCCGCGAGTTCACGCTGGAGAAGCCGATCATCGACGGCTCGGGCACTGCGCGTATCGGCGACACGGTCTGGCGCGTTTCAGGTCCCGATACGCCGGCGGGGACACGGGTGAAGGTGGTCCAAGTGGACGGCGCGAATCTGACGGTCGCAGCGGCGTAGCTTCTTACCCTCCCCTGGAGGGGGAGGGTCGATCGCGCGAAGCGCGAGCGGGGTGGGGTGATCTCTCCACTCGGGCACCGCGTCGGTGGAGAGACTGTCACCCCACCCCGTCTCACATTTCGCTGCGCTCAGTGTGAGCCGACCCTCCCCCTCCAGGGCAGGGTAAGAGAAAGCTCTACTTCTTCCACCTCTCTGCAAACCTGTGCAGCGGCATGAACGTTGCGCACAATTCCCGGCCCAGCGGCGTCAGCCCGTAACCTCCGCCTTCGCCAAGCTCCACGAATCCAGCCTCGCGCAGCTCCGTCAGCCGCGCTTGCAGCACCGTGGGCGAAGCTTCGTCACAGGCGGTGCGCAGCGCGCGCGAGGTGAGAGGGGCTTTGCGTAACTCCCAAAGAATCCGCAAGCTCCAACGCCGGCCGAGCAGGTCGAGCAGCGCCATGATCGGCCGGCCCGTGCGGGAGCCGCGAACGCTGCGTGTCTTCGAGGGGGCTTGTTTCGTCATCGACGGTCCCTTGCGTGATGCTACAAATAGTGTAGCGTAATGCTACGATAAATGTAGCAAAGGAGATGGCCGATGTCCTCATCTACACCGCGCCTTGCGCCGCTCACCCCGCCTTATCCCCCGGAGATCCAGGCGCAATTCGACCGCATCATGCGCGGTGCGCCGCCGCTGGTGCTGTTCCGGGTAATGGCGGGCCACGCCCGCGCCTGGGACAAGTTTCGCGCCAGCGGCCTGCTCGATCCCGGCCCGCTGTCCTTGCGTACGCGCGAGATCGTCATCGACCGCACCTGTGCGCTCAACAGATGCGAATACGAATGGGGCGTGCATGTAGCGATCTTTGCCTGGCCGGCGAAGCTCACCGAAGAGGAGATCCGTGCCACGGTGCAGGGCGATGCCATGTCGCCATGCTGGTCGCCCGCGGAGCAGGCGCTGATCGGGGCGGTGGACGCGCTGCATCATCGCGCGACGTTGAGCGACGCCGAGTTCACGGCGCTTTCGGTGCACTACGACGAGGCGCAAATCCTGGAGATCATGCTCTTGTGCGGCTTCTATCGCACGGTGTCCTATCTGGCCAACGGGCTGCGACTGCCCCTGGAGGAGAATGCGGCGCGGTTTCTGGAGTCGCTCTAGTCGCCGTCATTGCGAGCCACACTCTCGCTGTCATTCCGGGGCACGCGAAGCGTGAACCCGGAATCTCGAGATTCCGGGTTCGATGCTTTGCATCGCCCCGGATTGACTCCTTGGAGAGTGCGCGCCCTACGCCACCCCCGCGCGCAACAGATCGTGCAGATGCACGATGCCGACCACCTTGCCTGCTTCGGTCACGACCAGCGTCGTGATCTTGCGGGTGTTCAGCACCTCGATCATTTCGGTCGCGAGCATCGAGGGCGGCACGGTCTTGGGCTGCTTCGTCATGATCTCGTCGACCGTCACCGTCAAAAGGTCGGGCCGCATGTGGCGGCGCAGATCGCCGTCGGTGATGATGCCGACGGCCTCGCCCGCAGCGTTGACGATGCAGACGCAGCCGAGCCCCTTGGCCGACATCTCGACCACGGCCTCCGACATCTTGGTGCCTTCAGGCTTGACCGGAATCTCCGCGCCGGTGCGCATGTAGTCGCGAACGAACTTCAGCATCGCGCCCAGCTTGCCGCCGGGGTGGAAATGCGCGAATTCCAGTGCGGTGAAGCCGCGGCCTTCGAGCAGCGCGATCGCGATGGCGTCGCCGATCGCGGCCTGCATCAGGGTCGAGGTGGTCGGCGCAAGATTGTGCGGGCAGGCCTCGCGCGCCTTCGGGAGCTCGATCACGAGGTCGGCGGCCTGGCCGAGCGAGGATGCGGCGTTCGATGTCACCGCGATCATGGGAATCGCAAAGCGCGCCGAATAGTTCACGAGGTTCTTCATCTCCGGCTGCTCGCCGGACCAGGACAGCGCCATGATGACGTCATCGGCGGTGATCATGCCGAGATCGCCGTGGCCGGCTTCCGCCGCGTGAACGAAGAAGGCGGGCGTGCCGGTCGAGGCCAGCGTCGCCGCGATCTTGCGCCCCATATGGCCTGACTTGCCGAGCCCGGTGACAATGACGCGGCCCTTGGCCTGCCGGATCAACTCGACTGCCTTGGCGAAGGTCGCGCCCAGCGGGCCGCGCAGGGCGGCTGCCAGGGCGTTGATGCCGCCGCTCTCCGTCTCCAGCGTGCGGAGCGCGGATTCGACGCTTGTTGGGATGGGGCCGGATGATGTGGTCATCAGCGGTTTCGAACTCGGCATGGTCTGGTCCAGGGAGGAGGGGCGTTCGCCTGCTGACGCCTGCTTAGCACGCCGGATCGAGCGAGGCGACGCGGCCGCCAAAGCTCTCAACGGCTCATTAACCATAGTTGTTTTAACTCCATTAACGATGGTTCCCCGCCAGCCGGTGGAGGCTATCACGGAAGTATTTGAATTCGTTGGGGTTATTTCATCGTGGGGTCGTCTCCAGGCACGGGCCGGAGCAAACGCGCGCAGTTCCTGCGCGCGGCTTTGCCATGCCTTGCGCTGGCGGCCCTCGGAAGCGGCCAAGCGGCCGCCCAGAGCCTCACGCCCGACCTGTTCAATCCCAACCGCGGCGGCTTTGCCTCGCCCGACAACTTGCCGACGCGCCGCACGGCTGGCGTGCCGCAGGCGCCGTCGGATGCGCTGCCCGCACTACCCGATCCCAATGCCGATCCGCGCAAGGCCCGCGAGCGGCCGGCGACCTCGCGCGTCGGCCAGGTCCCGACCTACGGCCTGCCCGCCGCCGCCGGCGCGAGCAGCTCCGGCTACGACTCGCTCAACCGCAAGCGGCAGCAGCCAAAGCTCTATCCTGGCCAGCCGAAGCCGAAGCGCCCCGCCGGTCCCGGCTCACCGGTGCCGTCCGCAACGCCAGAGCGCACGCTCGGCCCGCCGCGCATCGCGCCGCCGCCTTCCGAGACCGCGCACAAGACGCCGGTAGCCCCGGCGATGGCGGGCAACGTCCCCGGCCAGCCGTTGCGCCGCCGTCTCAAGCTGGATGACGATCCGTTCGGCGCGGTCGGCGATTATGCCGGCAGTTTCCTCATCAAGGGCGGGCTCGAGCTCTCCGCGGGCTATGACACCAATCCGACACGCCTCAACAAGCCTGTCGGTTCGCCGGCCTATGTGGTCGCGCCCGATCTCCTCGTGGTGTCCGATTGGGAGCGCCATGCGCTGGTCGCCGATCTGCGAGGCTCGTTCTCGGGCTACACCAACAACATGCCGGCGACGATCGACGGCTTCGCTTCGCCCTCGCCGGTCGAGGCCAACCGGCCCGATTTCAACGGCCATGTCGATGGCCGGCTCGACGTCACCCGCGACTTCAAGCTGCTCTCGCAGCTCCGCCTGCGGCTCGCCACCGACAATCCCGGAAGCCCCAACGTGCAGGTCGGCCTGCAGAAATATCCTGTTTACGCCGCCTATGGCACGACAGTCGGCTTCGATCAGACCTTCAACCGCTTCCAGGTCGCCGCCGGCGCCACCGTCGATCGCACGGCGTATACCGATTCAAAACTCACCGATGGTTCGACGTCTCCCAATACCGACCGCGACTTCAATCAGTATGGCGGCGTCGGGCGCTTCTCCTACGAGCTGAAGCCCGGCTTGAAGCCGTTCGTCGAGATCGAGGGTGACACCCGCGTCCACGACCAGGCTGCCGACCGCAACGGCTACTTCCGCGATTCAAACGGCGGCTACGCCAAGGTCGGCTCGTCCTTCGAGTTCTCGCGCATCCTCATCGGTGAGATCTCGGTCGGCTATTCCGCGCGCAACTACACCGACCCGCGTCTCAGCCAGCTTTCCGGCTTCCTCACCACGGGCTCTTTGATCTGGAACGCCAGCGGCCTCACCACGGTGAAATTCTTCACCGACACGCAGATCAACGAGACCACGGTCCCCGGCTCGTCAGGCGTCCTGGTGCGCACCTACGCCGCCGAAGTCGACCACGACTTCCGCCGCTGGCTCACGGCGGTCGGCAAGTTCACCTACGGCACCTACGACTACCAGGGCCAGAACCGCAACGACAAGACCTACTCGCTCGAAGGTAATTTGATCTACAAGCTCAACCGCAACATCTGGATCAAGGGCACGCTGCGCCACGACATCCTGGATTCGAACCAGGCGGGCTCGAGTTCGCAGGGGACGGTGATGCTGGTTGGGGTGAGGCTGCAGAATTGAGGCGGCGAGTGCGCGATTCGGAGCGTCGTTCTCGCCATGTAACTCCGCTGCCGGCTTGACCGGGGCATCCGGTACGCCGCGGCGGATATGGTGCGTGCGCTCCAACAGGAGCCTCTGGAATGCTGGATCGCCCGCCTTCGCGGACGATGACAGCGTCATTTGAAGCTGACAGCGAAGCGAGCCGCGACTATCGCGGCAGATCCGTCTTCCCCATCAAAAACGTATCGATCGATCTTGCGCACAGCCGCCCCTCGCGGATCGCCCACACCACCAGCGACTGGCCGCGGCGCATGTCGCCGGCGGTGAACACGTTCGGGCGCGAGGTCTGGTAGTCGAGCGTGTTGGCCTTGACGTTGCCGCGCGGGTCGAGGTCGACCGCGAGCAGCTTGAGCAGGCCTTCGTGCACGGGGTGCACGAAGCCCATCGCGAGCAGGACGAGCTCGGCATCGAGCTCGAACTCGGTGCCGGCGATCGGCTTGAACTTGTCGTCGACGTGCACGCAGTGCAGCTTCTTGACTTGGCCGTTCTCGCCCGAGAACTTCTGCGTCAGCACGGCGTATTCACGGATCGCGCCTTCGGCCTGGCTGGAGGACGTCCGCATCTTCAGCGGCCAGTTCGGCCAGGTCAGGCCCTTGTTCTCGCGCTCGGGCGGGGCGGGCATGATCTCGAGCTGGGTCACCGACAGCGCGCCCTGGCGCAGCGATGTGCCGATGCAGTCGGAGCCGGTGTCGCCGCCGCCGATGACCACGACATGCTTGCCGCCGGCCAAAATCTCCTGGACGCCGCCGAGCGGCTCCTCGGAGACGCGGCGGTTCTGCTGCGGCAGGAAGTCCATGGCGTAGTGAATGCCGGCGAGGTCGCGTCCGGGAATCGGCAGGTCGCGCGGGGCTTCCGCGCCGCCGGTCAGCGCCACCGCGTCGTATTCGTTCAGCAACTCGCGCGGATCGACATTGCCCTCGGCGCCGACATGGCTGTTGTAGTGGAAGGTGACGCCTTCGGCTTCCATCTGCCTGACGCGGCGGTCGATGACGCCCTTCTCCATCTTGAAGTCGGGGATGCCGTAGCGCAGCAGGCCGCCGGCCTTGGCGTACTTCTCGAACAGATGCACGTCGTGGCCGGCGCGGGCGAGCTGCTGCGCGCAGGCCATGCCGGCCGGGCCCGAGCCGATCACTGCGACCTTCTTGCCGGTCTTGACGGCCGCGACCTCAGGCTTGAGCCAGCCATTATCCCAGGCGCGATCGACGATCGCGCATTCGATGGTCTTGATGGTGACGGGGTTGTCGTCGATGTTGAGCGTGCAGGACGCTTCGCACGGCGCCGGGCAGATGCGGCCGGTGAACTCCGGGAAATTGTTGGTCGAGTGCAGATTGCGCGAGGCCTCTTCCCAATTGCCCTGGTAGACGAGATCGTTCCAGTCGGGGATCTGGTTGTTGACCGGGCAGCCGGGCGTGCCGGGCGCGACCGAGCCGGTGCCGTGGCAATAGGGAATGCCGCAGTTCATGCAGCGCGCGGCCTGGTCGCGCACCTCCTTCTCGGAAAGGGGGACGACGAATTCCTTGTAATGCTTCACGCGCTCGGCGACCGGGGTGTACTTGCGGTCGTGCCGTTCGATTTCCAGAAAACCCGTGATCTTGCCCATTAAACCCGAAGTCCCTGCCGGCTAATTCGTCTGTTGTTTCCTCAACCGTCATTGCGAGGAGCGAAGCGACGAAGCAATCCAGTGTATCCTCGAAGAAAGTCTGGATTGCTTCGCTTCGCTCGCAATGACGGGGTGTGATGCCTTAAGCCCCGATCGCGATTTTCGGCTCGGCGTCCGCGTTGGCGGCCATTTCGCGCAACGCGCGCCGGTACTCGACCGGCATCACCTTGCGGAATTTGGGCAGCCATTCCTTCCAATTGGCGAGGATGTCGGCGGCGCGCTTGGAGCCGGTCGCCTTCGCATGGCGCGAGATCAGGACGTGCAGCCGCTCGACGTCGGAGGCGAGCAGGTTCTTGAACACGTCGACCCGGCCGTGCGCCTCGAGGTCACCGGCATGGTGATAGGTGCCGGCGTTGATCAGCTCCTCCGACAGCACCGGCTCGAGCTCGACCATGCTGAGGTTGCACAGCCGGTCGAAGTCGCCGGTCTCGTCCAGCACATAGGCGATGCCGCCGGACATGCCGGCCGCGAAGTTGCGCCCGGTCTTGCCGAGCACGACCACGATGCCGCCGGTCATGTATTCGCAGCAATGATCGCCCGCGCCCTCGACGACGGCCACGGCACCCGAATTGCGCACGGCAAAACGTTCGCCGGCGATGCCGCGGAAGTAGCACTCGCCCTCGATCGCGCCGTACATCACGGTGTTGCCGACGATGATGCTCTCTTCCGGCACGATGGCGGAGTTCTTCGGCGGCTTGACGATGATCTTGCCGCCCGAGAGGCCCTTGCCGACATAGTCGTTGCCTTCACCCTCGAGCTCGAAGGTGACGCCGTGGGCAAGCCACGCGCCGAAGGCCTGGCCCGCGGTGCCCTTGAGGCTGACATGGATGGTGTCGTGCGGCAGGCCGGCATGGCCGTAGATCTTGGCGACCGCGCCCGACAGCATCGCACCCGCAGAGCGGTTGGTGCTGTTGATCACGGCCTCGATCTTCACCGGCGCGCCGCGGTCGAGCGCAGGCGTCGCCTTCTCGATCAGCGTGCGGTCGAGCACCGCCTCCAGATGATGGTTCTGGCGCTCGGAATGATAGATTTTCTGGCCCTTCTCTTCCTTCTGCTTGACGAAGAGCTTTGAGAAATCGAGCCCCTTGGCCTTCCAGTGGGCGACGAGCCTGGTCTGGTCGAGCAGCTGCACCTGGCCGACCATCTCGTTGAAGGTACGGAAGCCGAGGCTTGCCATGATCTCGCGGACTTCCTCCGCGACGAAGAAGAAGTAGTTGATGACGTGCTCGGGCTGGCCGGTGAAGCGCTTGCGCAGGACGGGGTCCTGGGTGGCGACGCCGACCGGGCAGGTGTTGAGATGACACTTGCGCATCATGATGCAGCCGGCCGCGATCAGCGGCGCGGTGGCAAAGCCGAACTCGTCTGCGCCGAGCAGCGCGCCGATGACGACGTCACGGCCGGTGCGGAAGCCGCCGTCGACCTGGACCACGATGCGGCTGCGCAGCCGTTCGCGCACCAGCGTCTGATGGGTTTCGGCGAGGCCGATCTCCCACGGCGAGCCGGCGTGCTTGATCGAGGTCAGCGGCGAAGCGCCGGTGCCCCCCTCGAAGCCCGCGATGGTGACGTGGTCGGCGCGCGCCTTGGCGACGCCCGCGGCCACCGTGCCGACGCCGATCTCGGAGACCAGCTTGACCGAGACGTCGCCCGTCGGGTTGACGTTCTTGAGGTCGTAGATCAGCTGCGCCAGATCCTCGATCGAGTAGATGTCGTGGTGCGGCGGTGGCGAGATCAGGCCGACGCCCGGCGTCGAATGCCGGACTTTTGCGATGGTGGCGTCGACCTTGTGGCCGGGCAGCTGGCCGCCTTCGCCGGGCTTGGCGCCCTGCGCCATCTTGATCTGCATCATGTCGGAGTTGACGAGATACTCCGTGGTGACGCCGAAGCGGCCCGAGGCAACCTGCTTGATCGCCGAGCGCATGGAATCGCCGTTCGGCATCGGCTTGAAGCGATCGGCCTCCTCGCCGCCTTCGCCGGTGTTCGACTTGCCGCCGATCCGGTTCATGGCGATCGCGAGCGTGGTGTGCGCCTCGCGCGAGATCGAGCCGAAGCTCATCGCGCCCGTGGCGAAGCGCTTGACGATGTCCTTGGCCGGCTCGACCTGGTCGAGCGGCACCGGCTTGCGCTTCTCCTCCTCGGCGCCCTTGATCCGGAACAGGCCGCGCAGCGTCAACAGGCGCTCCGACTGCTCGTTGAGGATCTTGGCGAAGGCGCGGTAGCGCTCCTGCGAATTGCCACGCGCCGCGTGCTGGAGCAGCGACACCGACTCCGCAGTCCAGGCATGGTCCTCGCCGCGGCTGCGATAGGCATATTCGCCGCCGACGTCGAGCGCGCTCTTGTAGACCAGCGCTTCGCCGAACGCGTCGGCATGACGGCGCACGGCCTCTTCGGCGATCTCGGCCAGGCCGACGCCCTCGACGCGGGTATGCGTGCCGGCGAAGAACTTTGCGACGAAATCAGCCTTCAGGCCGACCGCGTCGAAGATCTGCGCGCCGCAATAGGACTGGTAGGTCGAGATGCCCATCTTGGACATCACCTTGAGCAGGCCCTTGCCGATCGACTTGATGTAGCGCTTGACGATCTCGTAGTCGTCGAGCGAGCCGGGCAGGCGGTCCTTCATCGCGATGATGGTCTCGAACGCGAGATACGGATTGATCGCTTCGGCGCCGTAGCCGGCAAGGCAGGCGAAATGATGCACTTCGCGCGGCTCGCCGGACTCGACGACGAGGCCGACAGAAGTGCGCAGTCCGACCCGGATCAGATGATGGTGCACGGCGGCGCAGGCCAGCAGTGCCGGGATCGGCACCCGGTCGGTGCCGACCATGCGGTCGGACAGGATGATGATGTTGACGCCCTCGCGCACCGCGCTTTCCGCGCGCGCGCAAAGCTCGTCGAGAACCTGGTCCATGCCGGCCGCGCCGAGACCGGCGTGGAAGGTGGTGTCCAGCGTGCGTGACTTGAAGTGGGTGTCGGCCACCTCGGAGATCGAGCGGATCTTCTCCAGGTCGGCGTCGGTCAGGATCGGCTGGCGCACTTCGAGACGCTTGGTCGTGGCCATGCCCTGCAGGTCGAACAGGTTCGGCCGCGGTCCGATGATGGAGACGAGGCTCATCACCAGCTCCTCGCGGATCGGGTCGATCGGCGGGTTGGTGACCTGCGCGAAGTTCTGCTTGAAGTAGGTGAACAGCGGCTTGGCCTTGTCCGACAGCGCCGAGATCGGCGTGTCGTTGCCCATCGAGCCCGCGGCTTCCTCGCCGGTGGCCGCCATCGGCGTCATCAGGATGGCGATGTCTTCCTGGCTGTAGCCGAACGCCTGCTGGCGATCCAAGAGCGACAGGTTGGAGCGCACGCCTGTTGTCGGGACCTTCGGCAGCTCCTCCAGCACGATCTGGGTCCGCTCCAGCCATTCCTTGTAGGGATGACTCTTGGCGAGCTCGGCCTTGATCTCGTCGTCGGGGATGAGACGGCCCTGATCGAGGTCGACCAGCAGCATCTTGCCCGGCTGCAAGCGCCACTTTGTGATGATCTGGTCCTCTGGGATCGTCAGCACGCCCATCTCGGACGCCATCACGATGCGGTCATCCTTGGTGACGAGATAGCGCGCGGGCCTGAGGCCGTTGCGGTCGAGCGTGGCGCCGATCTGGCGGCCGTCGGTGAAGGCGATCGCGGCGGGGCCGTCCCACGGCTCCATCAGTGCGGCATGATATTCGTAGAAGGCGCGGCGCTTCTCATCCATCAGGGGATTGCCGGCCCACGCCTCCGGAATCATCATCATGACGGCGTGCGGCAGCGAGTAGCCGCCCTGCACCAGGAATTCGAGCGCGTTGTCGAAGCAGGCGGTGTCCGACTGGCCCTCATAGGAGATCGGCCAGAGCCGGTTGATGTCCTTGCCGTAGAGTTCGGAGCTCACCGAGGCCTGGCGCGCCGCCATCCAGTTGGTGTTGCCGCGCAGCGTGTTGATCTCGCCGTTATGCGCGATCATGCGGTAAGGGTGCGCCAGCGACCACGCCGGGAAGGTGTTGGTCGAGAAGCGCTGGTGAACGAGCGCGAGCGCGCTCTCGAAGTCCTTCTCGTGCAAATCGGGATAGTACTTGCCGAGCTGGTCGGCGAGGAACATGCCCTTGTAGATCACGGTGCGGCAGGACATCGAGCAGGGGTAGTAGCCCGCAAGGCCGCGGTCACGACGCTGGTAGATCGCCTGCGAGATCGACTTGCGCAGGATGTAGAGCCGGCGCTCGAACTCGTCCTCGGTCTTGGCGGTGCCGTTGCGGCCAATGAATACCTGCATGCAGGCGGGCTCGGTCGGCTTCACGGTGACGCCGAGCGAGGAATTGTCGGTCGGCACGTCGCGCCAGCCGAGCAGGGTCAGCCCCTCTTCCTTGATCTGGTCGGCGATGATGCTCTTGATGACGTTGCGCCAGGCGGTGTCGCGCGGCATGAACAGCGCGCCGATGGCGTATTCGCCGGGACCCGGCAGCGCAAAGCCGAGCTCCTTGGCCTTGCGGCTGAAGAAGGCGTGCGGAATCTGCACCAGGATGCCTGCGCCGTCACCGGCGCGCGGATCGGCGCCGACAGCGCCGCGATGCTCGAGATTGCAGAGGATGCTCAGCGCGTCCGAGACGATCTCGTGCGACTTCTTGCCCTTGATGTTGGCGATGAAGCCGACGCCGCAGGAATCCTTCTCGAGGGAGGGGTCGTAGAGGCCCTCCGCCGTTGGGCGCGAATTGTGTTCCTGAATCGGATCGGTCGTTTTCGAGGCGACCGTCGCCGACAGCTCTTCTGCCACGATGTTTGCGCGCTCGAATTGCGACCCGTTCATTGTTCCTGTCCTCTCCATGCGGCAAGCTGCCTCACCGCCACCTTCGGCGCACCTTGGGCGTCCCGCGGCACCCGCTCCTGGGCCACCGCTCGTCCGCTGCGAGCCGCATTTTCTTAAATTCAGGCCTAGGCGCTCTTCGTCCCCGAGAGCGGCTTTGCCTGGTACCTTGCCGACGCTCGAGAGCACCGGTTTTCGCTGCAATCCCTGTGCCGGGGCCGCAAGCAAAATTGAGACAGTCTTCCTGTCCTAAACGTCACCTTGCCAAATTTTTGTCTAGCACACAAGCGCGCGGAAGTCCCGATTCCCGAACTGTCAATCGCGCCTTCCGCGTCCTCACGGCCGCGGTTTTGAAGCAAGCGCGCCCCGATCCGGCCCCGCGGACGCCGAAATCCCGCACGAAGCTTCGGATCAACCCTTCGGAAGGTGCGCCACGCCGCAAGAAGCGAAAGAGGGCGGGCCATCGGAGGGCCTGACAGGAGCGTCTCGACCATGAAGTTTTTCACAGGATGTGTCGCCGCCGCGCTGGCGTTGGCTGCAAGTGCGGGCCACGCCCAGGTTCCGGCGAGCGGTATCCGGAGCGGGGCTGTGATCGCGGTGTCGGATTTCGACGGCCCCTATGCGCCGCCGGAGGTCGCGCCGCCCCCGCCGCGTTACGGCTACGGCTATGGCTACGAAGAGCGTGGCCCGGCCACGGCGCTTTTGCCGGCCACCGAGGTCTATGCGGTGCTGCGCGAAAACGGCTTCTTGCCGCTCGGCATCCCGCGCCTGCGCGGCAGCGTCTACACCATCGCGGTGATCGACCGCCGCGGCGACGATGGCCGCCTGGCGATCGACGCCCGTGACGGAAGAATCTTACGCTTCATGCCCGCCGCTGATGCCTACGGCATGGCGCCCGCCTATGGCGAACCCGCGGTCGCGCCTTACGGGCCGCAAAGCGCGCTGCCGCCGCCGACCGTGATCCGCAGCGGTCCGCCGCGCCCGCCGGCTCCGATCCCGCATGTGGCAAGCCGCGCCGTGCCGCTGCCCAAGGCCGCCCCGCGGCGCGCCGAGACGCCGGTCGCTGCCGCGAAGCCGGCGGCACCGGTGGCGGAGCAGGCCCAGGCACCGCGGGCGCAGCCTTCGCAGCAAGCGGCCGCCGCGCAGACCAAGCCCGCCGATGCAGCCGCGCCAACCGTCGGCCAGGCCAAGCCTGCCCTTACCATCCTGCCGACGCAGGAGATGCCGGCCGCGCAGGGGCTGGATTAGGGCGACGCGAGTTTGACGCGACAGTGCCCATCACGCCATCGTGAGGACGACATCGGGGAGTGAGTTGGCCAAAACGAAAGGCACCTGAGACCTCAGGCGCCTTTTGCATTTCAGCATCGCGCTCGGCTCCGCCCATACCTCGCCGCTTCCAGGATCAGACTCGCCACTTCCTTCGGATGCGACACCAGCGAGAGGTGACCGGCATCGAGCGCGATCGTGGTGGTGTTCATGCGCTCGGTGATGCCGTGCAGAAAAAAACGCCCCGGGGCACCGGGGCGTCTTCGTAACCTGGAAGTCGCTTGGCTTAGGCGGCTTGCGCGGCCGAGCCCTCGATCACTGGCGCCTTCGGCGCGCCGGCGTTGATCGCGATCTGGCGAGGCTTCTTGGCCTCGGGTATCTCGCGCACGAGGTCGACGTGAAGCAGCCCGTTCTCGAGCGAGGCGTCCTTCACCTGCACGAAGTCGGCAAGCTGGAAGGCGCGCTCGAACGCACGCGCGGCGATGCCGCGGTAGAGCACTTCGTTCTTGCTGTTTTCGTTGGCGACTTTCTCGCCCTTGATCGTCAGCGTGTTTTCCTTCGCGACGATGGAGAGCTCATCCTTGGAGAAGCCGGAGACCGCAACGGTGATGCGGTAGGCGTTCTCGCCGGTACGCTCGATGTTGTACGGGGGGTAGCCGGGGCTGCCGTCCGAACTGGCTTGATCGAGCAGGTTGAAGAGGCGGTCGAATCCGACCGTGGAACGATAAAACGGCGTGAGATCGTAGGTACGCATGGTCAAGTCCTCCATTGAGCGACTGTTGGCTAACCCGCCCGCCATCGGGCCGGGCTTTCGTCTGTGTGCAGCCTGGCGTTTCGGTTCCGAAACACTGGTAGCGGCCTGCACGAAAATGATATGGGTGGAACGAGACGGCGTTCAAGAGGGCGGGATAAGCGCCTTTTCGGCGCTCCCGCCCCTTGATTTCTAGCACTTCCAAACATGACGCTGGTCTCGATCCCGTCCAATCCCGTTCCCGAAAACGTCGTGAGCGGCACCATCAAGACCCCCGATGGCGCCGAGCTGCGCTTTGCGCGGTGGGCGCCGCCGGCGAACCGCAAGGGCACCGTCTGCGTCTTCACCGGACGCAGCGAGCAGATCGAGAAATATTTCGAGACCGTGCGTGACCTGCGCGACCGCGGCTTTGCGGTGGCAATGATCGACTGGCGCGGGCAGGGCCATTCCTCGCGCCGCCTGCGCGATCCGCGCAAGGGCTATGTGCGCGACTTCTCCGATTTCGAGATCGACGTCGAGACCTTCGTGCAGCAAGTGGTGCTGCCGGATTGCCCGCCGCCCTTCTTCGCGCTCGCCCACTCGATGGGCGGCACGGTGATGCTGCGGGTGGCCCATGCCGGCAAGCGCTGGTTCGACCGCATGGTGCTGTCGGCGCCGATGATCGACCTGCCGGGCCACACCACGTCGTTTCCCGTCCGTGCAATGCTGAAGACGATGCGCCTGCTCGGGCAGGGTGGCCGCTACGTCCCCGGCGGCAGTGACCGTCTCACCGGGCTCGACCCTTTCATCAACAATCCCCTGACCAGCGATCCCGTGCGCTATGCGCGCAATGCCGCGATCCTGGAGGAGGATCCGACGCTCGGACTGGCGTCACCGACGGTCGCCTGGGCCGATACCGCCTTCCGCGCGATGCACACCTTCAAGCGCGTGAACTACCCTTCCCAGATCCGCCAGCCGATCCTGATGCTGGCGGCCTCCAACGACACCGTGGTCTCGACCGCCGCGATCGAGGAGTTCGCCTATCATCTGCGCGCCGGCTCCCATCTTGTGATCGCGGGCGCCAAGCACGAGATCCTGCAGGAGCAGGACCGCTACCGCTCCCAGTTCTGGGCGGCCTTCGACGCCTTCGTCCCGGGCACGCCGCTGTTCAAGTGAGGCAGCAGTGACTGTTTGGCTCGCGGAGAGTCCTCATTCGTCGTCATTGCGAGGAGCTCTTGCGACGAAACAATCCAGGCTGCTTCCGCGGAAAGAGTCTGGATTGCTTCGCCTCGCTCGCAATGACGGAGCAGGAGTCCGCTACAACGTCTTCAGATACTCGATCAGATCGTAGCGCTCGGCATCGTCCTTGAACATGCGGCCGATGACGCCCGGCCGTTTCGGCTCGCCCTCCCTAAGCTCGAAGGAATGGCCGAGCACGCTGTTGCCCTGGATTGGCTTGCCGTCAGATCCCGTCGCGGAGAACTCCGTCTCACCCGTCTTGCAACGGTCGTTGGCGATGACTGCGAAGCCGACGGTGTCAGGGTCATAGTCGCGGCGGCCCATACAGAATTTTTGCGGGCGCTCGCTCGCCGGCTTCAGCAACCAGTACAGCGAAGGCACCGAACCGTTGTGCAGGTAAGGCGCCGTCGCCCAGATGCCGTTCAGCGGGCGCGCGCGATAGCGCGGATCAGGCGCGGGATTGAGGCAGTTCTTGCGTGCGAGATTCCATATCTTCCCCCGCTCGGCCTCCGGGATTTTCTCGTCGTCCATCCATTTGCGCGCGACGAGATCGACCACCGTCATCAGGCCGAGCGCATAGACCATCTCGTTGGGCGAGGTGCTGGCGGTCGGGACATCGCATTGCCACCATTTCTGCAGGTCGGCCGTGTTCACCTTCAGGAAGCCGGGCACATCGACGGTCCTCTTGCCGAGAACAAGCGATTGTTCTGGATCCGTCTTGATCTCGTCGAGAGGAATCGTCACCGCGTTCAGAACCCTGCTGTCGCCGCTCGGCTCCCAGCGCTTCGACGACCAGAAGGCCGGGGTGTCGATGGCCGGCAGGTGGCAGCCGGAGCACATCTCGGCGTAGACGGCGCTGCCGCGCTCGACGCGATCGGGCTTGAGCTTCCATGCGTCGCCGAGGATCTGCGAGGGCCATTTCGGCGCGAGCAGGCCGCCGAACCTCGGTCCGCTGGAAGGATCGGCCGCCTTGAACGGATCGGGACCTCTCAGCATGTCCTCGATCCAGCCGAGCGTCCTGATGTTCACCGAGGAGCGCCACAGCCTGTCCTCCGGATAGGCGTCGGACAGGTTGAGGAGCGCCGTCACGCCGAGGGCTTCGCCGGCGTTGCGGATCAACGGCTGCTCGATCGAGGCATCGTATTGGGCGAACTTGAACCACGGCACGGTCCAGATCGCGGGGTAGCTGACCGGCGCGTCCTGGGCATGCAGGTTCTTCTCGAATCCCTTGACGCCGCTCAAAGCAAGGTCCTGCGAAAAGACCTGGTTGCCGATGCGGTTGAGAGCGTCGAGACGGCCGAACCCTTCCTCGGTGTCCTGTTGCTGCTTGCCGTCCCAGGTCTTCTTGCCCTCGATCGTCTTCTCGTAGTTCTTGGTCCAGTCGATCAGGAAGCTGCCGATCGCGCCGAGCTTCTGCTTGAGCGCGGCGCGGTCCGTCTTGCTGGCCTCAGGACCGAGCACGCGATCGGCAAAGCGCTGGAAGCGGAATGGGACGTACAGGGTGTAGGCGATCGACAGACCGGTCGCGAGCTCGAGCTTCTTCAGGTCGGTCATCGCCGCGCCGCCGTCGAAGCGGACATCGACGCCCTGATAGTGGATATGGCCGGTATGACATGCCGCGCAGGTCAGTCCG
Source organism: Bradyrhizobium genomosp. I (2014) (assembly GCF_000261685.1). Taxonomy (GTDB): domain Bacteria; phylum Pseudomonadota; class Alphaproteobacteria; order Rhizobiales; family Xanthobacteraceae; genus Bradyrhizobium. The sequence continues at coordinate 53,874 of NZ_AJQE01000175.1, read as the reverse complement.
ATCTTGTCCTCTTCGCGGCGGCCCGTCGCGGGATCGACGACACCGGTCATCCGTGCGAAGCCGACCGGCAGGCCGTCGACGTTCTCCGCCGGCGTCCATCTCGTCGACCAGTCCGACACCTGTGTCGTCTCGTAGACATTGGCGTAGCCGAAGCGGCGCAGCGTCGCCGTGTCGGTCTGGATCGTCTGCGGGCTCGGGATGAAGCCGAAGCGCTCGAGATAGGCGCTGTCCTTGACCATGCCCGGCTTCGAGAACAGGTGAAGCTGTGGCTGCTCCAGCGCCACGAACCACTCATAGGGCACCGGGAACGTCGCGGTGCCCTGGCTGGCATGGTGGAACCAATGCCGGTCCTTCAGCGACCAGTTCTGCTCGAGCCAGTAAGCTGCCTTCGTTTCAGGGACTGCAGGCAAGGGCGGCGGCAGCAGGTTTACAAGCACGCCCTTCTGGGGCAGCATGGCGCGGACCTGGTTGGGGAATTCGGCGACGGCCACCAGGGCGACCAGGCCAAGGCCGATGACGAACGCCGTGAGCGCGAACGCCCAGCGAAAGCGGAGCTGGCAGGCCGACAGCAGCGGCTGCGACAAGATTCGCTGGTTGATGCGGTCGGGGAATTTGCGCTGCTCGAACAGCGTGCGCACGTCGGCCACGCTGAGATAGCGCTCCTCATCCCGCTTGCCCTTGCCGATGATCTTCAAGAGGATGGGCCATTCGAATTTCATCAGCAACGGGTAGTACCAGCGTGCGGCGCTGCCGGCGCGCATGAGGTTGTCGCGCATGAAAGTCTTGATTTCCGCGGCGTTGAGGCCGGGCTCGCTGCTGCCGGTGTTCGGGTCGGTGTAGGTCCGGCCGAAGCTCGCGAGCCGCGCGATCTCGTCCTCGTTGACCTTGCCGTCGACGCCGAGGATGCGCGAGCCGGCGCCGCGCTTGTCGAGCGGGCCGCCGCGAAGCGCGTCGAGCTGCGCGCCCGACCAGATGCTCTTCAGGACGTGACGGAAGCCGTTGGCGATGAGCGCAACGCCGCGGACCTGGATGCGGGCCGAGACCTTCTTCAGCCCGGTCTCGCCGGTCGCATTCGCGATGGTCTGCGACAGCGTGTTGAGCGGGACAGTCCCGCCGTCGACGAAGCCTTCGCCGACGAGGCCGCGCAGGAACGGGCAGGGATTGTTCGGCGAGACCGGGATCGAGGGATCGAAGGGCGGCTTCGAAGCGGGGTGATGCATGGCCCAAATCCTGAAGACAGCGAATCGTGCAAGGCAGAGGCGCCGATCAAGCGCAAAAAGTCCTAACAAATCGACAGCAGACCATACTACTTCAGCGTGTGGCGAAGTGTGGCGGAATTCACTGTCGTGTCAATGAAGGCGGTGCGGGGCCCCAAGAGGCCACGCTTGAGGCTGCTGAGGAACCGCGATCTGCCGTTCAGGACTCGGCTGCGCGTTTGACGTCGCTCTGCACCAGGGTCAGCTTGCCGAGCGGCACGCCGGCCTTCAGCAGACCGTCGCGGTAATGGGCGATGTCCTCGGGCCGCTTCCAATGGAAGTTGCGCAAGTGCCTGTCGACATTCAGGGTTGGATAATTACCCATCAGCACGCCGACGGCCTCGCTCGCCTCGCCGCTTCGTCCCATTTGGGCCAATGCCGCGGCGCGGATCGCCAGCGCCTGCATGTGATTCGGATTGATGTAGAGCTGCTCGCGGGCCCACGACAGGGTCGCGTCATATTGGCGCAACAAGTAATGGCTGAACGCGTTCAGCGCGGCCCATTGGTAGCGCGGGTCGCTGTTGTCGCGTTGCGCGGCCATCGAGAACAGCTCGATCGCCTCGCGGTGCTCGCCGATGACGAAATGGCAGATGCCGAGCACGCCGCGTGCGCCATTGTCGTAAGGGTTGAGCGCGACCGCGCGCTTGGCCGCATCCATCGCCGCGTCGTAATGCCCCTCCATTGCATGCGCCCAGGACAGGATCGAGAACGCAAAGGAGGAGCGCGGGTCGAGCCGGACGCTGGTTTCGGCGAGGTTCATCGCCTCAGCCCACATCTCGCGCGTACCCTTGACCCAGCCGAACTGGATGCTCTGGATCTGGATCGTTGCCAGATAGGCGTGTGCGATCGACAATTTGGGATCGAGCCCGATGGCCTCCCGGAACAGGTCGACGGCGGCGGCCAGATCCTCCTTGGTCTGCCGGTAGTAATGCGACAGCCCCTTGAGGAAACGGTCCCAGGCGCTCACGTCGGTCGAGAGCCGCGCCGGCGCCGAGGCCTCGGCACGGACGATCTCGGTGGCGATGGCGGCGGACAGGTTGGTGGTGATCTCGTCCTGCATCGCGAACAGGTCGCCGATGTCGCGGTCGTAGCGGCCGGTCCAGAGCTGCTCGCCGGTCTCCGGCGCGATCAGCTCGGCGGTGACGCGAATCTTGGCGCCCGCGCGCCGCACCGAGCCCTGGATCAGATAGGTGGCGTCGATCTCGCGCGCGATCAGCCGGGTGCTTACGTTCTTGCCCTTGAAGGCGAAGGTCGAGTTGCGGCTCAGCACCCGATAGAAGGATTGCAGCGACAGCGCGTGGATCAAGTCCTCGGTGAGGCCGTCGGAGAAATATTCGTCCTGGGCGTCGCTGAGATTGGCGAAGGGCAGCACGCCGACGATCGCGGTGCGGTATTGCTGCGACAGCGCCGAGGCCTCCCGTAGCTCGGGGGCAAGCGCCGGCGCACCGTCGGGCATCCAGGTCCAGACCCCGATCGCATCCTTGATGTTCTTGAAGCGATGGTTGCCGGCATCGATCAGCGGCACCGAGAGATGCTTGCTCGCCTCCCGGTAGGCCTTGGCCGAGATGGCGAAGCCGCCGGGGCTCGCCACCGATTCCAGGCGGACGGCAATGTTGACATCGTCACCGAAGACCTCGTCCTCATCGGCGATGACATCGCCCATGTGGATGCCGAGTCGGAACTGCATGGCGCGATCGCTCGGCAGATGCCGGTTGCGCTCAGCCATCAGCGTCTGCATCGCCATCGCAGCCTCGGTGGCGCCGACGATCGAGGGGAACTCGAGCAGGAAGCCATCGCCGGTGTTCTTCACGACGCGGCCGCCGTGATTGAGGATGATGGGATGGATCGCGCTGCGATGGGCCTTGAAGGCGGCATGGGTGCCGGCCTCGTCGCTACCCATCATGCGCGAATAGCCGGCGACATCGGCGCAGACGATGGCGGCCAGACGTCTTTCCATATCCGCGAAGCTCCAAGGGACTTGTAAGGGACCTACGACCGGCCACGGCGTGGCAGTCGCCTCGAATCCTGGATTTCAAGAACCCTGCCTTTATAGAGCAGATAAGGCCAAGCGGAAGCATGATCCGCATTGCAAATTCGAGGTAAATCCTACGCAATCCCGGCGGTGGACGGGGACGGGCGAACCGTCTAAGCGGAACCAAGACCGCCCGGACGGGCCGCGGGGGCACTTTGCATGCTGGGCATTCACGAGATCGAACTTTTCATCCTGGCGGGCGTGCTGCTCAACATCACGCCGGGTCCGGATTCGGTCTATGTGATCGGCCGCAGCATGCAGATGGGGTGGCGGGGCGGCGCCGCGGCCGCCTTTGGCATCAGCTGCGGCTGCTTTGTCCATGTCGCGGGCGCGGCGATCGGGCTTTCGGCCCTGCTGATGGCCTCGTCGACCGCGTTCTCGATCCTGAAGCTGGTCGGCGCGGCCTATCTGGTCGTGACCGGCCTTCAGATGCTGTGGTCGCGCCCGGTGCTGGCGTCGGCGATCGACGAGCCGGTGCGGAGTTCCCTGCGGCGGGTCTTCCTCCAGGGTGTTTTCACCAACGCGCTCAATCCCAAGGTCGCGCTGTTCTTCCTGGCCTTCCTGCCGCAATTCGTCGCAGCCGATGCGCCGCACAAGCCGCTCGCCCTCCTGACGCTCGGCCTGATCTTCATCTCGACGGGGACGCTGTGGTGCCTGGTGCTCGCCGCGTTCGCCGCCAAGGCCGCGCACCGGCTGCGGCAGTCGGAGGGCGCCATCGCCTGGGTCAATCGTGCGCTTGGCGGCCTCTTCATCTATCTCGGCATCCGCGTTGCCATGCTGGAAAGCCGGTAAACCCATTCGAACGAATGAGGAGCGGCCCGATCGAGGCCGCGCTGGGGAGGGTTCGATGATTCGTGGCAGCTGTCTGTGCGGCGCCGTGCGTTTCGAGATCGACAAGGTGCGTGCGATGACGCACTGCCATTGCGCCAATTGCCGCAAGCTGACCGGCGCGGCCTTTGCCACCTACGCCCATGTCGACGCCGACAAGTTTCGGTTCGTCGCGGGCGAGGACATGACGGTGTCTTACGAATCCGCGCCGGGCAGTTTCCGCCATCGCTGCAAGACCTGCGGCTGCCTGACGCCGGGCAAGGCGAGCTACCTGCCGACCGTCAGCATCCCCGCCGGCCTGCTCGATGACGATCCGCAAGTCAGGCCGCGCCTTCACGTGTTCACCTCATCACGCGCGCCATGGTGGACGATCAGGGACGACCTGCCCCAGCACGAAAAATGGGTGCCGGGTTACGAGCCGAGATCGTAGGTTCTCAGGCGAATTCCTTCACCAGCGCGCTGCCCGCCAGATAAAGGCCGAGCAAAATCATCGCGATCAGGAGCCAGCGGCGAAACGCTTCCGCGGGCATCCGCGCCCGCACCGATTGGCCGATGAACATGCCGGCGAAGGCCATGGCAAGGCCCACGGTGCCCGGCACGGCATTGGCCGGTGTCAGCAATCCGGCGCCGGTCAAGTTGAAGGCGAGCGCCAGCGTTGCGGTCGTGAAGAACACGCCGAGCGCCTGCACCAGCTCGTCCTTTTCCATGCCGATCGCCTGCATGAACGGCATCGAGGGGATCACCTGCACGCCGGTCGAGGCCGAGATCACGCCGGTGACGACGCCGACCACGCCGCCGACCCACTTCTCGTTCCCAGGCGCGACGCGGAACTGGAATCTGTTCAGACCGATCACGGCGTAGATGACGAGCAGAGCGCCGAGCACGATCGTGCCGTAGCGCGCATGGGGACCGGTCAGCGCGCCGGCATTGAGCCAGCATCCGATCACGGTGCCGATCATCAGCGGCCACAGTCGCCTCAGGATGTCGCGCAAATAGGGGCCGACGAAGGTCTGCCAGATGTTGGTGACGATGGCGGGCACGATGACGATGGCAATGGCGCGGCTTGGGGTCATGCTGACGGCGAGCAGGCCCATGGAGACGGTCGGCAGGCCAAGCCCGACCACGCCCTTGACGAATCCGGCGATCAGAAAGACGGCAGCGATGAGAATGAGAAAAGGGTCGATCATGCCGCGCACATTGACCGATGCCGCGATCAGGCACAATCTGGAGGTTACGGAGAGAGCCTTCGTGAAGGACGAAGGCTAAGGGGACAAGGCATGCGCTTCGACCTCGTCGACCTCCAGCTCTTCATCGCGGTCGCCGACCAGCGCAGCATCACACGCGGTGCCGAGCGGTCGCATCTGGCGCTGGCCTCGGCCAGCGCGCGCATCAAGGGGCTCGAGGACGCGCTCGGCGTCGCGCTACTCAAGCGCGGGCGCCGCGGCGTCGAGCTGACCGCGGCCGGCGAGAGCCTGCTCGATCATGCGCGGCTCGTCATCCACCAGATCGACGCCATGCGCGGCGATCTTGCCGGTTTCGCCAGCGGCGTGCGCGCCAGCGTGCATTTCCTCGCCAACACCTCGGGGCTGTCGGAGCATCTGCCGAGGGCGCTCGCCGGCTTCCTGCGCGCCAATCGCGACATTGCCGTCGACATTGAGGAGCGCGAGAGCACCGACATCGCGGCGGCGATAACCGCCGGTGCGGCCGATCTCGGCTTCGCCGCCGAGCACGCGCTGCCAGACCATATCGAGCGCTTCATCTTCAGCGAGGATCGCCTGACGCTGGTCACCTCGCGCCGCGGCCCGTTCGCCGGCCGGCGTCAGATCGATTTCCAGGAGGCTGGGTCTTGCGACTTCGTCGGGCTGACCAGCGCCACCGCGCTCCAGGTTCACATCTCGAAGCATGCCGCGCGGCTCGGCATGCGTCCGCATTTCCGCGCGCGTCTGCGCGATTTCGACGCGATCTGCCAGATGGTCGCCGCCGATGTCGGCGTTGCGCTGGTGCCGGAGGCCGCCGCCCGCCGCTGTGCCAAACTGATGCCGCTCGCCATGGTCCGCCTGCGCGATGCCTGGGCCAACCGGAGGCTCGTGATCTGCGCGCGCAGCTTCAAGACGCTGCCGCGGCCGGCGAAGCTGCTGGTGGAGCATCTAAGGGCAGAGGCGGTGTGAAATAACTCAACGCCACCGCATCCGTGGTGCGCACCTCTCCCGCCCGCTATTGGTTCAAAAGCCTCAAGGCCTCTTCGTGAACCCGCGCGTCGCCGGCCGCGATGATGCGGCCGCCGCCCTGGGCCGGCTTGCCTTCCCACGTGGTGACGACGCCGCCGGCGCCGGTCACGATCGGGATCAGCGCCGCGATGTCGTAGGGCTTCAGTTCGGTCTCGACCACGAGGTCGACGTGGCCGGCCGCCAGCATGCAATAAGAGTAACAGTCGCCGCCGTAGCGCGACAGCCGCGCGCCCTGCTCGATGCGGCCGAAGATGGCGCGGTCGCTCTCGTTCATCAGCAGGGGGCTGGTGGTGTAAGTCGTGGCTTCCGAAAGCGAAGCGCAGCGGCGGACCTGGAGTCGGCGCTCGCCGGAGGGTCCCTTATAGTTGGCCGAGCCGTTGTCGCCGGCAAAACGCTCGCCGATGAAGGGCTGGTGCATCATGCCGTAGACTGGTGCGCCCTTGTGCAGCAGTGCGATCAGCGTGCCCCAGATCGGAAAGCCGCCGATGAAGGATTTGGTGCCGTCGATGGGGTCGAGCACCCAGACATAGTCGGCATCGTCCCGTTCGTTGCCGAATTCCTCGCCGACGATGCCGTGCTGGGGGAAATTGGCCTTGATCAGCCGCCGCATCACCGCCTCCGCTGCGCGGTCGGCCTCCGTCACGGGGTCGAAATCCTTGGTCTTGCTCTTGTCGTCGATCGACAGCGAGGTGCGGAAGAACGGCAGGATGGTTTCGCCGGAGGCGGTGGCGAGCCGTCCGATGAAGGCGGAAAAGTCGATCACCGTCACGGGAATCCTCGAAGCGAAAGTTTGGATGAAGCTCGCCTCCTGCCTAGCTCAATTCGCCTCCCGCGTGCAGCGCTGTCTTGATTTGCACCCTGGTATTTTGGATGCCGAGCGCTTTGCCTCGTCCCAGTCATCTGCTGGCCAAATATCGATCACAGAGTTGAAAACTTAGTTCCGAAGTTGCCTTGTTCGTATGCAAATGACTATCAACCCATTGAATTTCCTTATCAAAGGAACTGAATCTGGGTTTCTCTGGAAGCAAATGAGCCATGTGTGAATTGCATGGGAAACGGCTCAAAAGCTCTTGCACTTTGTGCGGCGCGGTCGCATATTGTTGCGGTGCGGTAGCGCTTGGCGTTACCGCTGCCCTCCTTGGGCGTTTCCTCCCTAGACTTGGGCCGCTTCTTCATCAGAAGCGGCCCTTTTTTCTTTGCACCTCTTTTTTCCGCTTCGAGGTGCACAGTGAGGCGAAGATGCGTTCGCACCAATCGCAGACGACGTGATCGTGCGAGAAAAGCCGGCGCCTATTCCGCCGCGGCCTGGAATGGGCCGAGATCGGCGAACGGAATCGTGGTTGCCAGCACGTCGGCGAGAATGCCGAAGTCCGAGGCCACTTGCGCAAAGCGTGCACTTCGCTCGCGTCGCCGCTCGTCCATGTAGATCGCGCGATTGAGCTCGAGCTGCACCGCGTGCAGCCCGCTTGCGGGATTGCCGTAATGTTCGGTGATGAAGCCGCCAGCATAGGGCTTGTTGCGGCCGATCGAATAGCCGAGGCCTGTCATGGTCTCCTCGACCCTGTCGGGAAGCAACGGCGTGCAGCTCGTGCCGTAGCGGTCGCCGATCACGACGTCGGGCCGGCGCGGCTCGTCCCTGCTGACGCCGACCGAGGGCATCGAGTGGCAGTCGACCAGCACCACGGTGCCGAACATCTGGTGCACCTTGTTGATCAGCCGGCGCAGCGCGCGGTGATAGGGCTTGTACAGCGTCTCGATCCGCCCCAGCGCGTCGTCGACCAGGATGCGGTCGCGGTAGATCTCCTGGCCGTCACCGACCACGCGTGGAATGGTGCCGAGGCCGCCGGCGACCCGCATCGAGCGGGTATTGGCAAAGCTCGGCAGCCGTCCGCTGAACATGCGGGGGTCGAGCTCATACGGCTCGCGATTGACGTCGACATAGGAGCGGGGGAAATTGACCCGCACCGTCGGAAAGCCACGATCGCTCAAATGGCCGATCAGTTCGTCCATGAACGAATCTTCCGACCGCCGCAGCGTCGGCAGGTCGATCCGTGAAGCGGCCAGGAATTCGTCCGGATAGGTCGAGCCGGAATGGGGCGAATTGAAGATGACAGGCGCGCGCCATTCAGCGGGCTCGAAGATCTCGAAGGCTGGCGACATGTCGCCGTCAAACCGGGTCATCTTCTCAGGCTTCGTCCCTTCGTGCCGCAGGACCCGGACAAGCTCCGGATCCAATGATTCGGCCGGTCGAACGGCTCTTATGTGTCGTCATTGTCCGGAATCGCAACCATTCTGCCAAGCGAAAAGATGTGATGGACGCTGGAACACGTCTTAACCGTGCGGGCATCGCGGCGAGGACCAGTCAGCCCGGCTCGATTGATTCGGAGCCCATTCCAGTCCACAAGGAGCTGGCAGCGCGGCCGGCGCAAGGTAAAGATTTTCACCCCAAATTTACCCTCTGTCGGGCTTAGTGACGTCTGCTGATATCCTCTGGGGATTCGACGTTTCCTGCCATGCCAAAGATCCTGCTCGCCGAAGACGACAACGACATGCGCCGTTTCCTGGTCAAGGCGCTGGAAAACGCCGGTTTCCAGGTCTCGTCCCATGACAACGGCATGGCCGCCTATCAGCGCCTGCGGGAAGAGCCGTTCGAGATGCTGCTCACCGACATCGTGATGCCGGAGATGGACGGCATCGAGCTCGCCCGCCGAGCCTCGGAACTCGATCCCGACATCAAGATCATGTTCATCACCGGCTTTGCCGCGGTCGCCCTGAACTCGGATTCGGACGCCCCCAAGAACGCCAAGGTGTTGTCCAAGCCCGTGCACCTGCGCGAGTTGGTCAGCGAAGTGAACAAGATGCTGGCGGCCTGAATCGGCCCCCTTCCGTCCTTGCGCCGGGTCCGCTGAGCCGTTATAGGGACCCCACCGATGAAATGACCTCTAGGGCACGTAGCTCAGCGGGAGAGCACTACCTTGACATGGTAGGGGTCACAGGTTCGATCCCTGTCGTGCCCACCATCTTCTTCAATGACTTAGGCACCCTGCGCCCGAGGCCTGAAGGGGTGGTTTCCACGAGGTTTCCACCGAAGGCCCGTTTTGGCGTGGGCTGCCCCCAGATTGGGACGGCCGCCGAAATGCTGCGCTCGATTTCCTGGTTCTCGGGAAGCGATACCGAAGCAAAGCCGGGCAGGGCAGAAGCAGTACGGCGTCGGGGCTCAACGGTAGTTGCGTTTGCCGGAAGGAAGCCAAAAGCGAGCGGGTTTCGACGTTCGTTGCTTGGCGTTCGCTAGTCGAGGCAAGTCGCGTCCCCCAAATCAGCGATCGTCCAAAGCAGGCAACCGCCTAGCTGGAGGAGTGCTCTTCTCGGACTTGCGCTCGGTCCATGGACGCGCGCCCCGGTTGCCACGGCCAGCGGCCCTCGATTTCGAGCGTCAGTGTCCAGCTCAGGAAGGTGCGGACCAAAACCAGTCCGGCGAGAAGGCCGAGGCTCACGAAGGTGAGTTCGATGGCGATCGTTTTCACGATGTCCGCCGCCACGAGCACCTCAAGGCCAAGCAACAGCGATCGACCGATGCTGATCTTGTAGCTGTCGTAGCGGGACGCGACGTTTCGTTCAAAAATGTACCGGGCGGACCAGATGATTCCCGCGACGATGATGAACACGCCGAAGATCTCGATCCCGACGCCGACAAGGTGAATCCACTGGCTAGTGGCGCTCTCGAAGGAGGGCGAAGGATCGGCGGTGGAATTCATGATTCGGAATCTTCGTTGCGCGCACAGCGCACCGTCACGATGGGTGTGGCGCGTCCACCCAGTGATCTATCATTGATCCACGGGTGCTGTACGCACCATTGATCAAGATCAACAAACCGCTCGCGATCGCGAAGATGCTGTCGCCTGCCGAGTGGACTGATCGGAATCCGGGCATTGTGAAAGGAAGTGGCATGCAGCTCTGGCTGATACCCACGCTTTACGCGATTGCGAGCGTCGCTGCCGGTTTTCTGGTGCCGCGCCTTGAATCGACGTTCCTGGCCGTCAGTCTCAATCTGTCGACGTCCTCCGCCCAGGCCTACCTCTCGGCAGTTGCTTCCGGCATGATGGCGCTGACCGGCATCGTGTTCTCGATCGCCTTCGTGCTCGTGCAGTTCAATGCCGTGGTTTATTCGCCCCGTCTCGTCGTGTGGTTTGCACGCGATCGGCTGCTGTTTCACTCGCTCGGCATGTTTGTCGCGACCTTCATGTACAGTCTCTCCACGCTGGCCTGGGTCGATCGTGAGGGTGCTCAGGGCGTGCCGTTTCTGTCGGCAGCGATCGTGGCAGCCATGCTGGTGTCCAGCGTGTTGATGCTTGCGCAGCTCGTCCAGCGTCTCAACAATCTTCAGATCATGCGGGTGCTGCAGGCGCTCGGCGATACGGGACGGCAGGTCATCGTCAGCACCTATCAATCCACCCCCTGGCCGACGTCGGGCAAAGCAGCGCGAGCGCAAGAGCACGGCTATTCGGCGGAGCTGACCGTCAAACATGTCGGGAAGCCGCAGTCGGTGACATCGATAGACATCGCCAAGCTGGTCGACCACGCCCGCCGGTTGAACGGTCTCATCGTGATCGAGTGCGGTGTCGGGGACACGCTGCTCGAAGATAGTGTGATCTTACACGCTCAAGGTACGACCACTCTCGTTCCCGAGAAGGAGCTCAGTGCATGCGTTCATCTCGACGAGCAGCGGACTTTCGAGCAAGACCCGAAATATGCAGTGCGGCTTCTCGTCGATGTTGCAATCAAGGCATTGTCTCCGGCCATTAACGACCCCACGACTGCGGTGCAGGCCATCGACCAGATTGAGGATCTGTTGCGCCGGCTGGCAAAGTGTGACCTGGAGGCCCGTCGGGCCTTCGACGAGGGCGGCATTCTGAGGGTAGTTTATCGGATGCCGACCTGGGAGGATTACCTCTCGCTCGCCTTCGACGAAATCCGGCAGTTCGGATCGACCTCCATCCAGGTGATGCGCCGCCTGCGCGCTGCTCTCGTTGAACTCGCCGAGTGCGTTCACGGGGAGCGTGCGAAACTCGTTCGCGCCTACCTCAATCATCTCGATTCCGGGATCGAGCGGTCGAGCTTCGATCCTCAGGACCGTGCGGCGGCCCGTATCGAGGACCGGCGGGGGCTGGGCCTGCCGCACCATCACGGGGCGGGAGCGGCAAGTCCGGCAGGCTCAGACGAGAAGGGGCGGGCGGTCTCGTGATCACGCAAGCAATCGGATTGACGCGCGCGAAACTGCGAGCCCCGCGCGTGGCGGCGGCGGCGGGGATCCTGTTTTCGATCCTGCTTCTCGCGGTATTCTGGTTGATGCGTCGGTCCGTGCCGGCCGATCCGCTCGAACCAGGTGCATGGCTTCACGGGGGGGCCAGCAACGTGGCCTTGGCATTGAACCTCGTGCCCTTTGCCGGCGTGGCATTCCTGTGGTTCGTCGGCTTTCTGCGCGACCGGCTCGGCACGCGCGAGGACCAGTTCTTCGCAACGATCTTCTTCGGCAGCGCTGTGCTGTTGCTCGCCATGTTGTTTGCCGCCGCCGCCGTCATCGGTGCCGTCATTCTTGCCTTCCACGCTGCGCCGAACGTGCTGATCAATTCCGCGACATTTCATTTTGGCCGCGGCCTCGCGTACGGAATGGTCAACATCTACCTCGTCAAGACCGCCTCCGTGTTCATGATGACGACGTCGACCATCGCCCTCTACACGGGGCTTACGCCGCGCTGGCTCGCCTTTGGTGGATACGCGGTCGCCGCCATTCTCCTCATCGGAAGCTACTACATCGACTGGAGCCTCGTCGTCTTTCCCTTCTGGGTGCTGTTCGTGAGCATCAACATCTGGCTCAAAGGAGATGAGCGAGAGGTGTGCCCGTGAAGACACTACGCCAGCTTCTCACTGGAGAGGAGTTGATCCGGCTCGTCATCCGCCTTGGATTGCTGGCTCTGCTGATCGTGTGGACGCTTGTTCTGATACGCCCGTTTTGGACGATCCTCGCCTGGGCCATCGTGCTTGCGGTCGCCTTCAACCCCGTTTTCATCAGGCTGGCGAAGACCCTCGGGGGCCGGCCAAAACTTGCGGCCGGACTTCTCACTGCAGTCAATCTTGCGGTCCTCATCGGGCCGGCCGCCTGGCTCGGCGTCGGCGCGGTAGAGGGGATCAAGGATCTTGCCGGACAGCTGTCTGCCGGTGAGTTCAGAATCCCGTCTCCGCCAGAGGCGATCAAGGGCTGGCCGCTGGTTGGATCGCAGCTCTACGAATTCTGGGACCATGCATCATCGAACATCCGCTCGGTTCTTCGCCAAGTGACCCCCTATCTGAAGCCGTTCGCCGGACCGCTTCTCGCACTTGCGGGCGATGCCGGCGTTGGCGCGATCAAGTTTCTGCTGTCGGTCGCAGTAGCAGGATTGATGATGCCGTATGGCCACCTGCTCGTGGCCGCAAGCAGGGGCTTCCTGTCGCGCATCGTGCCGGAGCAAAGCGAGTACTTCCTCGATCTGGCGGGCGCGACCATCCGCGCGGTATCGCAAGGTGTAATCGGTATCGCGGTCATCCAGGCCTTGCTGGCCGGCATCGGTTTCAAGCTGGCAGACGTCCCGATCGCTGGCCTTCTGGCATTCATTGTGCTGCTGCTGTCCATCGTGCAGATCGGCGCCGCGATCGTCATGCTGCCCGTAATCGTCTGGATCTGGACCGACAAGGACATTACCACGGCAGTTTTGCTGACCCTGTTTCTCGGGCTTGTCGGCATTCTCGATAACGTCTTGAAGCCGCTCGTGATGGGACGAGGGCTCACCACGCCGACGTTGGTGATTCTAATCGGTGTGATCGGTGGCACGCTGGCGCACGGAATCGTGGGTCTCTTCATTGGGCCGATCATTCTGTCCGTCGCGTGGGAGCTGACGGTGGCCTGGATACGCACCGGGCCAGCGTCGGAAGCAATCGTCGACCGTTGACCTAAGTCAACGTCCCCCGTTCGAACCGGCTCTTTCTATGAATGTGCGGACGAGAGAGGTCGGAACATGTCGATGGAAACTCCAGATCTGCCAGACGGTCCGATGTCCGGGCTCGTTGCTTCGGCGGTCGAATATATGATCGATGCAGGCCAGCGCAGTGTGCTGTTCCTGGACATCATGCGCCGGCGCGGCGACCAATACCGTGAACATGTCGCGCAGACGGCGCCGCATGTCCTGCAATACGCCGCCGAGTTGATCGTCGACGGCCGTAAGCTCGACGAACCGGTCAACTATGCCCTGGTCCGGATCATTCCTCCCAAGGGAGTCGAGATCGATCTCGAACAGCGGCCGTTTATCGTGGTCGATCCGCGCGCCGGACACGGCCCGGGCATTGGCGGCTTCAAAGCTGACAGCGAGATCGGGGTGGCGATGAAGGCGGGCCATCCCTGCTATTTCATCGGCTTTCTGCCGGAACCGATGCCGGGACAGACCATAGAGCGCATCGCGCGGGCCGAGGCGTTGTTCATCGAGAGGGTCGTCAGCCTGCATCCAAAAGCCGACGGCAAACCCTGCGTGATCGGCAATTGCCAGGCCGGCTGGGCCGTGATGATCCTGGCGTCCCTGCGGCCGGAACTGTTCGGGCCGATCATCATCGCCGGCGCGCCACTCGCCTATTGGGCCGGTGTGCATGGCAAGTATCCGATGCGTTACTCGGGCGGACTGCTGGGCGGAAGCTGGCTGACGGCGCTCGCCAGCGATCTTGGCGCGGGCAAGTTCGACGGCGCCTGGCTGGTGCAGAATTTCGAGAACCAGAATCCGTCGAACACGCTGTGGACCAAGCAGTACAACGTCTATTCGAAGATCGACACCGAGGCGAGCCGCTACCTCGAATTCGAACGCTGGTGGGGCGGGCACGTCAATCTGAACGCGGAGGAAATCCAGTTCATCGTCGATGAGCTCTTCATCGGCAACAATCTCGCCGCTGGCAACATCGAGATGTCGGATGGCCAGAAGGTCGATCTCCGCAACATTCGATCGCCCATACTGGTGTTCTGTTCCGAGGGCGACAACGTCACCCCGCCACAGCAGGCGCTGGACTGGATTCTCGACTGCTACGCGGACGTCGACGAGATCAGGGCCTACGGGCAGACCATCGTCTATACGGTTCACCAGAGCGTCGGCCATCTCGGCATCTTCGTCTCCGGCGGCGTCGCCAAGAAGGAGCACGCGGAATTCTCCGAGAACATCGATTTGATCGATGTGCTGCCGCCGGGGCTCTATGAGGCAACTTTCGAGGCCAAGGACGAGCAGACGACGAGTTCGGATCTCGTTGTCGGCAAATGGGTCATGCGCTGCGAGGCGCGGACGCTCGACGACATCCGAGCCATGGGTGGCAATTCACCGGAGGACGAGCGGCGCTTCGCCGCCGCCAAGCGCGTTTCGGAGATCAATCTGGCCGCCTACCGGAAGTTCGTCCAGCCCTGGATCAAGAACGTCGTGAGCGGGCAGTTGGCCGAAACGATGCGCAACCTGCATCCGCTGCGGCTGCAGTATGAGGCATTCAGCAGCCAGAATCCGCTGATGGCGACGGTCAAGTCCGCCGCGGAGGCGATCGAGGACAATCGCAAGCCGGCGTCGAAGGACAATCCATTCCTGGCGTTCCAGGAACAGATGTCCAAGCAGATCGTCCACGCGCTGGATAGCTGGCGGGACGCGACGGAGGCGCTGAGCGAAACGATCTTTCTCAATGTGTATGGATCGCCTGCCGTTCAGGCGGCGCTCGGGGTCGATCCGAAGTCGGAGCCCTCGCGCCGGCGCGAGATGTCGGCCGAGCACCGCGCGATGCTCGAGAACCGGATCGCCGAACTGAGGTCCAGGATCGGCGAGGGCGGCGCCCGCGAGGCGGCTATTCGCAGTCTGCTCTATATCGGCTCTGCGCGCGGTATGGTCGACGAACGCAGCATCGAGGCGCTGCGCCGAGTGCGCCAGGATTACGGCGGTCCGCGTCTGGCGCTCTCCGAATTCAAGATGCTGGTCCGCGAGCAGTTCTTCATGCTGCTGCTCGATCGGGAAGGAGCGCTCGCGGCGATCCCGAAACTGTTGCCCGAGGACATCAATCAGCGCCGGGCCCTGTTCGCGTCGATGCGTGACGTGCTCTCCGCCAGCGGCGAGATCAGCGGCGAGCCCGCGATCCGCCTCCAGCGGATCGCCACTATCCTTGGCATCGATACGGGAGAAGCGACCAATGTTGCCCCTTTCGATCCCAGGGCGAAAGCATCGTAGCGGCCGTTGAAAGCATCGGGAGCAACATCATGTCAGCCGATAAAGCGCAATCGCAATCTCCCGGCAAATATGACCGGTTGATCGCGAAGGCCAAGACCGTCCCTCCGGTTCCGACCGTCGTGGTGCATCCCTGCGACGAGACCGCCCTGCGCGGGGCCGTCGACAGCTCACAAGCCGGCATCATCCGGCCCACCCTGGTCGGACCCGAAGCCAAGGTCAGGGACACCGCAAGGAAATTCGGCCTCGACATCTCGGGGTTCGAAATCATCGATGCCGCGCATAGCGAGGAAGCCGCTGCCAAGGCGGTCGAGCTGATCCACGCCGCGAAAGGCGAGATGCTGATGAAGGGCAGCCTGCACACCGACGAGCTGATGCGTGCCGTCACGGCGAAAGCGGGAGGTCTGCGTACCGACCGCCGGATCAGCCATGTGTTCGTCATGGACGTGCCGGCTTATGCCGAGACCTTGTTCGTGACGGACGCCGCCATCAACATCTTTCCCGACCTCGACGCCAAGCGCGACATCATCCAGAACGCCATCGATCTCTACACACAGGCAGGTTTCGGCAAGGCGCCGCGGGTCGCTATCCTGTCCGCGGTCGAGACCGTCACTTCCAAGATTCCATCGACGATCGAGGCCGCTGCGCTGTGCAAAATGGCTGATCGCGGCCAGATCACCGGCGGTGTGCTCGACGGACCGCTCGCCTTTGACAATGCGATCGATATCGAGGCCGCGCGGATCAAGGGCATCAAGTCCGACGTCGCCGGCCGAGCGCAGATCCTGGTCGTTCCGGACCTCGAGGCCGGCAATATGCTGGCGAAGAATCTCGCTTATTTCGCGAAGGCTGATGGTGCCGGCGTCGTGCTCGGTGCCCGCGTGCCGATCGTCTTGACATCGCGTGCCGATACGCCGCGTGCGCGCATGGCCTCCTGTGCCGTGGCCTCGCTCTACGCCAATGCGCGTCGCCAGCACGCCCCAACAGTCGCGGCGTGATCGCCATGGATACGATCCTCGTCGTCAACGCCGGCTCCTCCAGCGTCAAATTCCAGATCTTCTCGGTCGAGAGCGAGGGCCGGTTGCGGCGGCAGATCAAGGGCCAGATGGACGGCATAGGCAGTCGTCCGCGGCTGAAGGCGAGCGGCGGGGGCGGCGACCCCTTGGCCGACCGAGCCTATCCGATCGAAGCAGTGCCGGACGTTTCAACGGCAATGGGCGTGGCCGGCGAGTGGCTGCGAGAGGAGCTCCGCATCCACCCGATTGCGGTCGGCCATCGCGTGGTGCATGGCGGTCCCGATTACGACAAGCCTGTCTTGATCGACCACGGCGTGGTAGCCCGGCTGGAGCGCTTCATCAATCTCGCGCCGTTGCATCAGCCACACAATCTATCGCCGATCCGTTCGATCCTGACGAAGTTTCCGAGCCTGCCCCAGGTCGCCTGCTTCGATACTGCTTTTCACCGCACCCACGGCGCGCTTGCCGACCACTATGCGATCCCGCATCAGCTTCACGCGGAGGGCGTGCGACGCTACGGCTTTCACGGCCTGTCCTATGAATACATTGCGAGGACCCTGCCGAGTGCCGCGCCTGACATCGCGAAACGCCGGGTGATCGTTGCTCATCTCGGCAGCGGCGCCTCGATGTGCGCACTGATGGACGGACGAAGCGTCGAGAGCACCATGGGCTTCACCGCGCTCGACGGTCTGCCGATGGGAACTCGTCCGGGCCAGCTAGATCCCGGCGTCGTGCTCTACCTCATGTCCGAGAAGGGAATGTCGGCCACGAAGGTGCAGGACTTCCTCTATCGCGATTGCGGCCTGAAGGGCCTTTCCGGCATCAGCAACGACATGCGCGAGCTGGAGAAGAGCGAGGATCCCAAGGCGAAACTCGCTATCGACTATTTCGTGTACCGGATCGGCCTCAGCGCAGGCATGCTCGCGGCCGCCCTGCAGGGCCTCGACGCCTTCGTCTTCACGGCCGGCATCGGCGAGAATTCCGCAACCGTTCGCGCGCGCGTGGCTGGGCAACTCGGCTGGCTGGGCGTGACGCTCGATCAGACGGAAAATTCGCGCCATTCGCGGCTGATCTCGCGCCCTGAGAGTCTCATTCCGGTCTATGTGGTGCCGACCGACGAAGAGCTGATGATCGCGCAGCATACGCTGTCGCTGCTGATGAACACACCATCGAGCAACCCCAAACAAGAGAGGGTGTCATGATTCCCGTATACCCGGAGACCAAGGTTGCCCTGAAGGGCAAGAAGGGACTCGTGGTCGGCATCGCCAACGACCAATCCATCGCCTGGGGCTGCGCAAGGGCCTTCCGCGCGTTGGGTGCCGAGCTGGCGGTCACCTATCTGAACGACCGCGCCAGGAAACATGTCGAGCCGCTCGCGCAGGCGCTGGAGGCTCCGATCTTCATGCCGCTCGACGTCATGGTCGAAGGCCAGACCGAGCAGGTTTTTGAAAGGATCGCGAAGGAGTGGGGGCAGCTCGATTTTCTGCTGCACTCGATCGCCTTCTCGCCCAAGGAAGCGCTGCACGGTCGCGTCGTCGACGTTGGCCGCGAAGGTTTCCTCAAGACCATGGAGGTCTCCTGCTGGTCCTTCCTGCGGATGGCCCATCTGGCCGAGCCGCTGATGAAGAACGGTGGCACGATGTTCACCATGACCTACTACGGCAGCCAGATGGTGGTCGAGAACTACAACATCATGGGCGTTGCGAAAGCGGCGCTGGAATCCGCCGTTCGTTACGCCGCGGCCGAGTTGGGCCCGAAGGGGATCCGGGTGCATGCGATCTCGCCGGGACCGCTGGCCACCCGTGCAGCCTCCGGCATTCCCGAATTCGACGAGCTGATGGACAAGGCCCAATCGAAGGCGCCGGCGCGCAGCCTGGTGAGCATCGACGATGTCGGCAACGCCACCGCATTCCTGGCGCTCGACGGGGCCAAGCTGATGACCGGTGGTGTGCTCTACATCGATGGCGGCTATCATATCATCGATTGAGGCAGACCGGTCGGATACTGGAGGTAACATGCGTATCGCCGTGCTGAGCACGTTGTTGCTGGTCATCGGTTCTGTATCGAGACAGGCCCAGACCTATGACCCACGGTATCCGGTCTGCATGAAAGTCTATGAGGGGTCTGTGGGCGGCGGTGAGTGGATTGATTGCAGCTACACGTCGATCCCGCAATGTCGGGCGTCAGCATTGGGCCGGGCGGCCATGTGCGAGATAAATCCGTACTTCGCTCAGGCGCAAAGGCGCCCCTTCGGAAGCTACCGCGACTACCGCGAGCCATATTGACTGGTTGGTGCGCCTGCCAGCACCTACCGGTAGTGCAGTGCGATCAGCTCGGCGACACAGGCCGGCCTTTTGCCGCCTTCGATTTCGATTACGAGATGATAGTTCACGCGCAGGCCGTCGGGTGGTACGTCCTCCGTTTCCGCGATGGTAACGCGCCCTCGTAGCTTGGATCCCGCTGGCACTGGCGCCAGGTAGCGGATCCGGTCCGCGCCATAGTTCAACGTATTGCGCAGGCCTTTCAGTCCGATCACGGATCGAATGAACAGTGGCGCGAGCGCCAGCGACAACAATCCGTGCGCGATGGTCTTGCCGCCGGGCATTTCCGCCTTGGCGCGCTCCTGATCGACGTGAATCCACTGCTCGTCGCAGGTGGCTTCCGCAAACTGATTGATGCGCTCCTGGCTGATCTCGATCCAGTCGCTGACACCGATTTCGGTGCCGACCGCCGCCTTGATCTCCTTGAAGTCGCTGAATATCCGCATGTTGCCTCGCCCGCTCAAATCTTCATTTCGGGGACGGTACCGCCAACGACGAGTTCGGCCTCCGTGACCGCCAGGACCTCTCCGACGCCGATGCCTGGAGCGGTCTCGAGCAGCGTCGCCTTCCCATCGGGAAAGCCGATCACGGCGAGATCGGTGACGACCAGGCTCACCGGCCGCGAAGAGGTCAGGGGCAGGTTGCATCTCTCTACAATCTTCGATTTGCCCTTGGCCGCGTGCTGCATGGCGACGATGACGCGCTTCGCACCGCTGACGAGGTCCATCGCGCCGCCCATCCCCGGGACCATCTTGCCGGGGATCATCCAATTGGCGAGAAGCCCGTGCGCATCAACCTGCAGGCCGCCGAGCACGGTGACATCGACGTGCCCCCCGCGGATCAAGCCGAACGACATCGCACTGTCGAACGTGCTTGCGCCCGGCAGCGCACTGATCGGCCGGCCGCCGGCGTCGGTGAGGAGAGGATGCTCCAGGCCCTGCTCGGGGATCGGGCCGGTGCCGATCAATCCGTTCTCGGATTGGAAAAACACTTTCAAGTCGGGCGAGACATAATTGGAGACGAGCGTCGGAATGCCGATGCCGAGATTGACGAGGTTGCCGGGCCTGAGTTCCTGCGCGACGCGCCGGGCGATGATCTCCTGTGCGTCCATGAATTCACCCGTTCGAATTGGTGATGAGATAGTCGACGAGCGGTGCAGGCGTCATCACGTGATCGGGCGCAATGACGCCAACGGGCACGATGTGCTCCGCAGTCACGATCACGGTATCGGCCGCCATCGCCATCACCGGGTTGAAATTGCGGGAAGTCAGCGCGTAGGCGAGATTGCCGAGGTAGTCGGCGAGGAAGGCATGCACCAGCGCGAACTGCGCGCGCAGCGCGGTTTCGAGCAGATACGGCTTGCCGTCGACCTCGATCTGGCGCTTGCCTTCCGCGACCAGCGTGCCGACGCCGGTCGGCGTGAGCACGCCGCCGAGCCCGCAGCCGCCGGCGCGAATACGCTCGGCGAAGGTGCCTTGCGGAATCAGATCGATCGCGACCTGGTTGGTCAGCATCTGCTGCTGCGCCTTGGGATTGAGGCCGATGTGGGTGGCGGTCAGGCGCGACACCAGCGCTGCGTCGAACAGCTTGCCGACGCCTTTACCGGGCGTGGCCGCATCGTTGCTGATGATGGTGAGGTTGCTCTTTTTCTGACGAACGACCTCGTCGAGCAAACGTTCCGGTGTACCGACCCCCATGAAGCCGCCAATCATGATGCTCGCGCCGGTTGGAATCATCGCGACGGCTTCCTCGACGGATACGGCCTTCATGGTCGGAGCTCCGGTCAGTTCGTCAGCCGAATGTTGGCGGGCGGCGGGCTCGATCCTTTGATTTGGGTCAAGGCTTCGCATCATTCTCGCTGCGCGAAATACCGATGCTCTCCAGCATCTCGCGCCATAGCTTGCGCACCTCGGCGTGGCGCCGTTCGAGCGTGGTGCTCACCGCATCGCGAAACGGCATGAGGCTTTCGCCCTTCAGGAACATGATTTGCGCCTGCAACAGTCGGCCACTCTCGAACTCGACGCGACGCAGCGCCATCGCGAAAGGATCGTTCGCGTTCGCCTCCAATGGAAGCAGCGCCGCCGGCCTGATGCCGGCGTGGACAGCGTGAGCGAGTGTCGCAAGATCCACGGCAAGAGCCAGGGTCGGATCTGGAATCCCCTCCGCCGGTGAAGGAAACCAAGCGGTCTCCCAAGTCGCGGCGAGATAGGCCAAGGCGAGGTCAGGCGTCCAACTGGTTGAGCGCAGGAGCAGAGAAACGATCTCGGACTCGTTGTAGAACTGCGCGTTCAATTCGGCTTGCCAGGCTGATTCCAGCCTCGGAGGCAGGGCGAGAGCGAAGCGACGCCCAAGCGCACCGTGAGCCGAGACCAGGAAGCTCGCGACGCGGGTCTGCTGCCGGGCGGGCACGCGGCCCTCCGCATCCATCGGGCCGAAGAACGCGCTCATGCGGTTGTCCCCTGGACTGGAATCGCACGGAGATGATCGTAACCCGCTGGAAACGGCATGAGCTCGCCACCGGCCTCTTCCGGGGCGATCCAGACGGCCTTTTTGCCCTGCCAGCGCCCGGCCAACACGTCATCGGCGAAGCGGGCGAGCAGATCGGCCGTCAGCGCCGGCTTCTCCAGCGTGAAGGCATGATAGGCCCGCGGGACGATGACGAGGGTGCTGTCGGGAATCTGAACGCGCAATGTCTCGTGCAGGGCGCGCGGGGTGAGGAAGTCGAACTCACCGTTCAGGATCATCGTCGGCACGCCGATCGACGGCAGTTGCGACGTGAGCGGTTGGAAGTCGAGAAAGGACTCCATCAGATTCTGCAGGGCGTAAACGTCGTTGACGAGCCAGCCCTGCCGTTTCACGCTGTCGAGCTTGTCCAGCACCGGCGCGAGCCATTGATCGGAGACATTCATCGGCAGCAGCAGATCCTGCAGATAGCTCGTCCCGCCGAGGATCAGGCCGGCGCGCAGCGCGTTGCCGAGCAGGAAAAGTTGCGGTGGCAGCTCGGCAAAGCAGCTCATCGGCACCAGCCCGGCCAATCGCTCGCCATGTGCAATGGCATAGCGCAGCGCGATCAGACCGCCGAAGCTGATGCCGCTCAGGAACACGGGCCCGCTGCCGAGCTCCTGGATCAGGAGGTGCAGGGCTGCAACCTGATCGTCCTGGCTGATGAAGAGGGCGGGCTTGTCGGACTCGCCTTGACCGAGCAGATCGAAGGTTGCGACGCGGAATCGCCGTGCGACGAGCGCGTCGCGATAGGCGATCCATAGCTCGGCATATTGCGTGAGACCGTTCACGAGCACGTAGGCCGGCGCGCCGGCAGGGCCGTCAAGCTCGTAGCGAATCCGGTACGAGCCGTGGCTGAGGAAGGGCATTGCGGCGATCCGGCGGGTAATTTGGTGCCGAAGCATCCTCG
Source organism: Bradyrhizobium genomosp. I (2014) (assembly GCF_000261685.1). Classification (GTDB taxonomy): domain Bacteria; phylum Pseudomonadota; class Alphaproteobacteria; order Rhizobiales; family Xanthobacteraceae; genus Bradyrhizobium. The sequence goes on along the minus strand of NZ_AJQE01000175.1, from coordinate 31,521 downwards.
ATCGGAAGTTTGGCAATCCGTTGAGTTAAGTCAAAGGATGCCGCGTGGCCGCTCCTAGCCTTCGATCAGAACATTTGCCGGAGGAATCTGCCATGAATGGGAGGCAGGCCATGCGTCGTCTTCTCGTGAGTTTTCTGCTGCTGCTGGTCGGCACCTCGCTTGCGCTCGCGCAGCCATTCACGCGCCGCTCGTCGCAGATGCAGCATGACGAGCTGAAGAAGACCTACGAAATTGCGAACTTCCGTCTCGGCGGTAAATACGACCTCGCCGATCCCTCGAAATGGGAGAATGGCGGTGAGGGCGGCGTCACGCTGGAATCACTCGGGGCCGGCAAGCTGCGTACCGCCTACATCGCGGTCGGAACGCCGCGCCGCAACGGGGCCGGGGAGATCACCAACGCCGTGATCATCAACTCCTACTACTCCGGCGATTCCACCGACATGTACGAGCAATGGGTCAAGGGCGCTGCCTTGTCCGGCGGTGTGCCGATCATCGGCCCGGGCCGGCCGATCGATACCGATCGCTATTATGTCGTCATGGTCGACCCGCTCGGCACCTGGGGTGCGAGTAAGCCGTCGGACGGGCTCGGGATCAAATTCCCGCAATACAGCTATTACGACATGGTGCAGGCCAATTACCGCATGCTGCGTGATGGCCTGAAGATCACGCACGCGGCGCTGATCACCGGCGTCTCCATGGGCGGCACTCAGACGTATGTCTGGGGCGTCATGCATCCGGAATTCATGGGCGGGCTGATGCCGATCGGCGGCACGACGCAGTCGGACGGCGACGATCCCGTCGGCAACTGGACCTTCCAGATGATGACGGCGGCAATCCAGTCGGATCCGGTGTGGCAGCAGACCAGGGGCGACTATTACAAGCTGCCCAAGGAGAAGCACCCCGTTCCGGGTCTCGCGTTCGGCTGGTCGATTCTCGGCATGACCGGCTACGATTTTGCCTTCCGTACCACTCAGAACTGGAGTGCGGTGCAGCCCGAAATCTTCTACTGGGATCCGCCGAACGAGAAGGCGGCGCTGAACGTCATCAATCGCGCGAAGCTCTACGACGCCGTCGATCTCGTCTGGCGCAACCGGGTTGGCGAGACCCACAACGTCAATCCCTATCTCGGCCGCATTCGCGCGCGCACGCTGGTGATGCACATCACCAACGACCTCTGGCTGAACTTTAAGCTGGCCGAGAAGGCCGTCGACCGTGTTCCAGGCGCAGACCTCATCGCTCAGGAGAGCCCGGTCGCGCATTACGGTGTGTTCCCGATCATCAACCAGCGCAAGAACGAGCCGAAGTTCGTCGCCTTCATGGATGATGTGGCAGCGCTGGATCGCGCGCAGACGTTCGAAGACAAGAACTATCGCGTGCCCGGTGTGGCGGAAAACATCGATCCGAGGAAGTCCTTCTGGAAGGAGTTCGTGACCTACCCCTATCCGGTCAAATACGCCAACGCGAAGGACAGGAGCGGCAACTCCTGGCAGATCGGCTACATGGACGAATATGCCGGCACCGACAAGGACCCGAAGGTTCTTGTCATCATCCACGGCAAGGGCGCGTTTGCCGGGCACTACGGCAACGTGATGCAATATGCCTTGCGCAGCGGTGTGCGTGTGATCGCGCCCGATCTGCCGCACTACGGCATGTCGGGACCCGGCAATCTCGACAAGAGCCCGGCCCGCACCATGCAGGACATGCGCGAGGTCATCCATGACCTCGTGGTCAACCAGCTGGGCGTGAAGAAGGCCTTCTATCTGGGTCATTCGCTTGGTGGCCAATTCGTGATGGGTTACGCTCTGACCTGGCCGGATGCGGTGCAAGGTCTCGCACTCGAGGCGCCCTCGGGCCTCGAGGAATATCCGCGCGACATCACAATCGCCAAGGACAAGAAGGCCAGACTGTTCGATTCGGCCTTCGACCACGACTTCGACAAGTGGAAGGCGACCTGGGGCCCGACAGGGATCCTCGAGGCCGAGATGAAGCGTTCGGAGCAGAATGTCCGCGACTTCTTCTACTTCAAGAAGCGCGATCCCGAGACCAACGTGGTGTCCGCGGCCAAGAGCGGCTACTTCTTCAGCGACAGCGAGTATGCCCGCTTCCACACCGAGCAGCGCGTCGGCTTGATCAAAGGCGATCCGAAGGAGCTCGAACAGTGGTGCAACGTCTTCATCTACGACATCTACACCATCGGGGCCGAGCTTCAGCAGGATGATCCGAAGAACCTTTACGAGCGGCTCACCCAGATCAAGGCGCCGATCTTCCTCTCATTCGGCGACAAGGAGCCGTTCATCCCGACGCCCGCCTTCAACGGGCTGACGGATCTCGGGCGGGACGTGATCACGCCGTTCATGACGCGGATGACCAATGCCGGCAACCGGCCGATTCTGAAGATCTATCCCGAGACCGGGCATTTCATCCATACCGACAATCCGGTGGAATTCCCGGCCGACGTGGTGGACTTCGTGACCAGGGGGACGGTGGATACCTCTTCTCCGCTCGGCACGGACCGCATGATCAAGGGCGCGGTGGTCTCGGCTTTGCCGGTGGCGCCGACGCCACCCGGCGCCGCCCCCACAGCCGGCCTGAACAAGTAGGATAGGTCATGACAAAGGTGCAGGCGGGCGAGGTCCAGTTGGGTTGGCGGCAGTGGGGAGCAGGCGACGTCACCGTCGTCTTCATCCACGGCAATCTGGCCAGCAAGGACTGGATCGAACTCGCCGCACCGCTGTTTCCCTCAGGGCTGCGCGTGATTGGGATCGACTGGCGCGGTTGCGGCGACAGCGACCGGCCGAAGCCGGTTGCCGACTATTCCAACTACTCGATGAAGCAACATGCGCAGGACCTGCTGGCCGCGCTCGATGCGCTCGGCATCGCGTTCTGCCACCTCGCCACCCACTCCACCGGCGGTATCATCGCTGCGCGGATGCTGCTGATGCACCCGGAGCGGTTCGGGAGGGTATTCGCGCTCGACCCCGTCACGCCGCTCGGCATGGCCTTCAACGCCGACCAGATCGGTGTCTTTCGCGCGATGATGGCGAGCAAGGAGGTGACGCGGGCGGTGATGGCGACGGCGGCGTCTTCGCTCTTCGTCCCCGAGAGCCTTGCGCCAGACGCGGTGCCGCGGTTTCGAGAGGGGCTTGGAGACATCCAGCCGTTGTTCGAGCGCATCCTCGATCAGACCTTTGGTGTATCCGAAGGGATCTGGATCGGCACGCCCATCAACCTCAACCGCGAGTGGGAAGGCAAGGAGCTGGAGCGCCGGATGGCCGAGATCAGGCATCCGCACCTGGTGCTGTGGGGAGAGCGGGATGGGTGGATCCCGCCGGCGGATCTGCGAGCAATGGCGGCGGCGATGCCGGATTGCCGGCTGGTGATCGTGCCCGGCGTCGGCCATTCGATGAATCTCGAGATGCCCGCCCTTTATGCCGGCTATTTCGGTGCCTGGTTCGGAGGACTGGCGAGATAGCAGCATCGCCATCGGCAACAACCGCGTGAGGAGAAACCATCATGGCCGGAACGACCAAGCTCTCCGTCGAGAAGGCGCTCGAAAAGTTGCGCGGCGATGAGCCGCCGAAAACCAAGGCGGAGCAGGGTGACGAGAAGGCCGAAGCGCTCAAATTGGAGATAAAGCGTATGAGAGCGCAAAGGCGGCGCCTCGATCCGACTTCCCGCAAGGACAGTTGAGCTACGTTCGCTTCGGATGGTACTCCAGTTCCTCGCTGGCGGTCTCGTCAGCGCCATCAACATCATGATCCACGCGATCGTGACGGTGGGCGCCGTCAGCATCGCCCGAGCCGTCGGGCTAAGCAACACCGCGCGACCGAGGCTGCAATTGATGGCCGTGATGGTCGCAACGGCAGCGGTGCTCATGCTCGCGCACACGCTGGAAGTTTTGGTCTGGGCGGTCGCCTACCTGGTTCTCGGCGCTGCGCCCGCCGGATCCGATCTGCTCTATTTCGCCTTCGTCAATTACACCACGCTGGGTTATGGCGATATCACGCCGCTTCAGGCTTGGCGGCTGATCGGGCCGATGACCGCCATGAACGGCATCCTTCTGTTCGGCTGGTCGACCGCCGTGCTGTTCGAGGTCCTGCGCAAGACTCTGGAGCATCTTGCGACGGCCGAGGCTGACGCACTCAGCCCTGCAGATCGATCGTGGTGAGCCTGCGACGGTCCGACAGCACGATCTGGCGTTGCGTATTCCCCAGAAAGCCGATGATGCCGAGTTCATGCAACCGCGATAGAGCGCGCGAGACCGTCTCCAGCGTCAGGCCGAGATAGTCGGCAATGTCGCGGCGCGACATCGGCAGAGCTATCACGCCGGCTCCGGTCAGGCGCTGGTCCATCTCGAGCACGAAAGCGGCGACGCGCTCCAGCGATGTCTTGCGCCCCAGCAGCAGCATGTGGTCTTCGGCGTGCTGGAGGTTGTTCGTCGTCATGTTGAGCAGGTTGTTGGCAACGACGGGATCGCTGTCGGCCACCAACTCCAGGGTTTGCCGGCGGATCAGCCGGACGGTGGTGTCCACGATCGCCTCCGCCGTGAAGCGGTGCGAATTGCCGTTCTCCAGTCCGAAGATATCGCCGGCGAGGTGAAATGCGCCGATTTGGCGCCGCCCGTCAGAGAGGAGCTTGTAGCTTCGCACCGCGCCCGTCTTGACCTGATACACGTAATCGGCGGGCTCCTTCTCGCCGTAAATTTCGGTTCCTTTCCTGTAAGCAAATTCGCTCAAACTAACTGTCGCATTCGAGCCGCTGGTCATTCCAAGGTCGCGAAGTGAATTCGGACGGTGCGTGGAATCGGTTGTGATGCGCACAAACATGGCCAACTCCTCAACGAATCGTTGAATTGGTCTCAGATCAGAATCGACTGGAATTCCAATGCGGGAATGCGCCGCGCTATCCCATTCCCGCCAGGGTTGATTTACGACTAAAGAAGATATTCTCGTCCATTGTCTCTGGGGACATTGTACCTTGGGACAGGGGCGAAGTCGCGTGCGCGGAATGAGAAGACCGACAAGTGATATGCACGACTTGAAGCGATGTTTCGATTTGAACCGTTTTGCTGTGCACAATGTCGTTCAGATTGACGGAGTTGCCTCTGATTTGACTGACTTCGCTGGCGTCTAGCACAAGGGACGCCCGGCAAGGGTCTCGCGGCTAAGAGGTGGAATTGCCTGGCCTGGTTCATGTGGTAGATGACGATGCGTCGTTTCGGACGGCGATAGAGCGCCGGCTGAGGCTGGCGGGTTACGACGTCGCAACGTATTCATCGGCGGAGGAATTGCTCGGGCGTCTGCCGAGCGTCGAGCAGCCCGCTTGCGTGCTGCTCGACGTGAAGATACCGGGCTTGAGCGGTCCCGATCTACAAAGCCGGTTGATCGAGATCGGTTCGACGTTGCCGATCATCTTTGTTACCGGCTATGCGGATACCGCGACGACCGTGCGTACGATCAAGGCCGGGGCCGAGGATTTTCTGACGAAACCGGTCTCGTCAGAGCAATTGATCGATGCGATAGAGCGCGCCATGTCGCGCCAGAATGTGTCGCAGAGCCAGCGCAGCAGGCTCGACGCATTTCGCGCGCTCGTGTCGTCCCTGACACCCCGCGAACGGCAGGTTTTCGATCTGGTCGTGCATGGCAAGATCAACAAGCAAATTGCGCACGAACTCGGAACGACGGAGCGAACGATAAAAGCACATCGACACCAGGTGATGGAGAAGATGCGGGTCCATTCGCTCGCAGAACTTGTGTCGATCGCGGAGCGACTTGGCTTGGTTGATCCGGACGGGCTCAAAGAATAGGCATTCGGCCTGTAGCCATGAACTCGTTCATCGCCTCCGTCGAGGCGGTATGCGGGCGCGCGGACCAGCGGGCCCTGCTGTTGCCCTGGCGCGCCGCCGAACAAACGTCGGCTCCCTTTTCCCGCTGCTTAAATTGGAGCTCTGTTGATCTTTGTCAACGGTCTGGCGACGGCTGACCTCACGTTAGCTCTCATCACCACCAATTGGGAGGGACGAGCATGACTCGAATTGCCAAGCGGCTTGGACTGATCGCGGTTGCATCGATCTTTGTGGCAGCTCCGCTGTCACTCCGACCATCATCGACAAGCCTGCTCACCGTATCCCAGGATAGTGCCGAAGCCAGGGTTGGGCGACCGCTGACGCCAATGAGCGTGGCGGGCGTCAATCGCCGTGTGCATCGCCGCGCCTATTATGGCGCTGCCGCCGCGGGAGCTGCGGCTTATGGGACGTACCGCTATCGGAGAGCCTGCGGGTACTATCCTTATCCGCCTTGTTACTGAGGTTCGCGGGGCGCCGCGTGCATAGCCAGCGATGGACACGTGCGCTGTGCCCCACGTCGTGCCGTTCGTAGTTGCCAAATAGGAGGTGCTCTTGAAGCCGTCCCAATTTTTCACCTCGGTCGCCCTCAGTGCCTGCCTCGTCATTCTAGGTCTCTCGGCCAGCAGTGGCCCGGCAGCCGCAGTGGTGTACTGCCAGTACATCGACTATCCGCCGAGTTGCGTCGCCAGACCGGGCGTCGTGCTCAGGCCGCGACCGGTCGCCCGTGCAGCCGCTCGCGAAGCGGTGCGGCCGGGAACACCGATGAACCGCGGCGGCCCAGTGAACCGGGTCGGGCGCCGCTGAATTCAGCGCTCCGGCCTGCGCGAGGACAGAACCCCGGCCTTGAGCCGGGGTTTTGTTTGACCGGTCCGATGGAGATCGCTGAGGAGAATTACGGAGGCCGCCCAGAATTTGCGTCAGATCAATCTTGCTCCCCCGACCTCGAACTAGCCTTCGCCAACGCGTGCGGCGATGTCCAGAACGGACACAAGTGGAATGGGCAGCATCATGCTTTTCAAGACACTCACGTTGCATTCACTCATCTACATCGCGGGCATGACGACCGCGATGGCCGTTCACCAGGCCATTCCGCTGCCTGGCCTTTCGGCAGGATCTCAGTCCGCCCTCGAACAGAACGCAAATCGCTCGGGGAAGAGCGACAGGCTGCCGACGGTGCAATTGAAGCGGAGAGCGCTGGACAAAGTGCCGGTGCGTCTGCAACCGCGAGACCTGCTCAAATCCGGCAAAGCGGCCTGCAAGCCTCCCATCGACGTGCCGGGTCGGTGCTTTGCGGAGGCGACGCCAGTCCAGAGGCTCGGCTAGGATCGTTAGCATCCGCCGAGATGGCGCCCTCAGGGCGAGATTTCAATCGTTGTATTCTGAGATCCCTGAGCCTGGATCAATTCGAACAGTGATTGTGCTTGGTCCGGCGCCAACCGGATGCAGCCGTGGGACACAGGACGTCCAAGATTGCGCACCTCGAATGTCCCATGAATCGCGTATCCGCCGTGGAAGAAGATCGAATAAGGCATCGGTGTGAAGTCGTAGAGCTTCGAGTAATGCATGCGCTGGAGAGAATAAGGCCGATACGTGCCGGTGGGCGTGCGATATCCGCGCCGCGCCGTCGAGACTGGCCAAGTCACATACTCGGTCCCGTCGACGGCGACCAGCATCGTCTGGGTGGAAAGCTGAACTCGCACCGTGACGGCTGCGTGAGCGCTTTGAGCGGCAATGCCGAGGAGCAGAAGCACGGTCAAGATCAGGGATGCAGGCAAGCGTGCAGGCATTTCGTTTTCTTTTCAAGCATTCGCAAATTACGACAGAAAGGTGGCGCCCAGATGTGATCAGGCCGGTCGCTTGTCGGCGTCGATCTCGCGGCGGGACGCAACCCCGAGAGTTGCTGCAAGCTAAGTGAGTTTCGGCGTGCGTTGTTGATCAGACGCAAGCCCGCGCCTTTGCAGCTCCCTATCGGTTTTTAGCAATCCGATCCGGGAGAATACGTAGGCGGGGACTCAAATTGCTGCAGATCAAATTCGCTCGGCAGCCGTCTGCCTAACATTCGTGCATTGTTAATTCAGTCGGAGTTTTTCAGATGCTGCTCAGGACCAACACCTCCAGCATCCGTCCGGTTGACGGGCATCTCGCAGCACTCGCAGGCGAGCGCGTGTTCTGCAGTGAATTTCGATACCGCAGAGGAACGGAAGTCTTCGGCGAAGGAGAGGAGACGGAGTACGTCTATCAGATCATCTCCGGCGCAGTACGCACCTACAAGCTGCTATCGGACGGCCGTCGCCAGATCAGTTCGTTCCACCTGCCCGGCGACATGTTCGGGCTCGATAATGGCGCATCCCATCGATTCACTGCTGAAGCGATCGTTGAAACCAGGGTGCGTATCACCAAGCGACGGAGCCTTCTCGAGACGATGCGAAGCCGGGAGTCGGGCGCCTCGATATTTCTTGGTCTCGTGACGCGGAACCTGCAGCATGCGGAAAATCACATGCTTCTGCTGGGACGAAAGACGGCACTGGAGCGCGTGGCCGCGTTCCTGCTCGAAATCGACGAGCGGCTCGGCCATCCCAAGGTCTTGGTGCTGCCAATGAGCCGTCGCGACATCGCCGATTATCTCGGATTGACGCTTGAGACGGTCTCGCGCACCTGCTCCACGCTGCGCGACCGGAAGATGCTGAAGTTCGAAGGGGCGACTCAGCGGCAGATCGTGTTGCTCGACCGCAATGGACTTGCCGAGTACGACGCCTGAGAGCACCTGCGAGGCGGCGAGCCGGTTCATTCCTCGATGTCTTGCTCGAGCGTCTGCGCCGGCGGTCCGTTGTGAGCGACGCGGAATTGCGAGAGAGACATGGAGGTCGTGAGCGACAGCAGATTGGAGTCGACAACCTCCAGCGTCAGAGTCTTTCCCGCTTCCATCTCTTTGATCAGCTTCGGGCTCGCCACGTCGCCTGCGATGCAGCCGTTGCTGAGGCACCAACTGTAGGGAATCGGATTGATCGCGCCTGCATCAACCTTCAGCTTGGCGGGAATTCGCAGATACATGCCGACGGGGACGAAGATCTGCACGCGCGCATTGCCGCCTTTCTCTCGTTCGATCAGATCGATCCGAACCGCCATCTGCCCGGTCTCGTAAGTCCCCGAGATCGAGGTCCTGCATAGCAGAGGGGCCCCGGCTGCCTTGAAGCAGAGCTTCTTCCACTCGCCGTACTTGATGTCGCTCGCGGACCGCTGCCCGCGCGGCGTGATCTCCGCACTCACGGGTGCGGTCACGAAGATGGCCGCCAGCAGAGCCGCAAACCAAGTCCTGCCAATCCAATTGCGAGCGAAGTCACGATTGCGAAGATGCATCTCTATCCTCCTGACACCAGCAATGGCCGTCACTTCAGGGCGTCGAGAAATCCGGTGACAAGTGGTGACCAGATTGGAATCGCATCGGGCGAGCCGACGAAATAATGCCCCTCGTTGCCGAACGGCGGCATCAGGTGGTATTCGGCCTTGCCGCCGCCGGCAGTGAAGGCCCGATGCATCCGCTTCGACAGAGCCGGGCCGAAGAACGTGTCGTTCTCGATGTAGATCCACAACATCGGCACCCGCGAGGTGCGGCCGAACTCGCCTGTCGTCTCGACCAGCCTGTCGGGCGCGCAGTTGTTGTTCGGCTTGCCGCCGACCCGGCCGCCGCGGCCCGCGGCGAAGGTGATGATGGCCTTCACCTGCGGCGGGTTGAGGCTCGACAGCGCAATGGAGGCCCAGCCTCCTGCGGATTGTCCGACCACGATCACGCCGTCAGGCAGGACGCGCTTCTCGGCAACCATGTAGTCGATGATCCAGAGGTCGACCTGGGCGACAGCGAGACCCGCATCATGGAAGTTCGGATTGGTGCACTTGCCGACCTTGGAGAAGAACGGGCCGTACATCCCACGCTCGGGAATGTCGATGGCGGAGGCGCCGTATCCGGTGCCGACCGGCGCCACCACGAGATAGCCTTGCCTGGCGAACCATTTGGCGGCGTCGCGAAACTCGACCAGCGGAAAGAAGCTGCGTTCGGTCGGGTTGAGCGACACGCCGTGGTTCATGATCACCAGAGGGAAGGGGCCGTCGCCCACGGGGCGCACCAGATAGGCGAACATCGGGAGCGGCAACGGTAGAGCCCAGATCTCTTCGTGAATGCGTCGTGGGGCGGCTTGATCGTCGGCACCGGCCGGCACAATCAAGAAAGCCAGCAACAGCAGCGCCGCCCACAGCGTTCGTTTGACTGAGGAATACGACGGCATTCCATCCTCCTCATCCGGCAAAAGTCGCGGCTACGATGATCGGGCCGAGCACCGTCAGAACGACGTTCCCCACTGCATAGGGCACGGCGACGCCGAGCACCGGCGTCTGGCTTTCGGCGACTTCGCAGGCGCCCGTGACGGCGGCGTCGACTGTCATGGCTCCTGCCAGTGCGCCGCAGGCGACGACTGGATTCATGCGCAGCACGTGATAGGCGAACAGCGTCGCCACCATCAGCGGCACAAGCGTGACGACAAGACCCATGCCGACCAGCAAGAAGCCATGCGCCTGGATCGCGATCCAGGCGGCATGGCCGTTGCCGAGGCCGATGGCGGCAATGAAGCCGCCGAGGCCCAGGTCGCTCAGTGTCTGCTGCGCGGCGGGCGGCATCGCACCCATCGTCGGCCAGCGTGACCGCAACCAGCCGCAGACGAGGCCCGCGATCAAGGCGCCGCCTCCGCCGCCGAGCGTCAGCGCGACGCTCCCGAACTTGAAGCTGAGCAGGCCGGCCAGCAGGCCGGCGGCAATGCCGGCCGCGAGAAAGGCGATGTCGGTGCGGTCGCCGGCGCGCAAGATCTGTCCGACTTGCGCGGCTGCGCGTTCGATGTTGCGGCTGGTGCCGACCAGCGTCATGACGTCGCCCACATAGATGCGCGTGTCCGCACTAAGAGGCACCTCGCGCCCCATCCGCGTCAGGGTCCGCAGGAACACGCCGCGCGCATTGCTGCCGACGCGATCGGCCACGTCCTGGACCGAACGGCCGTGGAGCTTGCGGTTGTCCACCAGCACGTCGACCACATTGCCCGGCATCGCCTTCAGGATCTCGTCGGCGTCGATCTCGGTGCCGATCACGGGCCGTGCGGCCACGATCACCGCTGTCCGCCCGGCGATCACGATGTCGTCGTCGGTCTCGAGCACGGTGTCCAGATGCGGCTCAATGTCGGCTCCGTGACGCACGATGCGCTCGATCACCGTCCGGCTGCCGATCTCCCCCTCGATCGCCTTCACGGTTCGGCCCGCGGCCGCCGAGACGCGATAGGCGCGCGCCTGGAATTTGCGATAGTGCAGGTTCTCGGTCTTGGGAGGCTCGCCCCCGGCAAGCTCGATCTCGAGCTTCTTGGCTTCGTCCTTGAGGTTGACACCCATCAGCTTGGGCGCGACGAACGGGACGTAGAGGAGCGTCAGGATGTATCCGAGAACGTAGGTGACGGCGTAGCCGGCAGCGATATTCGCCTCTTGCTGCTCGAGCAAAGCCTTGGACAGCCCAAGTTGCGCCAGGGCACCCGAGGCAGTGCCGATGACGGAGGATTGCGTCAGTGCGCCCGCGGCGAGGCCAGACGCGGTGCCTGGGTCGAGCCCCACCGTAAAGGCAAATGCCAGAACGATGATCAAGCCCGTGCCGCCGAGCACGAGCGCCATGGCGACCTGGGCCAGAGTGCGGATGCTCAAGGATGCGAAGAATTCCGGTCCGGATTTGTAGCCGATCGTGAATACGAACAGGCTGAACAGGATGACCCGCAGCACCGACGGAAACGCGAAGCTGCCGAGTTGACCGATGAGCACGGCAGCGATGAGCGTGCAGGCAGTGGTGCCGATCGAGAAGCCGCGGATCCTGATGCGGCCCAGGATCGTGCCAACGGCGACAGCAAGCAAAAGAAAGATTTCCGGAGCGGTGGAGATGATCCACCTGACGGTGTCCATGGTCGCTATTCCCCGGCGCTTGGTTCCGGGTGAATTTGAATCCTCAAAGCCGCTCGGAGGTTTGATTCAAGTCAAGCCTTTCCTCCGCTCGGGCGCCGTCAATAGGCCAGTGCCAGATCGGCGACACACGACGTATCGGATATGAGCTCACTGGGGATTGCCGCTGCTCCATTGCTGCGTCGCGACGAGACGATCGCCGTCGCGCTGTTGCTGGCGTTCGCGGGTGGCTGTCTCGATGCCTATACCTGGATCGTTCACGGCGTGATGGCCAACGCTCAGACGGCGAATCTCGTCCTTCTCTGGGTCTACGGAATGGCCGGCGAGCGGGCGAGAGCGATGCAATTTGTCCCTCCGATCATGGCCTTCGCGCTCGGCATTGTGGTCGCTGCTTGGCTGCGCCGCGCTGCGGGGGAGAGAGCCAGCGCGATCAGTACGTTGATCGAGATCCTCGTTCTGATCGCTGTCGGGATCCTACATAATCGGATGCCCGAGATTGCCGGCACGTTGGGAATTTCATTCGTCGCCGCAATGCAGGCGGCGGTCTTCACCAGGGTCGAGGGCGCGACGTACAGCACGGTGATGATCACCGGTAACATGCGCCAAGCGATCGAGGGCATCTTCGCAGTGGCTTCCGGCGGCGCCGCGGTTGGGACGTTGCGGCGGTCCGGCATCTTTACGGCCGTGTGCGGCGCCTTCGGCCTTGGCGCCGCCCTCGGTGCTCTGATGACCAAGGCCGCCCCGGACCTCGCGCTAGGGCTTCCTGTGGTTGCCTTGCTGATCGTTCTATTGCGGTGCGAAGTCGTGCGCTCCGAGGCGAGCCCATGAAGCCGCCGTCTGAACCGCGGGTTGGCTGGACGCGTCTGTTTTCGCCGTTTAGTTGGCTTTCCGGGTATCGGATCGCTTGGCTCTCCTCCGACGCAGTGGCGGGCGTGACACTGGCCGCGTACGCGATTCCAGTGTCGCTCGCGTATGCGGGCCTTGCTGGCTTACCGCCGCAGACCGGGGTTTATGGCTATATTCTTGGTGGCATCGGCTATGCGCTGCTCGGATCGTCGCGCCAGCTTGCCATTGGTCCGACCTCGGCCATCTCGCTGATGATCGCGGGCACCGTCGGTTCGCTCGCAGCAGGCGATCCGGTTCGCTATGCGCAAATTGCAAGCCTAGTCGCCTGCGCAGTAGCGCTGCTATGCCTGATCGCCTGGCTGTTCAAGCTCTCGAGTCTCGTCCGCCTGGTCAGCGACAGCATCCTGGTCGGCTTCAAGGCGGGTGCCGGGCTCACCATCATTATGAGCCAATTGCCAGCTCTGTTCGGTGTTTCTGGCGGCGGTCGCAATTTCTTCGATCGGGCAATCCACATCGCAGGCCAGTTTGGCGATACAAATCTGCTCGTATTGACGGTCGGTGCCGTTGCGCTCCTGCTGTTGCTGCTCGGCGAGCGGCACCTGCCGGGCCTGCCGGTGGGCATCAGCATCGTGGCACTCTCGATCGTGGTGGCCACGCTGCTTGGGTTGCCTGCCATGGGCGTGCCGGTCACCGGCAAGATCCCCGAGGGTCTGCCGACCCTTGCCGTTCCGACCTTCGGCTTGGTCGAGCCCGAAGAGCTGTTTCCCATTGCGGCGGGTTGCCTGTTGCTGGCCTATATCGAAGGCGTGTCGGCCGCGCGCAGCTTCGCTGCCAAGCACGGATATGCGCTCGACGTCCGGCAGGAATTCCTTGGCCTGGGCGCCGCCAACCTTGCCGCGGCATTCGGCCAAGGCTATCCCGTCGCTGGCGGCCTGTCCCAATCGGCCGTGAACGACAATGCCGGCGCACGGACACCGCTGGCGGTGATGATCTGCTCCGTCACCTTGGCGCTGTGTCTGTTGTTCTTCACCGGCCTCCTGACCAACCTGCCGAAAGCAGTGTTGGCCGCCATCGTATTTGCAGCGGTGTACAGGCTGGTGGACATTCCCGCGCTGATCCGCATGTGGAAAGTCAGCCGGATCGATTTCTATGCAGCGGCCATCGCCCTGATTGCGGTGCTGCTGCTCGGAATTCTTCAAGGCGTGCTGCTCGCTGCGATCGCGTCGATTTTCCTGCTGCTGGCGCGGGCGTCGCAGCCGAATATCGCCTTTCTCGGCCGCCTGCGGGGAACCGGCCGCTACTCCGACAGCGCCAGGCATGAAGGGGTCGAGCCGCTGATTGGTGTGATCGCTTTCCGCCCTGAAGCCTCGCTGCTCTACATCAACGCAGAGACGGTCCTGGAGGCAGTGTTGAACGCGCTGGGGAAATCGGCTGAGATCAGGCTGGTCGTCTGCGATCTCTCGGCATCGCCCTATATCGATCTCGCCGGCGCGCGCATGCTGCACGATCTCTACGACGAGCTCGCCTCTCGTCACATCGCACTCTGCATCGTCGGCGCGCACGCGCAGCTGCGCGACCTCCTGCGTGCGGAAGGGCTGGCTGAAAAGACCGACAGCTCACAGTGGTTGCGGACGCTCGACAGCGTTCTTGGCGGCCCTGACCAAAGAGGGCGGTGAGGTCCTTTTTGCGCTGCGGTACGCGCGCTCTGAAGACGGCTAATCAGAAGCCTCGGACCGTTGACTTGAATCAACGAAGCCTACGAGCGGAAGGCCACGATCCCGCGTCATTTGCCGAGGACCGGGAGAGAGACATGCCCAAGGAAGCCAAGCCCGCACAGAAGCGTATCGATCAATTCTTCTCTGGTCCTGGCGGCCGGGCAGACGATTGGCGTGACCTGGTGGAGGCAGCGAAGGTCTGGGCCCGAGCCGGAGATCGCGCGAAATACGATGCCTTGCTGACCGATCTTTCCGTGACGGAAGAGTTCCACGGCTATCCCGGCCTGCACTTGATGGCGGCGTTGCGGGAGGCCGCGTTGGCGGGTGATGGACAAACCTCGCTCGCCCTTGTGACCCGGATCGCACAGGCGCTTGCGACGCGATCCTTCCGCCAGCATGCCGGCGACTGGAATCCCAAGGACGAGAACAATGGCGAGATGCCGGACCTGTTGCCGCCGACCTTCGGCTCGCACACAGCGCGCCGGCCCTATTTCGAGACCCTGATCGTCACGGGCGTGTCGTCCAACAATTGGCCGACGCTCGCCGCCGAGTGGCGCAAGCTGCGTCGGCCGGCCGATTCGTTCGTCTACGAGCCCGTCATCGTCGGCAGCCTCGAAGACGCCTTCTGCGCGACCATGGTCAATCCCAACATCGCGGCTGTCGTCATCAATGAAGGCTTCGCTCTTCGCTCGCGGCATAACGCGCCTGTGCTCCGGACGATGACGGCGTCAGCCAACCTCAATGAGGAGACCGACGCGTCGGCGCTCCGGCTCGCCCATATCATCAAGCGCGTCCGTCCCGAGCTCGACATCTATCTCATGTCCAATCGCGATGTTGAGGAGATGGCCGGCGACCCACAGGCCAACGTGGCCCGCCGCATCTTCTACTCCATCGAGGAGATCCTGGAGCTGCATCTGTCGATCCTCGAAGGCATCCAGGACCGCTACGACACCCCGTTCTTCGACAATCTGAAGAAATACGCGCAGCGCCCGATCGGGACCTTCCACGCGCTGCCGATCGCGCGCGGCAAGTCGATTTTCAAATCCGACTGGATTCGCGACATGGGCGAGTTCTACGGCCCGAACCTGTTCCTGGCCGAGAGCAGCGCCACCACCGGCGGTCTCGACAGCATGCTGGAGCCGACCGGTAACATCAAGAAGGCGCAGGAGAAGGCGGCGCGGGCGCTCGGCGCCGACCGTGTCTTCTTCGTCACCAACGGCACATCGACGTCGAACAAGATGGCGGTGCAGGCGCTGCTCGCGCCCGGCGACATCGCAATCGTCGACCGCAACTGCCATAAGTCTCATCACTACGGGATGGTGCTGGCGGGTGCGCAGCCGCTCTATGTCGAAGCGTTCCCGATGACGGAATATTCGATGTACGGCGCGGTGCCGCTGCGGACGATCAAGCAGGCGCTGCTCAACGCAAGGGCCGACGGCCGGCTCGACCGCGTCAAAATGCTGGATCTCACCAATTGCACCTTCGACGGCCACATCTACAACACCCGCCGGGTGATGGAGGAATGTCTCGCCATCAAGCCCGACCTGATCTTCCTGTGGGACGAGGCCTGGTTCGGCTTCGCGCGCTTCTCGCCGTTCCTGCGTCGCCGCACCGGACTTGGCGCCGCCAACGAGATCGAGGCGTGGATGCGAGATCCGAAATCGGTCGCGGCCTATGAGAAGCAGCAGGCCGAGCTCGGCAAGAATCCGTCCGACGAGTTGCTGCTCAAGACCCGGCTGATCCCGGATCCGCGTCAGATCCGCCTGCGCGTCTACCAGACCAACTCGACCCACAAGTCAATGTCGGCGATCCGCCAGGGCTCGATGCTCACGGTCAAGGATGTCGAATTCCACACGGTCGAGCAGCAATTCAAGGAGGCGGTGTTTACCCATGCCTCGACCAGTCCGAACCAGCAGCTGATTGCCAGTCTCGACATCTCGCGGCGGCAGATGGAGCTGGAGGGATACGGCCTCGTCGCCAATGCGATCGAGATCGCGTTCGCGATCCGCCAGGCGGTCAACAACAATCCGCTGATCTCGAAATATTTCCGCATCCTCGGTGCCGACGCCATGGTGCCCGCGCAATACCGCCAGAGCGGCTTTACCGATTATCTCGCCAACGGCGTGAATTGGGCCAACACACTGAAGAGCCTGGACGACGACGAGTTCTGCCTCGATCCGACCCGCATGACGCTGGTCTGCGGCACCGCGGGATTCGACGGAACCCAGTTCAAGGGCATCCTGGCGAGCGAGTACAACATCCAGGTCAACAAGACCTCGCGCAACTCCGTCCTGGTCCAGTCCAACATCAACAACACCCGAAGTGACGTCGCGCACCTCATTCGGGTACTGGCCGAGATTGCCGGCGAGGTCGATCGTGGTCTGGTGCAGGGCGGAGCCAATGCGAAGAAGACGTTCGAGACCCGGGTCAACAGCCTGATGAGGGACGTACCCGATCTGCCGAACTTCTCGCATTTCCACCCGAGCTTCCGGGGCGATTCCGGCACCAAGACCAACGAGGGCGATATCCGCGGCGGCTTCTATACGGCGTATGACGCGGCCGGTTGCGAATTCATCCGCCTCAGCGATCCCGAGATCGACCGCCGGCTGAAGGCGGGGCCGGACCTCGTCTCCGCTAGCTTCGTGATCCCGTATCCGCCGGGCTTCCCGATCATGGTGCCAGGCCAGGTCATCACCCAGGAAACCATCGACTTCATGCGCAAGCTCGATGTGAAGGAGATCCATGGCTACGATGCCAGGGAAGGTCTGAAACTCGTGCGCGCGGAAGCCCTGGCGAAGATCGGCAGGCCCAAGCCCGCCGGGGCGCCGAAGCTCAAGGCTGCATCTTAGAGGGGATCGAACATGCTGGGCTTTTTCACATTCCTTCAGCAGTACCCCTATCTGCTGCTGTTCTTCGTTGTCGGTCTCGCGGTCTATATCGGCCGAGCCAGCATCAAAGGCTATGGTCTCGGCATGGTCGCCGGTGCCATCGTGGTGGGTGCGGGCCTGTCGGTGTGGGCCTCAACTTACGGCGTGAAGCTCGAGCTCAACAACTTCGTCAAGAGTCTCTTCTACTACCTCTTCATGTACGGTGTTGGCTTGCGCGTCGGCCCCTCCTTCATCAACAGCCTGAAAGGCGACGGCCTCAAGTTCTGCATTCTCGCCGTCGTCTCGAGCGTGCTCGGCCTTGCGCTGGTGGTCATCGGAGCGAAGCTGTTCGCGCTGCCGACCGGTGCGGCCGGCGGCATGCTGGCAGGATCACAGACCATGTCGGCTGCCATCGGCTCGGCCGAGCAGGCCGTCACCTCCGGCGTCGTCAAGCTGCCTGCGGGCATGAAGCCAGAGGACGCATCCGGCATGATCGCGCTGTCCTACGGCATCACCTATATCTGGGGCACCGTCGGCATCATCCTGATCTGCAAATATCTGCCGCGCTGGTGGGGGGTCGACGCGAAGGCGGCGGCCAAGCAGTATGAGCGCGAGTTCGGCGTCAAGGATCTCGAAGGCGGCGGCCTCACCGGCTATCGCCAGTTCGGGCTGCGCGCCTATCGGCTGGAGAACCCCGCAACCGCCGGCATGACCATCGCAAAGTTCCGCACGGTGAATCCGGAGTACCGGATCATCAATGTGGGACGGAATGGCGAGCCGCAGGGTGCCGATGCCGACCTTGTGCTGCAAAAGGGAGACATCGTCGCACTTGGCGGCTCGACCGAGCATCTCACCGACAAGATGGGCCTGATCGGTCCCGAGGTTGCCGACGCCAAGACGCTCGGCGTTCCCATGGACCAGGCGGACATTCTCGTCACCAACAAGGACATGGTGGGACGCACGTTCGAGTCCTTCCGTGACACGGCGATCGCCGGCCAATTGCAGGTCACCAAGGTCGAGCGCGGCGGCGTGCAGATTCCGGCCGGGCTGAAGACCAAGCTGGAGCGAATGGACATCGTCTCGGTGGTCGGCCTGAAGTCCGCCGTCAACGAGCTCGGCGAGATGTGGGGTCGCATTGCCCGGACCAACACGTCGACCGACCTGCTGACCCTGTCGGTCGGTATGATCATCGGCTTCCTGATCGGCATGGTGGAGTTCCCGGCATTCGGCGCCAAGGTTGGTCTCGGCAACGCCGGCGGCCTGTTGCTGTCGGGCGTGATCGTCTCCTCGATCGTGTCGCGGCTGCGCTTCTTCGGCAATACGCCGAACGCGGCGCGCAACGTGCTGGAGGATCTGGGTCTCGTGGTGTTCGTCGCCATCGTCGGTGTCAATGCCGGCGCAGGTCTACTGGCTCAGCTCACCGGTGCGGTCGCGCTGAAGATCTTCATCGTCGGCTTCATCGCCTGCACGATCCCGCCCTTCATCGTCTGGGCGATCGGCTATCACGTGTTCAAGATCAATCCGGCCGTATTGATGGGCGGTGTGGCCGGTGCGCGCTCGCACTCCGGTCCTTGCCGTGAGGCCGCAGTGGAGATCCAGAGTTCAGTGCCCTGGATCGGTTTTCCGGTCGGCTACGCCGTTTCGGGCATCCTGCTCACCGTGTTCGGCTACTTCGCAATGCTTCTGGCTCAATAGGGAGCCAAATTCAGGGGAAAATCATGAAGAAACTCGTTGCTATTGCTGCTTTGCTCCTCGGTGTCGCAAGCTTCAGCGCGCCGGCGCGGGCCGAGACCGGCCAGGTCGCCGTGGTCTTCACCAAAGGCGGCTTCATCGTCGGTGTGGGAGGCGGCGAGGGCGTGCTGCACCTGCGCGGCAAGAATTATCCGTTCACCGTATCCGGCATGAGCGTCGGTTTGACCGTGGGTGCCTCGACGACCAAGTTCGTCGGGCGTGCCTTGAACTTGCGGGGCCCGGCGTCGATCGAAGGTTCCTACGCGGTGGGCGGGGCCGGCGGCGCTGTTGCGGCAGGTGCGGGAGCGGTTCAGTTGCAAAACGCGAACGGCGTGATCCTGCAACTCAGCGGGCCGAAGGTTGGGGCTGAGGTGTCGGCAGCCGTCGGCGGGGTTACGATCCGGCTGAAATAGGCCGTACGCCCAGAGAGAACAGGCCGCGCATTTGCCCGGCCTGTTCTCTGTTCGATCTGGATCCTCGTTCAGTACCGCTCTTCCACGAACTTCATCCCGTTCAGGCTCGCCTGGTCGTTGTAACGCCCTTTCCCGGAGCGCGGCGGCAGCTTGACCTTGTCCCTCTTGATGCGCTTGTACGGGATCGAATCCAGAAGATGCGCGATGCAATTGAGCCGCGCCCGCCGCTTGTCGTCGGACCGAACGATGGTCCACGGCGCATGCTCCGAACTCGTGGCTCCAAACATCAGATCGCGGGCCTTGGAATAGTCGTACCAGCGCCGATACGACTCCGTGTCCATCGGGCTCAGTTTCCACTGCCGCAATGGATCGTCGATCCTGGCTCGAAACCGCCGCTCCTGCTCCTCCATCCCGACCTCAAGCCAGATCTTGATCAGGATGATCCCGCTCTCGACGAGATGCTTCTCCATCTGCGGGCACAGCGTGAGGAACCGCTTGTGGTCCTCCGGAGAGCAGAAGCCCATGACGTATTCCACGCCGGCGCGGTTGTACCAGCTCCGGTCGAAGATCACGACTTCGCCGCCGGCCGGGAAGTGCTGCATATAGCGCTGGATGAAGAGCTGCGACTTCTCACGGTCGGACGGCGCGGGAAGGGCGACCACGCGGAACACGCGTGGGCTGACCTTCTCGGTGATCGCCTTGATGGTGCCGCCCTTGCCCGCGGCATCGCGGCCTTCGAAGAACACCACGACGCGCAGCTTCTTCTCCTTCACCCATTCCTGGAGATGGCAAAGCTGGACCTGGAGCTTCTCCAGCTCCTTTTCGTAGGTCTTGCGCTTCATCCGCGCCCCAACCTCGCCCTTTGCCATGCTCTGCCTTTCGTTTTGTCGGATCGGATCCGGGCGGATCAGCACTCAATCACCCCAGGAAATCGCGACGCCGATGTCGCCCGGCATGCCGCCGGGGAAATCGATGATCTGGTAGCTGATGCGATAGCCGCGCGGCTTCAGATAGTCGGTCCAGAGCTGGAAGATTTCCTTCGGAATGCCGGTCAGCGTCTTCTCCCAGCCCGCTTCCTGCTGGTTGATGGCGCGACCCTTGTCGGTGCACAGCGTATTGGGAAAGCGATAGACCTGCACCTCGGTCAGCCCGTTGCGCACCGCACGCTGAATGATGGACGCGGCAAGCTGGATCTTCTCTTCCTCGGTCTTGCCGGACGGTTTGCTCAGCCGCTCGATCAAGGCACGCTTTTCATCCTCCGCCGCAGCGGCGAGCCGGGCATATTCCTCCGCCTTTTCGGCTTCCTTGAGGGCCGCTTCCTTGCGGATCTGGTTGGCATTGGGGATCAGGGTGTCGAGATTGGCGGACATTGCCGATGCCTCCTGCTATGTTTCAGTGCTCGGGCAAGGCTAGGTCGGGCGGCCGTCATTCCGTTGATTCAAATCAAGCAAAGCAGAACCGGGGTTGCCAGAGTAAGATAGAAGCCACGGCGGCTGGGTCCCCGATCAGGAGGGCGCGTTGAGCGAGCAGCTTCATCCGATGGCACCGCACCATTTGCCATTCTACATCACCGCGCCTGGCGAAACAGACGTGCTGATGATCGTGACGGGAATCATCCTGATCGCGGCCGTTTTCGCGGTGGGTCTATTGTATTGGCATCTGCACAGCTTGCCCGAGCGGATGGCTCACAAGACCCAGAAGCTGCAATTCGAGATCGTGGCCGTGCTGGGACTTCTCGCTCTGTTCACACACGAGCATCTGTACTGGATCGCGGCCTTGGTCCTTGCGCTGATCGAGCTGCCGGACTTCGGAACGCCGCTACGAAGCATTGCCGGATCGGTGGAGAAGATCGCAGACGGCACGTCACCGAATCCTGCAAACGAAATATCGCAACCAGGTGCGGTGGCGGCTCCAGCAGCGATCAGTCTGAACGAACCGGAGGTTGAGACCGACCATAAGGTGCGTAGCCATGCTTGAGCTCATCATCTGCTCGTTGCTGACCATCCTTCCGGACTATCTCTACCGGCGCTTTGCCCAGGGCAAACGGTTCGGCAAGGAGATCACGCTCTTTTCCGTGTGGTACGAGCTTCGCTGGGGTATCACCGGCTGCCTGATGCTGACCGTGGGTCTGATCACCAGCGTCTTCTTCTTTCATCCGGCGACTTCCAATGCGGCGTTGCTGTTTCGAACAGTCCCGATCCTGCCCGAGGGATCGGGCCGTGTCGCCGAGGTCAATGTCGGCTACAGCCAGGCCGTGAAGAAGGGCGACATCCTCTTCCGGCTGGACAATTCGAAACAGACGGCGGCGCTTGAAACGGCCAAGCGCAAGGTCGCCGAGGTCGATGCGTCAATGGCGTCGGCGAGGGCCGATGTCGTCAAGGCCGAGGCGCAAATTCAGGAAGCCAGGGCCAACTACCAGCAGGCCAAGGACGAACTCGAAGTCAAGACTGAGCTGCAACGTCGCAATCCCGGGATCGTGCCGCAGCGTGATATCGAGAAGCTTCAGGTCCTGGTCGACCAGCGTCAGGCCGGCGTCGACGCCGCGACCGCCGCGAAGGAAGCAGCGAGCTTGCAGGTGTCGACGCTGCTGCCGGCGCAGAAGGCGAGTGCGGAGGCCTCGCTGGCCGAGGCGCAAGTCGAGCTCGACAAGACCTTCGTGCGTGCAGGCGTCGACGGACGCGTCGAGCAATTTCTCGTTCGCACCGGAGACGTCGTCAACCAGCTGATGCGGCCCGCGGGAATTCTGATTCCTGACGGCGCCGGCCGAGAACGGCTGCAGGCCGGCTTCGGCCAGATCGAAGCAGGCGTGATGAAGGAGGGCATGGTTGCCGAGGCAACCTGCGTTTCCAGGCCATGGGCTGTGATTCCTCTGGTCGTGACCGCTGTGCAGGACTACATCGCGGCCGGCCAGTTTCGGGCCGGCGAACAGCTCATTGAGGCGCAGAACCTCGCAAAGCCAGGGACAATTCTGGTGTTTCTCGAGCCGCTCTACAAAGGCGGCCTTGACGGCGTCACGGCCGGCAGCACCTGCATCGTGAATGCCTACACCAGCAACCACGAAGCGATCATCGATCCCAAGACGTCGACCGGCCGGCGGATCGTCCTTCATGCCATCGACGCGATCGGATTCGTCCATGCGCTCTTGTTGCGCATCCAGGCGCTGTTGCTGCCGTTCAAGACCCTGATCTTCAGCGGTGGCCATTGATCCGAAACGAACTGACTGGAAGGAAACGATGCATGTCTGGGAGTTGGAAATCGCCTGCCGCGGTCGCGCTTTCGTTAAGCGCGATCCTTGCAATGAACGGGCGCGCCGGTGCGGTCGACCTGAACGGTGCCTGGGCTACGAGCGCCGATCAGTGCGACAAGGTGTTCACCCGCGAAGGAGGTAAACTTGGCTTTACCGAGATGTCCGAGGTCTATGGCGGCGGTTTCATTGTTGATGGCGATCAGCTCATCGGCAAGTCCGCGCGCTGCAAGGTCAAGGTCAGAAGGGACGTCGGCACGAGCGTCAATCTGATCGCGACCTGCGCCACCGACATCATGCTGTCCAGCGTTCAGTTCAGTGTGAAGGCCCTGGACGCGAACAGCATCGCCCGCCTCTTTCCAGGCATGGAGGACATGGAGATCAGGTACAACCGCTGCCCAATGCGATAAGGCCGTGCAACAAGAAGAATTGCGCCACAGCGACTGGTGCGGTCGCGCTCGGATTGTGCTGTGATGGGGCCGTTTGGACGAGACCGCCGGAGAGAAGCATGAGCGGGCGCAATTCCATTGCGTCGATCAAGCCGCGAGACGTTGCGGCTACGCTGCTGTGGCTCGGAGTGGTCCTTTGGTGGTTGAACCTTCAGCTCGGCCAGGTAGCTGCTGCCGAGCAGCGCGACGTCGACCGCCGCGAACCGAAGCGCGTGTTGCTGCTGCATTCGTTCGGCCGCGACTTCCTGCCCTGGAGCGAGTATGCACGGAGCATCAAGGCCAATCTCGAGCAGCGCTCCCCGTGGCCGCTCGACATTCAGGAGCATACCCTGCTCACCGCGCGGTTCATCGCGCCAGGTCCTGAAGGGCCTTTCGTCGAATATCTCCGCTCGATCTACGAGGGCCATCCGCCTGATATCGTGATGAGCATCGGAGGGCCTGCCGCAGGATTCGTGCAGAGGCATCGGGCGGAGCTGTTCCCGAAGGCGCCGATGGTCCTCACGACGGTGGAAGAACGGCTGATCGACCGGGCGAGCCTGACCGAGAGGGATGCCGTCGTTTCAGTCCGCCACGATTTTGTCGCGGCATTCCGCAACGTGCTTCAAGTGCTCCCGGACACGCGAACAATCGCCCTCGTGATCGGAGCGTCCAAGTTGGAAAGATTTTGGCTTGAAGAGGTCAAGAAGGATATCGGACCGCTCGAAGAGCGCGTCTCGTTCGTCTGGTATGGCGATCTACCTTTCGACGAGATCCTGAAAAAGGCCTCGGTGCTTCCGCCGCACACGGCATTATTTTGGGGCTTGATGTCCGTCGACGCGGCCGGCGTCGTTCACGATGGGGAAAGCGCGCTGCATCGCCTCCGTGCCGTCGCAAACGCTCCCATCTTCTGCTTTGAGGAGTCCTTCTTCGGGCGCGACATCGTCGGTGGTCCCATGCATTCCATTCCCGAACTCGGCCAAAAGACTGCCGATGCGGCGCTCCGAATCCTCGGTGGCGAGAAGCCTGCAGACGTCAAAATCGAACCGATCGCATATGCTGTGCCAAAATACGACTGGCGCGAATTGCAGCGGTGGGGAATCAGCGAGAGCAACCTGCCGCAAGGCAGCGAGGTTCTGTTTCGTGAGCCGCGCATCTGGGAAAAGTACCGCTGGCAGTTGGCGCTCATCGCGGCGGTGATCCTCGTTCAGGCAGGACTCATCAGCGGTTTGCTTCATGAGCGCCGGGGCCGACGCCTTGCCGAGGTTGAGTCCCGACAGCGATTGGCCGAACTCGCGCATGTCAACCGATACTCGGCCGTCGGCGAACTGACGGCGTCGATCGCGCATGAGCTAAACCAGCCCCTCGGTTCGATTCTGACCAACGCGGAGACGGCGGAGCTGATGCTGAAGGGCTCGTCGCCCGATCTTCAGGAGATCCGCGAAATTCTCGCCGATATCAGGCGTGACGACCAGCGTGCCAGCGAGGTGATCCGCCGGCTGCGCAGTGTGCTCAAGAAGGCGCCGTTCGAGATCAGGGATATCGAGCTGAAGGAAACCGTGCGAGAGGTGATCGGCTTTGTTGGCGATGTGGCGTCGGGGCGCAACACTGTGCTGAGCTTCCATGCGCCACCCGATCTGGAGCTGAACGTCAAGGGCGATCCCATCCAGCTGCAGCAGGTCGTGCTCAATCTCATCCTCAATGCGTTGGACGCGATTTCTGAAGTTCAGAGAGGCAAACGGGAAGTCAGCGTGATCATGGGCCGCTCTGCCAATCACGCGGAAATTCGTGTTGGAGACACGGGACCTGGGATCGCGGTCGCCGATCTCAAGACCATCTTCGATCCCTTCTTCACCACCAAGCCGGAGGGCATGGGGATGGGGCTGGCGATCGTCCGGACGATCGTTGAGGCGCACCACGGCACGATTTCCGCGGAGAACCAGCCGTTCGGCGGTGCGCTGTTCACGGTTCGACTCCCGCTCGCGGGCTAGCATCCCGCGTTGCAGCAGGCGACGCGCTCGTTTCGTTGATTTTTGTCAATGAACGTACCGCTCTCGGTCTCATGGTCCCGACAGGACTGAGATGGAGGATGCGATGTTCCGCCGCAGCAAAAGTCTAGTCGTGCTTGCGCTGTTGCTGGCAACGCCCGTTTGCGCGTCGGCCCAGACGACCGAAAAGCCGGTCGCCGCCCCGCAGGCGCAGCCGGCGGCTGCGCCGACGGCCGAGCTTCTGAAGCCCGAACAGCTGGAGGCCCTGGTCGCGCCGATCGCCCTCTATCCCGACGAACTGCTTGCGAACGTGCTGGCTGCCTCGACCTATCCGCTGGAGATCGTGCAGGCCGACCGCTGGCTGAAAGAGCGCAAGAGCCTCAAGGGCGATGCGCTGAAGGCGGAGGTGGACAAGCAGGGCTGGGACGATAGCGTCAAGGCGCTGGCCAGCACCGCCGACGTCCTCACCATGATGAGCGACCAGCTCGACTGGACCAAGAAGCTCGGCGACGCCTTTCTCGCGCAGCAGCCCGATGTGATGGATGCGATCCAGCGCCTGCGCACCAAGGCCTATGACAACAAGAAGCTGGTCACCACCAAGCAGCAGAAGGTCAGCGTCCAGTCTCAGGAAGGCAAGCAGGTCGTTGTGATCCAGCAGGCTGATCCCGCAGCGATGTACGTTCCGTACTATGATCCGGCGACCGTCTACGGCAGCTGGCCCTATGCGGAATATCCGCCTTACTATTGGGGCTATCCGTCCTATATCGGTGCGGGAGTGGTTGCGGCCGGCATCGCATTCGGCACGGCCTGGGCGATCGGGCGCTGGGGCAATTACTGGGGCGGCGGCTGCAACTGGGGCAATCGCAACGTCTACGTCAATCATCGGACCACGAACATCGGCAATGGCTGGCAGCACAATCCCGCGCATCGCCAGGGCGTTCGATACAGCAACACCAACGTTCAGCAGCGCTTCGGCAACAACAATCTGAAGGCGGGCGCATCGGACCGGATGGACTTCCGTGGCCGTGACGGCAACCAGGTGCTGCGTCCCAATCAGGGCGCAGGAGACCGGGCGGGAGATCGCGCAGGCGACCGTGCTGGTGACCGTGGCGGTCCGGGTGATCGTGCTGGCGACCGGGCCGGAGATCGCGCGGGTGACCGCGCCGGCGGTCGTGGCGATCGGCCTGGCGGCGGCGACCGTGCCGGTGCCGGGGATCGCGCCAAGGGCGGCGGCGATCGGGCCAAAGCCGCTGCAAAGGGTGGTGGCGACCGCGCCAAGGCCGCGAGCCGCAGCGGCGGTGCAGCCAACCGCAGTGGTGGCGGCAATCGCGGCGGCGCGATGAACGTCTCGTCCGGCCGATCGGCGGCCGCGGCATCCGCGCGCGGCAGGTCAAGCATGGCGAGCATGCCGCGTGGCGGCGGCGGCCCGAGTATGGGCGGCCGAGGTGGTGGTGGCGGAATGGCGGCGCGTGGTGGCGGCGGCTTTGGTGGAGGCGGCCGCGGAGGTGGCGGCGGCCGGCGCTCGGATGTCACGCTGAAGCACGACATCGTGCTGCTCGGTCGTCTCGCCAACGGCCTCGGTTACTATCGTTTCAGCTATCTCGGCAGCGACAGGGCCTATGTCGGCGTGATGGCGCAGGAGGTCGAGCAGGTGATGCCGGGCGCTGTGACCCGTGGCCGAGATGGTTATCTGCGCGTCTATTATCACAAGCTCGGGCTGACATTCCGCACCTACCGGGATTGGCTCGCTGACGGCGCGAAGCTCCCTGCGGAGGTGCTGCCATGATCGGGCTGAAATCGTTTCGCCTTACGGTATTCCCGGGCATCACGGCGCTGGCGCTTGTTGGCTCCGCGGCTCAGGCGCAGCAATCCTACAAGACGCCGGAGGACGCGGCCGCAGCGCTCGCAGTCGCGGTCAAGAGCGGACCGGACGACATATTGAAAGTGCTGGGCAGGGCCGCTGACGATATCGTGTCCTCGGGCGACGAGATCGCAGACAACGATATCCGCCAGCGGTTCACCTCGATGTATGACGCCAAGCACGGCATCAAGGCGCAGGGCAACAAGAGCGCGACCCTGGTGCTGGGACCGGATGAATTCCCGTTCCCAATTCCGCTGGTCAACACCAGGACGGGCTGGGAGTTCGATACCGACGCGGGGCGCATCGAAGTGCTTCGCCGTCGCATCGGGCGCAACGAGCTGGACGCGATCCAGACCGCGCTCGCTTTCGTCGATGCGCAGAACGAATATGCGGACAAGGACCGCGGCGAGGGTGTCGGCGTCTACGCGCAGCGCATCGTCTCGTCGCCCGGCAAGAAGGATGGGCTGTTCTGGCGTGACGACAGCGATCCGAGCCCGCTCGGCCCACTGGCGGCGCAAGCCTCGAGTGAGGGCTACAAAGCCGGTGAGGGAATGACGCCCTATCATGGCTATTACTTCCGGATCCTCAGGGGACAGGGACCCGATGCCCCGGGCGGCGCCATGAACTATGTCGTGAAAGGCAAGATGATCGGCGGCTTCGCGCTGATCGCCTGGCCGGCCGAGTACGGCAATTCCGGCGTGATGACCTTCCTGGTCAACCATGCCGGGGTTGTCTACCAGAAGGACCTGGGCAAGCGCACCGACTTCGTGGCCAGGCGCCTCACGCTGTTTGATCCCGACCAGACCTGGAAGAAAGTCGATGCTGCGAAGCCGTGAGATGATGGGCACCACGCTGCGGTCGATCGGACAGCTTGCCGCGATCGCGCTATTCGCCGTCACCGTTCCGGCCGCTCCCTCGCTTGCGCAAGCTGCCGGCCATGTCCGGGTCAAGATCGTGAAGGCGGGGTTGCTGTTGGGGGGCGGCGCTGGAAGTGGTGTATTGAGCTATCGCGGCCGTAGCTATCCCTTCCGCGTCACAGGAATAAGCCTCGGAATCACGGCCGGCGCGACTGCCGGCCGCCTGGAAGGCTGGGTGTCCGGGATCAGAGACGTCCGCGACTTCGCCGGCACCTATAGTTCGGTTGGCGGTGGTGGCGCTCTCGTCGGCGGCGTGGGCGGAGTCCACCTACGAAACGACAACGGCGTCGTAATGGTCCTGCAAGGCCCCAAGGCCGGGTTGGAGATGGCCGCCAACCTCAGCGCGATCACGATTTCGCTGAAGTGAGCTGACTTGAATCCTCCTGCTTCAGTTCATCTGAGCCGCTTGTCGCGCTGCTCGCTGCTTCCGGACGAACGGCTGCTGGCGCAAGCGGCGGCATCGTTGGTCCGCTTGCCGTCCCCGCGCAACGCGTATGTCGCCTTCACTCCGTCATTGCAAAACCAAGGGGCCGATGACGGGCTCTGCGACGCAATCCAGGATCGTTCCGCGGTGGCAGTCTGGATTGCTTCGTCGGAAGAACTCCTCGCGATGACGACGTCGGGGTAGCGGGCGCGCTTTCAGCCAACGAGATACTTGGCGACCGCCGCTTCATCCCATTCGATGCCGTTGCCCGGCTCCTCGTTCGGCAGCGCAAAGCCGTCCTTGATATGCAACCGCGTTGCCAGAACCGCGTCGGCCCAGTCGACATATTCCAGCCAATGCGCCGTCGGCGTGACGCAGAGCAGGTGCGCGCTGATCTCCGAGAACAGGTGCGTGGACATCTCGATGCCGGCGGCGTGCGCCAGCGAAGCGGCGCGGAGCCAGCCGGTGACGCCGCCGATGCGCTGGACGTCGGGCATCACGTAGTCGCACGCCTCGGCCGAAAGCGCGGACTGCATCGAGAAGGCGCTGTCAAAATTCTCGCCGATCTGGACCGGTGTCCGCAGCGCGTCGGCAATGCGGGCGCAGCCGGCATAATCGTCATGGCGGATCGGCTCCTCGATCCAGACGAGGCCCTCGTCGTCGAGCATCTCGCCGCGACGGATCGCCTCTGTCACCGTCAGCGCCTGGTTGTAGTCGCACATCAGCGTGACCTGATCGCCGACGGCCTTGCGCACCGCGCGCACGACTGCGAGATCCTCTCGCGCATCGGGCCGGCCGACGCGGATTTTGGCGGCCTGAAATCCTTCAGCCAGCAGCTTATGGGCTTCCTCGACCGCGGCGCCCGCCGGCATGATGCCCAGCCCCTTCGAATTGTAGGCCCTGACCGGTTTCGGCGCGCCGCCGAGCAGGCGGGCCAGCGGCAGGCCGCGTGTGCGGGCCAGCGCGTCCCAGGCCGCCATATCGATGCCGGATTGCGCCAGCCGTTGCAGACCGGCAAGGCCAAGCAGCGTGAAGCGCTGGGTCAGCTTTCGTTCGATCTCGAACGGCAGCAGTTCGTCGCCGGCGAGCAGGTCTGACATTTCCGTGACCATCGCCGTCAGCGGCTTCAAGGCCGAGGGCGTGATCGAGAACAGATAGGCGTGCCCCATCGCGCCCTGGTCAGTCTCGCAGTCGATCAGCACCAGCGGCGCTTTGGCGACCGCCCCGGTCGAGGTCTGGAGCGGCAGGTTCATCGGCACGATCACGGGGCGCGCGTGGAAGCGTTTGATGCGAATGGTTTCGGTCATGGGATCTCCCGGCGGAGCGGATGCAGACGGGGCTGATCTTAAACATCCGTGATGAAACGAAAAGGCGTTTGGCCCGACCACCATAAAATGGGGTTGCGCGGGCCTGCAATTGTTGGCTCTGTGCCCGCATTCCTTGCCACAGATCCCGACGGATTTGCGACAAAATCGCACACAGCGGAGCCACAGAGTGAAACAAGAGATCGCCGAAGATCAGCGCAAGAGCGGCATTCTCACGGGCGCCGTGATCGCCTTCCTGCTGCTCGCCCTGCCGCTCGCGGTGTGGCTGGACCTGACCGAGCTGAGCAAGACGGCGCTGCGCCGGCAGGCTGCCGATCTCAACTCCGTGATATCGAGCGTCCGCAGCTATTACGCCTCCAACGTGGTCGGGCGCGTGCTGGCCAACCGTGATGGCACCACGAAGGTCGTGCACAATTACGAATCCATCCCCGGCGCGATCCCGATTCCGGCGACCCTCTCGCTCGAGCTCGGCCGGGTGATCGGCGCGCAGCAGGAGAACATCACCTACCGCTTCGTCTCGGACTTCCCGTTCCAGAACCGTGCCCCGCACCAGCTCGACAAGTTCGAGAAGGACGCGCTCGATGCGCTCCGGAAGGACCCCGAGCAGAAGATCGTGGAGACCGAGACCTCGCTGTTCAACGACAAGGTCCGCCTGGTCGCCCCCGTCACCATGGGGCCGGCCTGCGTGAGCTGTCACAACAGCCACCCCGAAAGCCCGAAGACGGACTGGAAGGTGGGGGATGTCCGCGGCATCCAGGAGGTGATCATCGCCCAGCCGATCGCCGCCAACATATTCTCGTTCAAGTTCCTGCTGGCCTATTTCCTGATCGCCGCCGGCAGCGGCCTGTCGTTCCTCTCGCTCCAGCGCCGTCAGGCGCGCCGCATCAAGGGCATGAACAAGGAGCTCGAATCCGCCAACGACTTCCTCGCCTCGCTCTCGATGAAGATCTCGCGCTACATCCCGCCCCAGGTCTACAAGAGCATCTTCTCCGGCCAGAAGGACGTCACCATCCACACCGAGCGCAAGAAGCTCACCATCTTCTTCTCCGACATCCAGAACTTCACCGCGACCGCCGAGCGGCTGCAGCCGGAGCAACTGACCCAGCTCCTCAACGAATATTTCACCGAGATGTCGGCGATCGCCCACGACTATGGCGGCACCATCGACAAGTTCATCGGCGATGCCATGCTGATCTTCTTCGGCGACCCCGAGACCAAAGGCGACCGCGCCGATGCGCAGGCCTGCCTCCGGATGGCCTGGCGCATGCAGCAGCGCCTCGCCGAGCTCAACGGGAAATGGCGCGCCTCCGGCATCGAGCAGCCGTTCCGCTCGCGCATGGGCATCAACTCGGGCTATTGCAATGTCGGCAATTTCGGCAGCACGGACCGCATGGACTACACCATCATCGGTGCGGAGGCGAACCTTGCCGCGCGCCTGCAATCGATCGCCGAGCCCGGCGGCATCGTGCTGAGCTACGAGACCTTCGCGCTCGTCAGCGACATCGTCCGCGCCCATGCGCTGCCCGCGATCACCATGAAGGGGATCAGCCGGGAGGTCATTCCCTATTCGGTGGACGCGCTGAACGAGGCGGCGGAGAACAGCGGCATCATCACCGAGCGTGCGCCGGGCCTCGAGCTCTATCTCGATCCCGCCGTGGTGAAGTCAGGAGATGCCGCACGCGTGCGCTCGCTGCTGGAGAACGCGCTCGCCTCGCTCAAGCCGGCGTGAGGGGGGCGGCCGCGTGTAGCGTTCGTTTCGATCGCGAGAGTCCCCGTGCGGCACCCCTCTCCCTAACCCTCCCCCGCAAGGGGGAGGGAACATACCTTTGTTGTGGCGCGAGCTCGTTCTCATCATTGCCATGGCGTAGCGAGGCACAGTGTAACGGCGCATCCGGCTGCGCTCCCTCCCCCCTTGCGGGGCAGGGGAATCGCATGTGGATTTGA
>NZ_AJQE01000174.1 GCF_000261685.1 Bradyrhizobium genomosp. I (2014) | reverse complement strand
GTAAGACTAACCCACCCTACAAGACCGAGTATGCGGCCTGAGATCCCGGATGCGCGCTAAGCGCGCTCCGGGATGACGCGCTTTCGCGCGTCACTTCTCCCGGAACGCCCGCATCAGCTGGTCGCGCAGCGGCTTCATGAGATAGGACAGCATGGTGCGGTCGCCGGTCTGGACGAAGGCTTCCACGGGCATGCCGGGGATCAGCTTGACGTCGCCGAGCCGGGCGACCTCCTCGGCCGGCATCGAGACGCGTATGGTGTAATAGCTTTGACCGGTGCGCTGGTCGGTGGTCACGTCGGGCGACACGCGGCTGACGAGGCCGTTGAGCTCCGGCGTGGTGCGCTGGTTGAACGCGGAGAGGCGCAGCAGCGTCTTCTGGCCGATCTGGAGCTTGTCGATATCGACCGGATTGACCTTGGCTTCGACCTGGAGATCGTCGGCCTGCGGCACGATCAGCATCAAGGTATCGCCGGCGGTGACGACGCCGCCGACGGTGTGCACGGTCGATTGCAGCACCATGCCGTCCTGCGGCGCGCGGATGTCGACGCGGCGGAGCTGGTCTTCGGCGGCAACCTTGCGCTCGATCAGCTCGCCGATCTTGTCGTTGGTCTCCCGCAGGTCCTTAGAGACTTCGCTGACCACATCCTTGTCGATCTGGATGATCTGGAGCTCGGTCTCGGTGATCTTGCCCTTGGCCTGGGCGCGCGAGGCGATGTACTGCGCGCGCTCGCCATTGAGACGCGCCGAGTCGCGTTCGAGCTGGGTCAGGCGCGAGATCTGCACCAGGCGCTTGTCGTAGAGCTCGCGCACGCCGGTGAGCTCGTTCTGCACCAGCGCGATCTCCTGGTCCTTGGCCTTCTCCTGGGCACTGAGACCGGAGATCTCCTCGTTGAGCTGCGTGATGCGCTCGCGCAGCTGCGCCTTCTGTCCGGTGCGGCCGTTGACGCGGACATCGAACAGCTTGGCTTCGGCCGAGAGCAGCACCTTGACGTCGGGATCGCCGGCGCGATCGAGCAGGGCCTGCGGAAATTCAATTCTATCGAGACCGCGCTGCTCGGCCTGCAATCGCGCCGCACGCGCCTGCGCAGCGTCGAGATTCTTGGTGACGATCGCAAGGTTGGCCCTGGTCACTGTGTCGTCGAGCCGCACCACGATGTCGCCGGCCCTGACCAGGTCGCCGTCGCGGGCGCGCACCTCGCCGACCACGCCGCCGGTAGGATGCTGCACCTTCTTGACGTTGGACTCGACCACGATCTGCCCCGGCGCGATCAGCGCGCCCGAGATCAAGACAGTCGACGCCCAGCCGCCGAGGCCGACGACCAGGACCAGCACGATCGCGAGACCGAGGATCAGGTGAAACTTGATGGAATCACGTACAGTCTTCTTCGTGGCGGGCTTCGTGCCGCCGATGGCCATCGTGCTCATGACTTGGCCACTCCACCCTCGCTGACGATCTTGATCGGCGCCGGCGGCGCGGCCCGCGGCTGCAGCACCTGGGCGAGCACCTGCTCCTTGGGGCCGAAGGTCTGCATGCGGCCGTCGCGCAGCACCAGGATCTGGTCGACCGCCTCGACGCCGATCGGGCGGTGCGCCACCACGACGACGATGGCACCGCGCTCGCGCGATGAGCGTATGGCGCGGGTCAGCGCCTCGTCGCCCTCGGTATCGAGATTGGAGTTGGGCTCGTCGAGCACGATCAGGAAAGGGGTGCCGTAGAGCGCGCGCGCCAGCGCCACGCGCTGCGCCTGGCCGGCGGAGAGCGCTGCGCCCTGCTCGCCGACCTGCGTGTTGTAGCCCTCGCGCATCTTGATGATCATCTCGTGCACGCCGGCCTCCTTGGCCGCGGCGATGATCGCGTCGGAGGTCGCCTCGGGATCGAACCGGCTGATGTTCTGCGCGATGGTGCCCCCGAACAATTCGACGTCCTGCGGCAGATAGCCGATGTGGCGGCCGAGCATGTCGGACGACCATTGATCGAGCGCCGCGCCGTCGAGCCGCACCTTGCCGCGCACGGGCTGCCAGACCCCGACCAGCGCACGAACCAATGACGACTTGCCGGAGCCGCTCGGGCCGATCACGCCGAGGCCGTTGCCGGCGGCGAGCGCGAAAGTCACGTCCTGCACGACGAGGCGCTGATCGCCAGGCGGCACCATGGCGACGCCTTCGACCGAGAGCCGGCTGGTGGGCGGCTGCAACTGGGTCGGCATCGTCTGAGCCGGCATCTGCTCCAACAGCCGCGTGAGACGCTGCCAGCTCTGGCGTGCGGCGACGAAGGATTTCCAGTGCGCGATGGCGAGATCAACCGGCGCGAGCGCGCGGGCGGACAGGATCGAGCCGGCGATGATGATGCCGGCGGTCGCCTCCTGGTGGATGACGAGGTAGGCGCCGACCGCGAGCACGGCCGATTGCAGCATCATGCGCAGCACCTTTGCGACCGCGCCAAGACCGCCGGCGACGTCGCTCGCACGCTGGTTGCCGGCGAGATATTTTTCGTTAACCTCACTCCAGCGCTGGTTCATCCGTCCGGCCATGCCCATCGACACCATGACTTCGGCGTTGCGGCGGCTGGCCTGGGCGAGATCGTTGCGCTGGGCGGCAAGGCCCATCGCCTCCTTCGCCGGCTGGCGGGACATGAACTCGGTGACCAGCGTCAGCCCGACCAGGATGATGGCGCCGACCAGTGCGGTGACGCCGATCAGGACATGGAAGGCGAAGCAGATGGCGAGATAGAGCGGCAGCCAGGGCAGATCGAAGAACGCGCTCGGGCCCATGCCGCCGAGGAAGGAACGGACATTGTCGAGATCGCGCAGCGGCTGCAGGCCCTCGTTGCGGCTACCGACCAGAAGCGGCAGGCGCACGATGGTGTCGAACACGCGCTTGTTGAGGGTCTCGTCGAGCGAGGTGCCGATCCGCCCCAGAATGCGGTTGCGAATCATGTCGAGCACGCCCTGCGCCATGTAGAGGAAGCTGGCGAGGATGATGAGGCCGACCAGGGTCGGGATGCTGCGGCTCGGCAGCACCCGGTCGTAGACCTCCAGCATGAAGATCGACCCGGTCAGATAGAGCAGGTTGATCATGCAGCTCATCAAGCCGACGCCGATGAATGCCGTGCGGCAGGCGCGCAAGGCGTCACCGAGCTCTGAACGGCGGACGCCAGGGATGGCTGCCATCAGTCTGATCTCTTTCGGCTGGGGGGCAAAGCCCCTGATTTCACGGGCAATTCAGGGTACTTGCCCCGGATTAACATCATGTTCACCCGGCGTCCAACGCTGCCGAACTCATCAAGAACCCTGATGGGCCACATCTACCCCTGACGGCCTCCCGCGCAAGTCCGGAATTTCACAGGCTTGCGGCTTTTTCTTGCAGGCTTTCAGCCTCTTCCGGGAAACGGAGAGGCTGAAGGTTCCGGCCTGCCGAATGCGGGGGCTAAAGCGCGATGATATCTGGATGAATCGTCATCGCGCTTTAGGTTGTTGTTTAAGCATGATCTCCGCGCAAACGCGGTCCGCGTTTGTCGCGAGGGAAAACCGCTGCGCACTTTTCCGGATCATGCTTCAGAACCTGCCCCCGCCACGCACGAGCCGCACGACGACCAGCAGAATCACGGCGCCTATGGCGGAGTAGACGATTTCGGAGACGAGCCCTGTCCCGAGACGAATGCCGAGCCTGGGAAAAAGGAAGCTCGCCACCAGCGCGCCGGCGATGCCGACCACGATATCGCCGACGATCCCGAACCCGGTCCCGCGCACCACCTTGCCGGCAAGCCAGCCGGCGACCAGTCCGACGAAAAGGATGACGAGCAGGCCTTCATTGGAAATGTACATGAGTGAGGTCCCTCTCCGCGAACGGAGCCATGGAACGGGAACCGGGATGAATGAGGTGTGAATACTGGCGGCGAGGCTCGCGCAGCCGGGTTCAACTCATCCGGGACTATGACACCCCGGTGACCGGCTCCGCCAGCACGCATCTCGCCGCCCTACCCGGTCCGACCTCGACATTCCCAGGCAATTGCTCCAGGCAGCGCGGCTCCGCGAGCTTGCAGCGGGGAGCGAAGGAGCAGTTGCGCGGCTTCTCCGCCAGCGAGGGCGGGGTGCCGGGAATGGTCTCCAGGCGGGCGCCGCGCTTGGCGCCGTGGATGGTCGAGGCGAGCAGGCCCTTGGCGTAGGGATGCACCGGCGAGCGGACGATGTCGCGAAGCGTGCCCTGCTCCACGATCTGGCCGGCATACATCACCGCGACGCGGTCGCAGATCTCGATGGCGACGCCGATGTCGTGCGTGACGAAGATGACGGACATGCCGAACTCGCGCTGCAGCTCGCGCAGCAGTAGCAGGATCTGGATCTGCACGGTGGCGTCGAGCGCGGTAGTCGGCTCGTCCGCCAGCAGGATCTTGGGACGGCAGGCGAGCGCGAGCGCGATCATCGCGCGCTGGCGCATGCCGCCGGACATCTCGTGCGGATAGGCGTCAAGCCGGCGCTTCGCCGAAGGGATGCGCACGACCTCGAGCATTTCGAGCGCCCTCGCCCGCCCTTCCGCAAAGCTCTTGCCTTCGTGCCGCACCACGCTTTCGGCGATCTGCGCGCCGATGGTGTAGACCGGGTCGAGTGCGAGCGCGGGCTCCTGGAAGATCATCGACACGGTCTGACCGCGGAACGACGAGAGCTCCTCGTCGTTCATGGCGAGCACGTCGCGGCCCAGCACGTTGACCGTACCTGAGATCTGCGTGCGCTTCCGTGGCAACAGCCGCATCAGCGCACGTAGCGTCACGCTCTTGCCCGAACCGGACTCGCCGAGCAGGCCCAGGATCTCGCCATCGCCCAGCGAGAGGCTGAGATCGTTCACGGCATAGACCGTGCGCTCCCCGGTGAAACGGATGTTGAGGCCTGAGATCTCGACGAGCTTTGTCATGACGGCAGTTTGGGCAATCGATCGTGATAGTCGGTGGCGCGCTGGAAGGCCGCGCCGATGGTGAGCAGGGTCGCTTCGTCGAATGAGCGGCCGATCAGCTGCATGCCGATCGGCAGGCCGCTTCGGGTGAAGCCCGACGGCACGGTGAGCGACGGCAGGCCGAGGTAATTCACCGGGCGGGTGAACAGCGTGAGCCGTTGCAACAGCGCCGGCGCGCTCGGCCCGCCGCCGACATCGCTCTCCTCGATGGTCGGCGCCGGCACTGGCGAGGCCGGTGCGATCACCGCATCGACGCCTGCTGTCGCGGCGTTGTGCGCGGCGAGCGCCGGCCCGCGCCAGCGCATCGCCTCGAGATAGGTGATGGCGGGAACGGCGAGGCCGTTCTGGAGCCGCATCAGGACCTGCGGGCCATACTCCTGCGGACGCTCGATCATCCAGCGCTTGTGGAAGGCGGCGGCTTCCGCTGCGAGCACGAGCTGGCTCGCCGAAGACAATTGCCGCTGATCCGGCAGTTCGACCTTGACGATGTCGGCGCCCTCGCGCTCGAGCACCGCGATGGTCTCGTCCAGCACGCGCGCGACCTCGCTGTCGAGATCGTCGACATAGAACGAGGTGGGCACGCCGATCCTGAGGCCCCCGAGCGAACCCTTGGTCGCCGCAACATAGTCCGACAGCGGCTCATGGCTGCAGGTCGAATCGGCGGGATCGGGACCGGCCATCAAGGCCAGCAGCAGCGCGCAATCCTCGGCGGTGCGGGCGAGCGGACCGACGGTGTCTAGAGATTGCGACAGCGGCATCGCACCGGCGCGGCTGACGCGGCCGACCGTGGTCTTGAGGCCGGTGATGCCGCAGAAATGCGCGGGCATGCGGATCGAGCCGCCGGTATCGGAGCCGAGCGCCGCATAGGTCAGGCGCGCGGCGACCGCGGAGCCGGACCCCGACGAGGAGCCGCCGGTGATGTGGGCGACGTTCCAGGGATTGCGCACCGGGCCGTAGTGGGCGTTGTGCCCGGTCGGCCCATAGGCGAATTCGGCCAGATGCAGCGTGCCGAGGCGGACCTGGCCGGCATCCTTCAACCGCTGCAAGGCCGTGGAGGTCACGGTCGGCACGAAGTCGCGGCGGATCAGCGAGCCACAGGTCGCCACGTGGCCCGCGTCATAGTACATATCCTTGTGCGCGAGCGGCACACCGTGCAGGGCACCTCGGACGTTGCTCTTGGCAAGCTCGGCATCGGCTGCATCGGCCGCCTTCAACGCAGCCTCTGCCTCGATCGACATGAAGGCATTGAGGTGCGGCTGCCACTGCGCGATACGGTGCAACAGCGCGCGCGTCACCTCGTGCGAGGACAGATGCTTCATCGCGATCGCACGCGCGACCTCGGCGAGCGTCATCAATGCGGGTTCGGCGCTCATTTCGACACCTTCTGCGTCTGCGCGAGCACATAGCCGGCGGGCTCGAGGTCGAACGGCAGCGTGCCGGCAATGGCCGCGAAGCCCTCGAAGGCAGGCCCGACGGCATTGGAGATGCGGGTTGCGATCTCGTCGTCGACGGCCACGCCAGCAACCAGCGCGATCGGCTTGATGTCTTTCGGTGTCGGTCTCGTCATGTGGTCTTCTCCCTCGGCGCGCGGCTGTGGCCTGACCCCGGAATGGCCATGTAGCACGCGGCCTCGTGGCCCATATTATCGAGCGCGGTGAGCTTTGGTGTCGCATTTGCGCAGAGCGGCTCCGCAAACGGACAACGGGTGTGGAAACGGCAGCCCGAGGGCGGGTCGATCGGATTGGGTGGATCGCCTGATATCGGCGGCGTCTCGGTGCGCTTGTCCGGGTCCGAGGACGGCATCGCCGCGAGAAGGGCGCGCGTGTAGGGGTGGGCGGGCGCGTCCCAGACCTGGTCGACGGGGCCGAGCTCGACGACCTCGCCGAGATACATCACCAGCACGCGGTCCGAGATGTAACGGACGACGTTGAGGTCGTGGCTGATGAAGAGATAGGTCAGGCCGAACTCGCGCTTGAGATCGGCGAGCAGGTTGAGCACCTGCGCCTCGACGGATTTGTCGAGCGCGGAGACGGCTTCGTCCAGGATCACCAGCCGCGGCGACAGCGCCAGCGCCCGCGCGATGTTGACACGCTGGCGCTGGCCACCGGAGATCTCGTGCGGATAGCGGTTGGCGAAGGTTTCCGGACGCAGGCCGACCTTGCCGAGCAGCTCGCGCGCGAGCGCACGTGCCGTGACGTCGGCCATGCCGTGCACCTTGGGGCCGAAGGCGATCGATTCCTCGATGGTGAGGCGCGGATTGAGCGAGGCGTAGGAGTCCTGAAACACCATCTGCATGCCGCGGCGCAATTCGCGCAAGCTCAGCGACTGGCCGACCGTCATTCCGTCGTAAATGATGTCGCCGGTATCGCGCGGCATCAGATGCATCAGGAGGCGCGCGGTGGTCGACTTGCCGCAACCGGACTCGCCGACGATGCCGACCGTCTCGCCCTTGGCCACAATGAACGAAACATTGTCGACGGCACGCACGGTGCGCTTGGCGGCGAACAGGCCGCCACGCACGGGGAAGTGCTTTGTCAGGCCGTTGACCTGGAGCAGCGGCTGCGCAACGCCGCCGCGGTCTTCGACCTGTTCCAGCATTTCGACGGATGTGCTGCTCTCGCTCATGGTCTAGTTCCTGATGTCCATGGCGCTGCGCAGGCCGTCCGAGAGCAGGTTGAAGCAGATCGAGACCGCGAAGATCATCGCGCCCGGAAGCGCGGCGACCCAGGGATTGACGTAGATCGCGGTGCGGAGGGTATTGAGCATCAGCCCCCATTCCGGCTCCGGCGGCTTGGTGCCGAGGCCGAGGAAGGAGAGACCTGCGGCCAGGATCATCGAGACCGAAATGAGACTGGTGGCATAGACGAAGATCGCGCCGAGCACGTTGCCGAGGATGTGAACCCGCATGATGGTGAAGGGCCCGGCGCCGGAGGCGCGCGCGGCCTCGACGAAGTCCATGTTGCGCACGCCCGTGGTGACGCTTTCGGCAACGCGGGTGATCTGCGGCACGAACACGACCGTGAGCGATACGATGGAATTGAGGATGCCGGCGCCGAGCGCGCCGGAGATCGCGATCGCCAGCAGCACGGACGGAAAGGCATAGAACACGTCGACCGTGCGCATGATCGCGGTGTTGAGCTTGCCGCCGACATAGCCGGCAATGATGCCGAGCGAGGTGCCGATGCAGAAGGCGAGGATCACGGGCAGGATACCGATGACCAGCGACAGCCGGCCGCCGTAGATCAGCCGCGCCAGCATATCGCGGCCGAGCTCGTCGGTGCCGAGCGGATAGCCCGCCGTGCCGATGTGGCGCAGGCGTCGGATCATCGAGCCCCTGTAGGGATCTTCGAGACCCAGCCACGGCGCGAGGATCGCGGAAAGAAAGATCAGGATCAGCACGAGCGCACAGGCCACGCTGACCTTGTCGCGCATGATGCGGCGGCCCACGGTCGCCCAATAGCCGCGCGCCCTGGTCGCGGGCGCGGCCTGGAGCGCGGCGTCGCTGGTGGCGTGTAGCGGAAGCTCGCTCATCGGCTAGCCCCGCTTGATGCGCGGGTCGATCGCGGCTTGCGCGATGTCGACCAGGAGATTGAGGAAGACGAAGAACAGGGCCAGGATCAGGATCGTGCCTTGCAGCAAGGGCAGATCGCGCTGGAAGATCGCGGAGTTGAGCAGGAAGCCCGAGCCCGGCCAGGAGAATACGGTCTCGATCAGGATCGAGCCGCCGAGCATGTAGCCGAGCTGAAGGCCCATCACGGCGAGCGCGGTCGGCGCGGCGTTCTTGACGACGTGGCGGAATACACCGCGCTCGTGCAGACCCTTGGCTCGCAAGGCTTCGACGAAGTCCTGCGAGAGTATGTCACCGGTGAGAGCACGCACCGTGCGCGTGACGATGCCCATGGGAATCACCGAGGTCGTGATCGCCGGCAGCACGAGATATTTCAGGTGCGCCCAGTCCCACGCCCAGGAATTGGAGCCGCTGGGCCCGGCGCCGACCGCGGGCAGCCAGTTCAGCTGAACCGAGAAGATGATGACGAGGAGCATGCCGAGCCAGTAATGCGGCACGGAGACCCCGGCGATGGCAAAGGACGTTGCGACCTTGTCGATCCAGGTCTCGCGAAAATAGCCGGCGATCAAGCCGAGCAGGATGCCCATGGTGAAGCCGATGATGGCCGCGGCAATCGCGAGCGTGACGGTGTTGCCGACCGCGCGCATGACCTCGGCCAGCACGGGGCGTCCCGTCGCGATGGAATTGCCGAGGTCACCATGCAGCGCGCGCAGCA
>NZ_AJQE01000173.1 GCF_000261685.1 Bradyrhizobium genomosp. I (2014) | reverse complement strand
GCCGGTCGAAGCCATAGGCGGCGCGGAGCTGCGCGGCGAGCTCCTGCGAGGCATCGGCGGGCAGCACCGCGACCAGCGGATCGCCCGGCGTGATGTGCACGAGCAGGAAACACACCAGCGCGACGCTGATGACGATCGGAACGACATAGACGATGCGTCGGGCGATATAGGCGAGCACGTTTGGTTACTCAGTTGAATGCGTAGATATCGCAGGTCGTCATGGCCGGGCTTGTCCCGGCCATCCACGTTCTTCTTGGTCCGTCATTCCGGGGCGATGCAAAGCATCGAACCCGGAATCTCGAGATTGCCCGGTGCGCAATTGCGCACCTGAGGTCCGGTCCTTCGGACTATTCCGGAATGACGGAGCTGGAGGAGACACGTGGATGCCCGGGTCAAGCCCGGGCATGACGCATTGATAGAGCGTGCTCACCTTACTGCGCGATCGACACCGGCGAGAAGTCGATGAACCAGCTCTTCGGCTGCACGACGCCCGTGACCTTCGGGCTCATCGCGCGCGGGCCGACGTCGTGGGCGACGTAGAGGAACGCCGCGTCGTCGACGGAGGCCGCGTGCAATTCGGCGAGCGCGGCGTCACGTGCGGCGGGATCGAAGGTCTGGCGCGCCTTCTTCACCAGCTCGTCGAATTTGGGGTTGTTGATGAAGCCCCAATTGTTCGAGACCGGCGGCGCCATGCCCGATTGCAGGAAGCGCACCAGGGCGAAGAACGGATCCATCGCCGCATAGGTCACGTTGGTCGCGTTCGAGCCGTTGGCTGACGGGTCCTTGGCACCGCGGCGCCAGTTGGTGAACAGCGTATTCCATTCGATGACGTCGAGCTTCACGTCGAAATAGCATTCGGCCAGCGCCTGCTGGAGATATTCGTTCATCGCCAGCGGCTGCATCTGACCCGAGCCGGACGCTGACGTCTGGACCTTGACCGCCAGCTTCTTGTTCGGACCGAAGCCTGCTTCCTGCATCAGCTTCTGACCGGCTGCCTTGTCGTATTTGATCTCGAAGCTCGGCTTGCCGCGCCAGGGATGGCCGGGCTCGAAGGTGCCGGTCGCGGGCACCATCAGGCCGGCGAGGAGGCCGTCCCTGAGGCCTTCGCGATCGACGCAGAGGTTCGCCGCCTTGCGCACGCGGATGTCGTTCCAGGGCGAGCCCTCGACGCGCGAGAATTGCCATGGCCAGACGTGCGGCTGCTCGTTGGCGTAGAGCTTGAAGCCGCGCTGCTTGAGTTCCGGCAGCGCGTCCGGTGCCGGTGCTTCGACCCAGTCGACCTGACCCGAAAGCAGCGCTGCGGTGCGCGCATTCGCTTCCGGCATCGGCAGGAGCACCATCTTGTCGATCTTGGGCACGCGCGCCTTGTCCCAATAGTTCGCGTTCCTGACCAGCTCGAGCCGCTCGCGCGGCGTGAAGCTCGACATCTTCCACGGGCCGGTGCCCGAAGCGTCCTTGGCGAACGCGGTCCAGGCAGCCTGCGACTTGGCCTTGGCATCCGCGCCTTCGGCCTTGTCGTAGAAGGCTTGCCACTTCGCCGGGCTCGCCATGAACAGGTTGGTGAGGTTGATCGGCAGGAAGCTGTCGGGCTC
This sequence comes from Bradyrhizobium genomosp. I (2014), assembly GCF_000261685.1. Lineage (GTDB taxonomy): Bacteria > Pseudomonadota > Alphaproteobacteria > Rhizobiales > Xanthobacteraceae > Bradyrhizobium. Next base: position 38,897 of record NZ_AJQE01000173.1, on the reverse strand, counting down.
CTTGGTGGTGAGCTCGACCGTCATGTCGTCGATCTTCCTGGCGGAGGCCAGTGTCGGCATGCGCGAGGCCGTGACGCCAACCTGACTGGCGTCGAATTGCGGCGCATCCTGCTTCAGCACCTTCTCGACGTTCCACACGACGGCATCGGCATTGAACGGCGAGCCGTCGTGGAAGGTGACGCCGGGGCGCAGCTTGAAGACCCACTTGGTCTTGTCGGCATCGTCGACCTTCCACTCGGTGGCAAGGCCGGGGATCACCACGCTCGCCTTGTCGGCGGAGGACAGGTCCCAGCCGGTCAGCGCGTCGTACATGGTGAGGCCGGTGAAGCGGTTGCCCTCAAAACCCTGATCGGGCTGACCCAGGGTGCGCGGAATATCGGCAGCGGTCATGCCGATGCGCAACACGGTTTCGGCGCTGGCCGCACGCGGCCATGCGGCCACACTGCCGAGCGCCAACAGCGCGATCAGCGCCGCGCGGGTCTTGTTCTTCTTGATAAGCATCGCCTCAGTCCTTTTCCGGCTTTCGATGATTAATTTTGATGCAATCGTATGCAATGGCCATGCCAAGGAGAAACTTATTCGGCAAATTGCCCCCGCAACGACAAGTCCTTGTGATGACGCACGGTCGAGTTCGGCGCGCTGCCTATTCTGGCATCAAGATTGCAGGTTTGGCCCCGGATCCTCCCTGGAGCTTCGACTCATGCGTATTCGTCTATCCACCTGTCTCGCCGTGCTTGCGCTGGCAGTTTCCGCAATCTCGGCGCGCGCCGAAACGGTGGTGCGTTACGGCATCTCGATGGCGGACATCCCGCTGACGACAGGCCAGCCCGATCGCGGCGCCGGCGCTTACCAGTTCACGGCCTACACGATCTACGATCCCCTGGTCGCCTGGGAGATGGACGTCGCCGATCGCCCCGGCAAGCTGGTGCCGGGGCTCGCCACCGAATGGAAAGTGGACGATGCCGACAAGACCAAGTGGCGCTTTACGCTTCGCAAGGGCGTGAAGTTTCACGACGGCAGCGAGTTCAACGCCGATGCGGTGATCTGGAATCTGGACAAGGTGCTCAACGACAAGGCGCCGCAATTCGACAAGCGGCAGAGCGCGCAGGTGAAGACCCGCCTGCCCTCCGTCGCCAGCTACACCAAGATCGACGACTTTACCGTGGAGATCACCACCAAGACGGTCGATTCCTTCTTCCCGTATCAGATGCTGTGGTTCCTGGTGTCGAGCCCGGCGCAGTATGAGAAGCTCGGCAAGGATTGGGACAAATTCGCCAGCCAGCCCTCGGGCACCGGCCCTTTCAAATTGACCAAACTGGTGCCGCGCGAGCTCGCCGAACTCAGCAAGAATCCGGACTACTGGAACAAGAAGCGCATTCCCAAGGTCGACAAGCTCGTGCTGGTGCCGATGCCGGAGGCGCTGACGCGGACCAACGCGCTGCTCGCGGGCCAGGTCGATCTGATCGAGACCCCGGCGCCTGACGCGGTGCCGCAGCTCAAGGCCGCCGGCATGAAGATCGTCGACAACATCACGCCGCACGTCTGGAACTATCATCTGAGCGTGCTGCCGGGCTCGCCCTGGACCGACATCCGCCTGCGCAAGGCGCTGAACCTCGCGATCGATCGCGAGGCGGTGGTCGGCCTGATGAACGGCCTCGCCAAGCCGGCCAAGGGCCAGGTCGACCCGTCGAGCCCGTGGTTCGGCAAGCCCAGTTTCGATCTGAAATATGATCTCGCAGCAGCCAAGAAGCTGGTCGAGGAGGCGGGCTACTCCAAGGCCAAGCCGCTCAAGACCACCTTCATCATTGCACAGGGCGGCACCGGCCAGATGTTGTCGCTGCCGATGAACGAGTTCCTGCAGCAGAGTTTCAAGGAGATTGGCATCGACATCGACTTCAAGGTGGTCGAGCTCGAGACGCTCTATACGCATTGGCGCAAGGGCGCGGCCGACGAGATGAACGCCGGCATCACCGCCAACAACATCGCTTATGTCACCTCGGACCCGCTTTATGCCATCGTGAGGTTCTTCCATTCGGGCCAGGTCGCACCGGTCGGCGTCAACTGGGGCGGCTACAAGAACCCGAAGGTCGACGCGCTGATCGACGAAGCCAAGCAGACCTTCGACACCGCCAAGCAGGACGCGCTGCTAGCGCAGGCCCATGCACTGATCGTCGACGACGCGGCGCTGGTCTGGGTCGTCCACGACACCAACCCGCACGCGCTGTCGCCGAAGATCAAGCAATTCGTGCAGGCGCAGCACTGGTTCCAGGATCTGACGACGATCGGGGTGGAGTGAGGCGGCGGGCTGAGTGCCAGGCTCAATGAACGCGGTCGTCGCGGCTTTCGCCGGGACGATCGCTCGGAATGATCGCGCGCAATCGCCTCGATACTCGTCATTGCGAGCGGAGCGAAGCAATCCAGAATCTTTCCGCGGAGGGATCCTGGATTGCTTCGTCGCAAGAACTCCTCGCAATGACGGAGTGTGGGCGACTGCAGAACCCACTCACTTGCAGCCTACTTCGTCAGCAGCGCATATGCACCGGTCCAGCCCTCCGGTGGTGGATTGAGCTGGAAATCCCTGATCCTTGCCTCGTAGAGACGGAACAGCTTTTCCAGCGTGTCGGCGTCTTCGCTGCGGCGGCCGCGCTCGATCGCGTCCAGTGCGCCCTGCCAGTTGCGGCTGCGGTAGCAGCCGAGCATCTCGATGGTGATGTTGCGCAGGCGCTGGAATGCGCCCGAATGCATCACGTCTTCGCGGCCCGCGATGGCGTAGATGACTTCCGGCTCGGTCTTGCCCTTGACCATGATGAAGTCGAGCTCGAGGATCGCGAACTTCTCCTTGGCGGCGAGCGCAGTCCGCGAGCCCACGATGATCGGGAAGCCGTATTCCTTGGTCTGCCCCTCGAGACGCGAGGCCAGATTCACGCTGTCGCCGAGCACGGAATAGTTCTTCTTCAGGTCGGAGCCCATGTTGCCGACAACGCCGATGCCGGTGTTGAGGCCGATGCCGACGTTGAGCGGGATGTAGACGTGGCCGCCGTCGGCGGCCTCCTGTTCGCGCTCCTTGTTGACCAGATCGATTTGCTCCAGCATCTGGATCGCCGCCTCGCAGGCGTTGACCTCGTGCTCGGCATCGTCGAGCGGCGCGTTCCAGAACGCCATGATGGCGTCGCCCATGTATTTGTCGATGTAGCCCTTGCGCTCGATGATGACGTCGGTCAGCGGCGTCAGGAAGCGGTTCATCAGCGCGATCAGCCCTTGCGGATCGTGCTTGTAGCTCTCCGAGATCGTGGTGAAGCCGCGCACGTCGGAGAACATGATCGTCATCTCGCGTTCCTCGCCGCCGAGCACGAGCTTTTCCGGCGATTGTGCCAGCTGCTCGACCAGCACCGGCGACATGTATTGCGCGAACATGCCGCGGATCTGCACGCGCTGGCGCTGCTCGCGCACGAAGCTGGCGAAGATCAGCGTCAGGTAGATCGCGGTGGTCGAGAGCAGCGGATAGGTGAAATCGATGAGGTAGCGGTACTGCGCATAGAAGAACCAGGACGTGCCGACCAGGATCGCGGCGAACATCGCACCGGCGAGCACGAGGCGCACCGGTCCGAGATTCGGGGTGAAGATGATGACGAGCAGGCCGATGATCAGCGCCGCGATCAGCTCGACGCCAAGCGCATAGCTCGGCTGCGAGATCGCAGCCTTGCTGAGCACGCTCTCCAGCACCTGGGCATGAATCTCGACGCCCGGCATCGCCTTCTCGACCGGCGTAGTCTTAATGTCGTTCAAGCCGCCCGCCGAGGTGCCGATCAACACCAACTTACCAGCAATCCTGCTCGGCGGCACGGTGTTGTCGAGCACGTCGGCGGCGGAGACGTAGATCGACGGGTCCTGCCGCGCGTAATGCACCCAGAGCTGGCCGTTCTTGTCGGTCGGGATCTCGAGGCCCTTGAGGCGCACGGCCTTGATGCCGGTCTTGTCGGTGCGGATCAGCAGCGTCGGCGTTCCCGTGACGACCCGCAGGATCTCGAGGCTGAGCGAGGGCATGATGTTGCCCTGCGCGCGCATCACCATCGGCACGCGGCGGATCAGGCCGTCGCGCTCGGGTTTGATTGAGAACAAGCCGCGACCGGCGGCGACCTTCTCGATCGCAGGCACGTTGCGCAGCAAGCCGGGGAAATCGAAAAGGAAACGCTCCGATCCCTCCTCGCCGAGCGTCGCGATGCCCGTGAACGGAAGCGACTTGTCGAGTTCGGACAGCACCTCCGGCAGCCCGGTCTCGCCCAGCACCACGCGCGAGCGCTTGATCGCATCGGCGAGAATCTGGTCGTTGGTCGGAAGCTCGCGCAGCCTGGCGCGGGTGGCATCGTCGAGAGAGCGCATCTGGCCCGCGACCAGATCCGGATTGAGCCGGTCGGGCTCGGAAAACACCACGTCGAAGCCGATCGCCACCGCGCCGCTCTGGGTGAGGTTCTGGATCATATCGGCGATCCGCGTGCGCGGCCACGGCCACTGACCGAGCCTGGCGAGGCTCTTGTCGTCGATGTCGACGATAGTGACCGGCCGTGCCGTCTTGTGGCGCGGATCGATCAGCTGGAACATGTCGAAAGTGCGCAGCCGCAATTCCTGGATCGGCGGCGGATCCCAGAGGCGAACGCCGGCAAACAGAACCAGCAGCGCAAGGCACATCAGCCGGGCAAGGCCGAACTTCCGCGCAAACCACCGCCGCAGGATCTTGAGACGTTTCATGCTGGTGGAATATCACGCTTTGATGGCGAACGGCAGCGCGGATCGGCTCGCGGACGATCGCGCAGCGATCAGGCGTGGACGATGAAGTCGCTCGCCTGGACCTGGGCGACACCCTTCAGGAGGATGGTGTCCGTCGCATTGATCGTGATCAGGGTATCAGCTCCCGAGGCCGCCACATGCTGGGCTATCCATGCCGCGTCGATATCGGTCGCCACAACCGCCGTCAGGTTGATGTGGTCCTGACCGTGCTCAAAATCGAGGATCGTGTCGTGGTTAGAGTCGGCAGCGAACACGAACTGATCCTGATAGCCGGTCCCGAACAGCACGTCCTTGCCGTTGGTGCTGGCGAGGCTCACCGGGCCTTGTTCGTTCAGGTTGAAGATCAAATTGACCGTATCGCTCGCACCGTGGCCGTCGGTCACGGTGATCACGACCTTGTCCGTCTCAGCCGGGCTCTGGCTCGGATCGGTGTATGTCAGCGTCTGGAGCGCCGAATTGAGGTTGGCCAACGTGTCGGAGGTCGATGCGGGGTCCACATAGGTGCCCGAATCCGCGGACGCGGCGAGCGTGAAGGTTTCATCGACGGCAGCGTCGGCGTCGCTGACCGTGATGCCGTGGACGAAGACCTGGTCGCCTTCCTGCGAGACGCTGATCTGGTCGAGGTTGATCACGGGCGCAGAGGTCGTGTCGTTCGCGCCAGTCACGTCCACCGTGAGCGTTGCCGTGCCGGTCGCGCCATGCGCGTCCATGGTCTGGACGGTGAACGTATCCGTATAGCATCCTTCCGGCAGCGCGTTGATCGCCGTCGCGTCGGGAATGTAGCTGTAGCCGCCGTCGGGGTTAACCGTCAGCGAGCCGTACAGTCCCGCAACCGTCGTCACCGCATGATGATCCGCGTCCAGAACGGCATAGGTCAGTGTCGCCGTCTCGCCGCTGTCGACATCCGTTCCGGACAATTGGCCGGTGAGATTGGCGAACGTGTCGGCCGCGACAGTGTCCGTGAGCGGGCCGATGTCGAGATCGGCGAGCGTCGGCGCGTCGTTCGTGCCGGTAATCGTGACGGTGACGTCCTGGCTCACCTTGCCGCCGTGATGATCGTCGAACGTGACGGTGTAGACCTGCGTGATGGTCTGCCCCTCCGCCAGCGACTGCAGCACCGCATTGCTGTTGTCGAGGCAGAAGTGCCAGTCCAGCGTCGCACCGTTGCTGGTGTCGGCGTTGGATTCGGACACCGAGCCGATCGAGAAGGTGCCGATATGCGAACCGTCCCCGAAGCCCGGCAGATCCGTGCTGACGCACGACGACTTGAACGACCACTCCGCCGTATGGGTGTCGATCAGGTCGACGTCCTGGATCGCCAGCGTGCCGCATGTCAAAAGCGGCGAGCCCTCGTCCTCGGTGACCGCGCCCTTTGCCGCGTCGACGTCGCTCGTGATCGTCGGCGCGTCGTTGACACCCGTGATCGTGATGGTCACGTCCTGGCTAACGATGCCACCATGATGATCGTCGAACGTGACGGTGTAGACCTGCGTGATGGTCTGGCCTTCGGCCAGCGACTGCAGCATCGGATCGTTGGCATCGATCGTGAAGGTCCAGCTCACCGACCCTTCCGTGCCGGCGCCCGGGCTCTCGCTCACCGCTCCAAGCGAGAACGTGCCGATATGCGAGGTGCCGGCGCTGAAGCCGGGCAGATGCGCGCTCGAATTCGTCGACTTCAGCTCGAAGCTTGCGGTGTGGGTGTCCGTGAGATCGGGATCGTTGAATGCGATGATGCCGTTGGCCACGAGCGGCGCCGCCGCATCCTCGGTCACCGCGCCGGTCGAGGTCGTATCGTCCTCGATGATCGTCGGCACGTCGTTGGTGCCTTCGACATTGACGTCCGCGCCATTGATGGACACCGTGAGCGGCGTGCTGACGATGCCGCCATGCCCGTCATCGACCTGCACCACGTAGTTGAGGATCAGCTTCTCGTCCTCGGCAAGGAAGTCGAACAAGTGATCGGGGACGCTGTAGGTCCAGGTGGCCGAGCCGTTGTTGCCGTTTCCAGCGCCCTGAACTACGGACAGCGGCACCTTGACGGCGGCGATCGCCGCGAGCTGCGCGGGCGTCAGCGTGGCGGTGATGTCGTTGCCTTCCGCATCGAGATATTTGAACGGCTGGGTGGACGAGAGCTCAGCGCTCACGATCGGCCGGTCCGTCAGATCGACGTCGGTGAAGGTAACCGTGCCCGTGATGGTGTCCAGGGCCTCGTTGCCGGTCCCGACCTTCTCGATGACGTTTCCGCCCGACGTCGCCACGGTAGGCTTGTCGTTGGTCCCCGTGATCGTGATGGTGATCGGGATGAACCTGGACTCGGGGTTCACCACGAAATTGGTGTCGACGCGAACCATGTAGGTCAGCGTCAGGGTTTCGCCGGCCGCGAGGAAGTCGAAGACGTTGTCGGGGATCGTGTAGGTCCAGACCGCCGAACCGTTGTTCTCGTTGGCGGGGTCGGCGACGACACCGATCTGGATCTGGGTCGCCGCGATGTTGTTCTTCTGGAGCTCGGTGAGCGAGCCGGTGACGTCCTGCTGGCCGGCGCTCTTGTAGACGTAGTTCGGCGCCTCGGCGAGGCTCACGCTCACCGTCGGCCGATCGCCGAGGTTTTGATCGACGAACCTGATCAGGCCGGTGACAGTATCGGCCTGCGTGTCGCCGGTGGTGTCGGTACGCTCGGTCAGCGCGAACGCCGTCTTCACAATGCCGCCGGCATCGAAGCTTTGCGCTATCGGCTGGCCGGGAATACGGGTGACGGGCGGCGTGGGATTGCTGGGGCCGTCGCGTCCCTGCGGAGTGAGACTGACGAATGTCGCGATCGCGGCGGCGCCGGACCCCGACTTGAACACGAAGTCCAGGCTGATCGGCGTGATCGTGTCGGTGAAGTTCGTGGTCAGCTTGGTGTTGGTGTTGTTGTCGGTGAACTTCAGCGTGAACACGTCCGTGATCAGCTTCTGAATTTCCGGCGACATCAGCGCATTGCCGATCGACACGTTGCCGCCGCTGATCTGGATCATCTGGCCGGCCTGGTTGACCGTCGCGATCGGCAGCAGCGTGATCTTGTCGAACAGGATGTAGGAGCCGGTCGTACCGTTCGGCTCGACCAGCACCTGGAAGCTCGCCTGCGGCTGCGGATCGCCGCCGCCGGCGGGAACGACGAAGTTGATCTGGGTCAGCACCGCGGTGCCGCGGATGCCCATGGTCGCGACCGGCGTGTCGACCTTCATGTCGCCGTGCTTGGCGGTCTCGCCGGCGACGAAGGTGATGGTGCCCGCGACCAGGCTGAGCAGCGAGGAGTTGCTCGACCCGTTGGGGTCGTAGACCATCTCGTTCAGCACCATCCGCGCATTGGAGGACAGGCCGAACACGGTGCCGTCGATGAAGGTGATGCCGAGCGTCGAATCGGCGCCGGTCGAGACCACGTCGCCCTTCTCGACATTGTCGCCGTTGTTCAGGATGACCGAAACGCCGTTGCGGATCGCGGTCGCGCTGCCCGAGAGTTTTGTGACGTGGCCGATGACCTGGGCCGCAGCCGCGCCGGGCGCGGCCTGGGCAACCTCGACGTGGCCGGTAAGGGCGTTGACGATGTCGCCGGTGAGGTGGGCGCCGTCAGGCGAGGCGATCGCGGCGCGCTTGTCGCCCCTGAAATAATCGTGAACCACGAACTCGTGACCTTCGTGGGACAGCACGAGATCGAGGCCGGCGCGCTTGAACTCGCCGTTGAAGATCAGGTTCGGGTCGGGAACAACGAACGCGCCATCGGGCACATGGCCATGCGCCTTTGCGATGAAGGGCTTGGCCGCAAACGAATCGGCATGGACGTGGGCAGGCGAGCTGGAATCCTGGCCGTCCAAGGAGGTCGCGGCGTCAAGTTTGCCAGCGTAGTTCAACCGGGCACCGTAAAAAGGGTTAAAATCTAAGTAAGTATCGACTGCCTAAGCTTGCTTAGCATTACCAAGTCCTTAGCGAAACCGTCTATTGCTTGTGTGATTCCGCATCACTTGGCCATAGGAGCCCCCGCAGGCCGGCGCCTTCCCAGAGTAGCTGAAGTAACATTCCAAGCATTCTGCAGTCGAAATGAGCTTAGATGCACGCATTTCCCATCATTCCAAGTCGTTTAATGTAAAATTGGTCGAATGGATACTTGCGTTATCTTCCTTGCATGATGCCCTGTGAGATCCTGCGGCAAATACGGAGCAAAATCTGTGACCTAACTAACAAAAACCGTGAAATAGCGGTCTGTTAGCCATAGGACGCAGAATCGGCGGCCTCGCAACTTGTGCCTGCATCTGATTCCATTTCGCGGCAGCGCGGCCCTCCTAACCTCCGAATCGTAAAATTTTACGCAATTTGGACAGGCTTGTTTCAGCCTGTCCCATGGTTTTGGGAAACCCTGCCGGGCGCGTTAAGCAGAACAAAACGGCCCGCCTCGCACTATCTCCGCGAAAGCAACAAAGCCCGGCACGTCGAGATCGAGGGGGATCTCGCGAAACTCGGGAAGGGGATGTCAGATGGAGACCGCTGCCCGCTCGCGCACCTGGCGCGCAATTCTCGTCTTGTGCGGCTTGATCCTGCTCGGATCGGCCGCCGAGCTTCGCGCCGGCACGCTGCTGTCACCGGGCGCCGGCGTCGTCGTGCGCAAATCCGCCGAACCGTTCGGCGTGTTCGCCTTCGCCATCTCGTCCGGCGGCCTCCAGCAGAAATGGTCCGCGCTGAAGGACAAGCTCGACGACGAGATGGTGCAGCTCGCGCTGTGCGACGGTGACCGGGACAATTGCGCATCCCCTGCGGCCCTGAAGCTGCTCGCCATCGTCGACCAGGCCCGCGCCCGCGACGGCCGCGCACGCCTCGGCGAGACCAACCGCGCCATCAACCTCGCCATCCACGCCGCCAATGACGGCAGCGACGACGTCTGGAGCTCGCCGCTTGCGACCTTCGCGCGCGGCGCCGGCGATTGCGAAGATTATGCGATCGCCAAGCTCGCCGCGCTGCGGCTGGCGGGCGTTCCCCCCGAAGACCTCCGCATCCTCGTGGTGCGCGACACCCGCGCCGCCGAGGAGCACGCGATTGCCGCTGCACGGCTCGACGGCCACTGGCTGATGCTCGACAACCGCCGCATGGCGATGGTCGAGGACGACGCTGCGCGGAGCTATCAACCGCTGTTCGTGCTCTACCGGTCGGCCGTGATGAAATATGTCGACGAACCGGTGCGGATCTCGATGGAAGTCGCCGAAGCGCGTTGATCGTTGCAGCCCGGACGGATCCAGCCCCCACCACAAACCCATTTCGCCGCGCGATCCCAGGCGCTAGCATGGCGGCTTCCATCCGGGGGCGACTGGAATGCGATTCATCGTGCTGCCAGTGCTTGTGCTGCTGGCATTGCCGGCGGCGCCCGCCTCCGCGCAATCCGAACGCTCGATCGCCGACAGGCTGCCGCTGTTTGCCAGGAACAACTGCCAGCAGATACGCGATCCCGGCAACCAATTGTTCTGCGGTGACGCCGAGCTTGCCGCCGCAGCCGAGAGGCTGAGCACGGCGATCGAGGCGCGGCTCGCCCGCCTGCCCGATCGCCTGCCTGCAATCGAGGAGAATGCAATCTGGATCCGTCAGCGCAACCTCGGCTGCGGCATCGTCGGCCAGACCGCGATCCGCCCCGACGATTTCGACCGGGTGAAGACGTGCCTGCTCAAGGTCACCGAGGAGCGCGCCGCGATCGTGCGCGATCCCGATTTCGACTGCCTCGCGGCCAACACCGCGGCGGGCGCGCTGATCTGCGCCGACCCGTCGCTGGCGCTTGCCGAAACCGAGCTCAACGGCCAGGCGCTCGGCCTGATCGGCAAGCTCGACCCGACCGCAGCCCGCTTTGCGTTCGCCGAATATGGAAGGTGGACTAGAGAGCGCGACCGCAAATGCAACCTGGTCGGCAAGGAGAACGTGCCGCTGCAGGAGCTCGACTCCGCGGAGGATTGTCTCGCCGACCATTTGAAGCGCAAGACCGATGAAATCCGCGCGGCGAAGGGCGATCCAAAAAAGGTGTTCGGCCGACAGGTCGCGGCCCGCTCGCCCGATACCGACGCCGTCGATTTCTGCGCCGCGCGCATCCATGCGGCCAATTCCTGCGGCAACTTCCTGCGCATCAACCGTGTCTACGCCATCGAAAGCCAGGTGACCGAGCACGAGGCGCAGGTCACGGGCGAAATCGAGATGGCGGTGCTGGCGCCCTTCACCATGTGCAGCAAGGTCGCCTCCACCTGCACCGGCACCTGCTGGGACGCGAGGACGGGTCGTCCGGAGCCGGAAGCCCGCAACAAGGAGCGTTCTGCAGAAGCCTTCAACGTCACGCGCCGGCTGAGAATCCAGCGGACCTTTGCGTTCGTGAAAGCCGCCGACGGCTGGCGCTGCCGGGAGGACGAGCTGGCGCCGGTGAACTCGGGCAACGCGAGCGGGGGATCATGAACCCTTACCCTCCCCCGGAGGGGGAGGGTCGGCTCACATTGAGCGCAGCGAGATGTGAGACGGGGTGGGGTGAAGGTCTCTCCAACGAACTGTGCCCGTGTTGAGGGATCACCCCACCCCGCTCGCGCTTCGCGCGATCGACCCTCCCCCCAGGGGAGGGTGAAAGCAAACATCAAAACATCAGATTGTCCTTCACCAGCACCCAGCGGCCGCCCTTGACCTGCTGCACCTGGGTGACGGTGTTGGCGAGATGGTCGGTCTTGGAGAACTTGGTCGGCGGCGAGTTGAAGATGTCGAGGAACTTCTCGCCTGACTCGAGCGAGTCCAACATCTTCTGGCCCGTCAGATCCTTGCCCGCCTTGTTCGCGTAGAAGGCGAACGTCATCATCGCGTTGTAGCCGATGATCGCCTGCGTGTTGGCGTCTGCGTTGAACATCTTCTTGTAGTTGACGAGCCAATCCTTCACCTTGCCCTTGGCCGTATCCTCGTAGGGAATTTCGAATCCGCTGGCTGCATAGAGACCCTCGACGGCTTCCTTGCCCAGCGCCGGGACCTCCATCACGTTGGTGGGAGTGGCGCCGAGGAAGGTGACGTCCCAGCCGAGCTTCCTGGCTTCGGACATCGCCCCGATGGTCTCGCGAAGCACGGTGCCGAGCACGACGAGGTCGCAGCCATCGGACTTCATCTTGGCGATCTGCGCGCTGAAATCAGAGGCGCCGCGCTTGTAGCTCGTGATCGACGCCGGCTGCGCCTTCATGGCGGTGAGCTGCTGATTGAAGCCGTCGAGCACGTTCTTCCCGTACTCGTCGTCCTGATGCATGATGCAGGGCTTCTTGAAGCCCTTCCACTCCATCATGTATTTCAACGCGGCCCGTGTGCTCTCGACGTACGGCAGCAGATTGTTGAACTTCAATCGCTCCTGCGGCTTGGCCGGATCGAACTTGAAGGTGAACTCGGCCGCCGTCAGCGGGAAGAGCTGCAGGACGCCGGCGTCGAAGAGGATATCCTGCGCGGCGAGCACTGTCGGTGATCCCATCGGTCCCACCATCGCGAAGATCTTGTCGCGCTCGATCAGTTTTTGCGAAGCCAGCACGGCCTTTTTCGGATCATAGCCGCTGTCCTCGACGACCAGTCGAATCTTGCGGCCGTTGATCCCGCCGGATGCATTGATCTCCTCGGTGGCCATCTTCATGCCGTTTGCGACCGGGACGCCCCAGCCCTTGATCGGACCCGACAGGTCCTGGTGAGTGCCGATGACGATCTCGGTTGCCGAGATGCCCTCGTTGGTGACCTTGGTTTGCGCTGCGGCCGGCAGACAGGTGAACACCACGGCGCTCACAGCAAGGCCGAATGCGCTGAACGATTTCGACATTGACGTCTCCTCTCCTAAAGGCCCGTGTTGGACGAAGGGCGGGGGCCACGGCTCCTTCGCTTTCTCGAATCGGCTGGCTCGTCACGCCACCGCACGCTCGCGATACATCGCCTCGATCTCGGCGGCGTAGCGCTTGTTCACGAAGCCGCGCTTCAGCTTCATGGTCGGCGTCAGTTCCTCGTCCTCCGGCGTGAGCTGGCGCTCGATCAGATAGAACCTCTTGATGGTCTCGACGCGGGCAAAGTTGCCGTTGACCTGTTCGATCTCGCGCCCGATCAGATCCTGAATCTCCCTCGCCCGGCACAGGCTGGCATAGTTGGTGAACGGGATGTCGTGATCCTGGGCGAACTTCTCGACGTTCTCCTGGTCGATCATCACGAGACAGGTGAGATAAGGCCGCTTGTCGCCGATCACCACGGCGTCGGAAATGTAAGGCGAGAACTTGAGCTGGTTCTCGATCTCGGACGGCGTGACGTTCTTGCCGCCGGAGGTGATGATGATGTCCTTCATCCGGTCTGTGATCCGGACGAAGCCTTCATTGTCGATGGTGCCGACGTCGCCGGTGTGCAGCCAACCGCGCGGATCGATGGTCTCGGCGGTTTTCTCCGGCTGGTTGAGATAGCCCATGAACAGGAAGTCGCCCTTGATCAGGATCTCGCCGTCGGGCGACAGCGCGACCTCGCCCCAGGGCACCGCCGTGCCGACCGAGCCGAGCTTGATCCGTTCCGCCGGCATCATGGTGGCGACCCCGCAATTCTCGGTCTGGCCGTAGACCTCGTGCATGTCGATGCCGAGCGCCAGATACCAGCGGATCAGTTCCGGTGCGATCGGCGCCGCGCCGGTGAACGCGATGCGGCAACGATCGAGACCGATCATGCGGCGGATGTTGCGGAACGCGACCCGGTAGGCGATGTGGTTGGCGATGCGCAGCGACGGCGGCGGCACCCTGCCCTCGAGCCGGCACTCGACCATGCGGTAGCCGATGCCGATAGCGCGGCGATAGACCCATTGCTGCAGCGGCGTCGCATCCTTGAGCGCGATGGTGATGGCGGAATAGAACTTCTCCCAGATGCGCGGCACCGCCAGAAAGACGGTCGGCTGCACTTCGCGTAAGTTGTCCGGCACGGTTTCCGGGCTCTCGGCGAAATTCATCACCGAACCGAGCGCGATCGAGATGTAGTAGCCGCCGATGCGCTCGGCGACGTGGCAGAGCGGCAGGAAGATCAGCCGGTCCTCGTCCTCTCGCGCCGGGATGAAGTCGCTGGCGTGCCGCATCTGGTGCGTCACGCTGCGGTTGGCGTGCATCGCGCCCTTGGGCGGACCGGTCGTGCCGGACGTATAGACGAGGATCGCGAGATCGCCGGCGCTGCGGCTGTCGATCATCTCCTGCCACAGCGCTTCGCGCCCGACCATGTGGTTGCGGCCGAGCGCGCGAAACTCGTCGAGCGACATCACCATGTCGTCGGAGAAGCCGCTGAGGCCTTCCATGTCGAACACGATGATCTTCTGCAAGGACGGGCAGCGTGCATGGCAGGTGAGAATCTTGTCGAGCTGCTCCTCGTCCTCGGCGAAGATCACCTTGGTGCGGGAATCGTTGACGAGATACTCGACCTGGGACGAGGAATCGGTCGGATAGATTCCGGAGGAGACGCCGCCGGCGCACAGGATACCCATGTCGGCATGCACCCATTCCGGGACGGCGTTGGCGACGATGGAGGCGACGTCGCCCGGCATGAAGCCGATCGCCCGGAGCGCGTAGGCGATCTCCTTCGAGATTTCCAGCCATTGGCGCCAGCTCGTCGGCTGCCAGATGCCGAATTTCTTCTCGCGGATCGCCGGCCTGTCGCCCCGCGTCTCGGCGGCGCGCAAGAAGCTCTTCGCGATCGTATCAGCGACCGTCAGCACCGCCGGTCGGGCCATGCGCGTCTCCTCCTTGTCGCCTTCCCCTCCGCTGCCTGCCTTGCCGGCGGTCTATGTCTTGCGGAGAGGCGTCCCATTTAACGCCACGTTTTCTTCTTTTTCCAGCGCCGCTCGCCTCGCGCGCCCGCTTCCTTGGCGCCAAGGTAGAACTCCTGGATGTCCTGGGAATGCATCAAGCGGTCGCAGCTGTCGTTCATCACGATGCGGCCGATCTCCAGCACATAGCCGTAATGCGCCGTCTCCAGCGCCACCTTGGCGTTCTGCTCGACCAGGAGGATCGACATGCCCTGCTCCTCGTTGACGCGGCGGATGATGGTGAAGATCTCCTTCACCAGCAGCGGCGACAGGCCGAGCGAGGGCTCGTCGAGCAGCAGCAGCGTCGGCCTGTTCATCAGGGCGCGCCCGATCGCCAGCATCTGCTGCTCGCCGCCGGAGAGCTGTCCGGCCGGCTGGTTGATCCGCTCCTTCAGCCGCGGGAAATAGCCGTAGACACGCTCCAGATCCTCCGCGACGCCGTCGCGATCCCGGCGCGGATAGGCGCCCATCATCAGGTTCTCGCGCACCGAGAGGAACGGGAACACCTCGCGCCCCTCCGGCACATGACTGAGACCAAGCCGCACGATCCGGTCGGCCTCCATGCGCTGGATCGGCCTGCCCAGAAACTCGATCGCCCCCTTCTGCGGATCGAGGATGCCCGAGATGGTCTTCAGCACCGTGGTCTTGCCGGCTCCATTCGCCCCGAGCAGCGTGACGATGCGGCCGCGCGGCACTTCCAGCGAAATGCCCCGGATCGCCATGATCGGCCCGTAATAGCTCTCGACGTTGGAGAGCTTCAGGATGATATCCGGCGTCACGGCGGCATCCATCGCTCAGGCTCCCAGATACGCGGCAACCACGTCAGGGTGCTGCTGCACCTCGGCGGGCGAACCCATCGCGAGCACCCTTCCGTAGTTCAGCGCGATGACGCGGTCGGAGACCCGGTTGACCAGCGACATGTCGTGCTCGACCATCAGCACGGTGACGCCGAGCTCGTTCTTCAGGTCGCGGATCCAGAACGACATGTCGTCGGTCTCCTCGACATTGAGTCCGGACGACGGCTCGTCCAGCAGGATCAGTTTCGGCTCCGAGCACAGGGCACGCGCCAGCTCGATCACCTTGCGCACGCCGTAGGGCAGGCCCGAGATCAGCTTGTCGCGATAGGGTTCGAGATCGAGGAACTCGATGACCTGCTCGACCCTGCGGCGATGCACCTTCTCGTTGGCCCGCACGCTCGGCAGGAACAGCAGCTCCTGCCAGAGCTGCGTCGTCGAGTGCCGGTGGCGGCCGACCAGGAGATTCGACAGCACGGTCGCATTCTCGAACAGCTCGATGTTCTGGAAGGTGCGGGCGATCCCGAGCCTGGCGATGTCGTAGGGCGGCTCTTCCGTAATGTCCTGATCTTCGAAGAAGATGCGACCGGAGGTCGGCCGGTAGATCCGCGAGATCAGGTTGAAGATCGAGCTCTTGCCGGCACCGTTCGGCCCGATGATCGAGAGGATCTCGCCCCGCTCGACCGCGAACGAAACCGCATCGACCGCCTTGAGGCCGCCGAAATGCAGCGACAGGTTCTCGGCGCGGAAATAGCTCATCGGTTGCGCTCCGACTTCACGTAGATCTTCTGCCGCTTGAAGGTGGCGCGCTTGTAGAGCGGGAATAGCTGGAAGAAGAGCTTGATCTTCAGCCAGCGGCCGTAGAGCCCGAGCGGCTCGAACAGCACGAACAGCACGATGATGATGCCGTAGATCGCGCCCTTCAGGCCGTTGAGCGAGGCGAAGGCCGCGACGCTCGACTGGATATTGCCCGCAGTCCCCGTGCTCGCCCCGAAGGCCGCGGCGATCCCGGCGATGATGCCGGGCATGTCGTCCTTCAGATAGGTGAGGAACGGGTCGATCATCACGATGAAGATCGCACCGAGCACCGCGCCGTGCAGGCTGAAGGTGCCGCCGATCAGGATCACGATGATGAACTCGATCGAGAGCTGGAGCGTGAACATCTCCGGCGAGATGAAGGAGAGCTTGTGCGCGAACAACACGCCGGCAAAGCCGGTGATCGCGGCCGAGATCGCAAACGACTTCACCTTGTAGAGCGCGACGTTGACGCCCATGCTGCGCGCCGCCGTCTCGGAGTCGCGGATCGCGACGAAGGCGCGGCCGGTCGGCGAGCGCAGCAGATTGAGCGTGCCGACGATGGTCAGCACCAGCACGGCAAGGCAGAGGTAGTAGAAGGTCGGGCTGTCGCGCGGCACGGCGACGCCGAGCAGCGACAGGGTCTTGACCCGCATCCCCTCATTGCCGTTGGTGACGCTCTCCCAGCGCGCCAGGATCTCCTCGACGATCAAGGCAAAGGAGATGGTGGCGATGACGAGGTAGATGCCGGTGAGACGCAGGGCGGGAAAGCCGACCATCGCGCCGATGATGCCGGTCAGAAGGCCGGCGGCGAGGAAGTAGACCGGGAACGGCACGTTGTATGTCTGCAGATAGGCCGCCGTGTAGGCCCCGATCGCGAGGAACGCAGCGTGCCCGAGCGAAGCCTGGCCGGTGAACCCGGTCAGGATCAGGAGCGCCACGCCGACGATCGCATAGATGCAGACGAAGACGAGCTGGCTCATCAGATAGCTGGAGAGCGCGTAGGGCGCGATCAGCAGCAGCGCGAGCAGGATGCCGTAGGAAACGACGTAGCCCGAGTGCGGGAACAGCTTGATGTCGTCTTCATAGTCGGTCTTGAACAGGAAGCGCATGGCGTTCAGACCTTCTTGCGGACGTGGAGGCCGAACAGGCCTTCAGGCTTCAAGAGCAGTACCGTCAGCAGCACGACATAGGGCGCGACGTCCTTCCAGCCCTCGGGCAGGTAGAAGCCGGCCATGCTCTCGATCACGCCGATCAGGACACCGCCGACCACCGCACCCGGGATCGAGCCGAAGCCGCCGAGCACGGCGGCGGGAAACGCTTTCAGGCCGAGCACGAGGCCGACATTGGAGTGGATGAAGGTGATCGGCGCCAGAAGCACGCCGGCGCAGGTCGCGACCGCCGCACTGATCGCCCAGACCACCGACACCACGCGCTTGACCGGAATGCCCATGTAGTAGGCCGCGAGCATGTTCTCGGAGCTGGCGCGCATTGCGGTGCCGAGCGTGGTCTTGTTGAAGAACAGCCACAGCAGCGTGCACAGGATCATCGTCGCCGCGATCACCGACAGCTTGTCGTAGGCGAGCACCAGCGAGCCCATGCGCAGCACGCCCTGGCTGAACGGCGTCTCGATCTTCAGGTCGTCGGTGCCCCAGATCATGCCGGCGACCGAACGCAGGAAATAGCCCAGCCCGATCGTCGCCATGATGATCGAGAACTGCGGATAGCCGAGGATCGGCCGCACCACCACCCGCTCCGCCAGCATACCGAACAGCGCCATCGCGGCCACTGCACCGGCAAAGCCGATCCAGTAGTTCAGGCCCATCATGCCGATGAAGGTGAAGGCGAAGAAGCCGCCCAGCATCATCAGATCGCCCTGGGCGAAATTGACGACCTCGGTAGCCTTGTAGACGAGCACGAAGCCGAGCGCGATCAGGCCGTAAACGCAGCCGAGCGCAACACCGCTGACCAGCTGCTGAACGAAATCCAGCATCGCCGCGCATCCTCCCGATGCAACCGGCGGTTCTTTGTGACCGCCTTGCCGCATCTTGTGTCCAGTCGCTACGCAGTCGTTTCGCCGCGTTAGCGCATTTGTCCTGGCGCCAATTCAGCCTGAACCGTCAGGCGCTGTCAACAAACGGTGACTTGCCTTTAGTCCAAACCGGATGACGGAATTTGTCGGCCGTCGATTCACGGTGCCGAAACATCTTCAAGTCATGGTCGCTTGCGATGCAAAACCGGATGGTATGGCCGTCATGAAGCCGGGCAGCTCGGCGCTGGAAGTCCGAGGGTTAACGAAGCGTTTTGACCGTCTGGCGGTCGACGGCCTCGACCTCACCATTCACGCCGGCGAATTCTATGCGCTGGTTGGCCCCAACGGCGCCGGCAAGACCACCAGCTTGCGCATGGTTGCGGGCCTGCTGCGCCCCGATGCCGGCGCGGTCTCGATCTTCGGCATCGATGCGCTGCAAAACCCGGTTGCCGCCAAGCAGGTGATGGCGTGGGTCTCCGACGAGCCCATGATCTACGACAAGCTGACTCCGCTCGAATATCTCGAATTCGTCGCCGGGCTCTGGGGCATCGCCCCGTCGACCTCGGAACCGGTCGCGCAAGAGCTGCTCGGCTCGCTCGGGCTCGAGACGCACCGGCACGAGCGCTGCGAGGGCTTCTCCAAGGGCATGCGCCAGAAGGTGGCACTGGCCGGCGCGCTGGTGCACGATCCCCGCCTCATTATCCTCGACGAGCCGCTGACGGGGCTCGATGCCGTCTCCGCACGCCACGTGAAGGGCCTGCTCGGCGAACGCGTCCGCGCCGGCTGCACCGTCATCATGACCACGCATATTCTCGAGGTCGCCGAGCGCATGGCCGACCGCATCGGCGTGATCGCGTCGGGCCAGCTCGTCGCCGAAGGCACGCTGGCTGAGCTGCGTCAACAGAACGGCCATGCCGACACCAGCCTGGAGGACCTCTTCATCGCGCTGGTGACGCTTCAGGCCGCGGCATGAACTCGGCGACCGCGCTGTCCTGGTTTGCCCGCCACGAGCTGCGGCTCGCCCGGCGCGAATGGTTCGCCATGATGACGGGCGGCCGGCGCAAACGTGCGCGCGCCGCAGTGATCGGCCTGCTCTGCTTCGCCGCGCTGCTGCACCTGCCGGCCTGGGCGGTGATCGGCCGCTTCGCCGACCTGCAGCTGCCGCTCGACAAATCCTCGCTGATCGTGATTTCGGCGACGATCTTTCTCGCCTGGACCTTGATGCTGTCGCAGGCGATCGAATCGGTGACACGGGTGTTCTATGCCCGCGCCGATCTCGACCTGATCATGTCCTCGCCGTCGACGCTGGCCAATCTGTTCTCGGTCCGCATCGCCGCCATCGCGCTGACCGTCACCGTGCTTGCGCTGCTGTTCTCGACGCCGTTCATCGACGTGCTGGTGATCGGTGGCGGCGCGCGCTGGCTCGCGGCATTTGGCGTGGTCGTCGCCATGGGTCTGTCCGCCGCGGCGATCGCTATCGCCATCACCATCCTGTTGTTCCGGCTGATCGGCCCGGCGCGAACGCGCCTGATCGCCCAGATCCTCGCCGCGATCATCGGCGCGGGCTTCGTGATCGCGCTGCAGGTCGCCGCGATCATGTCCTACGGCACGCTGTCGCGCTTCACCATCCTGACCTCGGGCAGCCTTGCCGCTTACGCGCCCGACGCCGACAGCATCTGGTGGTGGCCGGCGCGGGCGACCATGGGCGACAGCGAGGCGCTGCTGCTGCTTCTCGCGCTCGCCCTGGTGCTGCTCGGCAGCGTCATGGCGATCTTCTCGCACCGCTTCGCCGACACCGCCATCGATGCGGCGGGGTACGGCGCGTCCGGCCGCGTCCGCGCGAGGGAGCGTCCGTTCCGCGCCGGATCGCGCCAGCAGGCGTTGCGGCGCAAGGAATTCATGCTGCTGTGGCGCGATCCCTGGCTGATCTCGCAGACGTTGATGCAGCTGCTCTATCTGGTGCCGCCGGCGCTCCTGCTCTGGCGCAACTTTGCCGACAGCTCCGCAGCGCTGACGCTGATCACACCTGTCATTGTCATGGCGGCCGGACAGCTTGCCGGCGGGCTCGCCTGGCTGACGATCTCCGGCGAGGACGCTCCCGATCTCGTCGCCACCGCGCCGCTGATGTCGTCCAGCGTCATCCGCGCCGAGATCGAGGTGGTGCTGATCGCAATCGCCGTGATCTTCAGTCCGCTGGTCGCGGCGCTGGCCTTCGCCTCGCCATTCCAGGCGGTGATCAGCGCCGGCGCGATCATGGTCGGTGCGGCCTCGGCGACGGCGATCCAGCTCTGGTTCCGGGTGCAGGCCCGTCGCAGCCAATTCCGCCGCCGCCAGACGTCTTCGCGGCTTGCGACCTTCGCCGAAGCCTTCTCCTCGATCGGCTGGGCCGCGACCGCCGCGCTGCTGCTCGCCCTGCCGCTGGCCGGCCTCATCAGCGGCCTGATCACCGCGAGCCTCGTCGCCCTCACCTGGAAGTTCAGCCCAAGGCGCGACTGGATGGCGGAATGACAGGTGCGACACTGACGCGCTGTTGATCGCCGGCTGTTGGCGGCGCGCTGCATTGCACGCTAGACTTCCCCCCGGCGTCATTGGGGACGGATCATGTGGCGACTGGTTTCGGCGGCTCTGGCGCTGTTCGGTGCATTCCTCACACCTGCCCTCGCCCAGCAGCCACCTCAACGCAGCGAATGCCTGGCGATGGCGAACGCGGCGCCCCGCGTGATGCCGGTTGCGTTCCGGCTGGCGGCAGCCCCGGCCGAGGTCCAAATCACCTATGCCGGCCACTCCACCTACTTCATCGACACGCCCGCCGGCTTGCGCATCGCGACCGACTATAGCGGCGCATACCAGGTGGGGCGGCTGCCCGACGTCGTCACCATGAACCGGGCGCACAGCACGCACTATTCTCTGTATCCCGACAAACGAATTCCCCATGTGCTGCATGGCTGGGGCGAGGACGGCAAGCCGGCGATCGTGTCGGAGCGCATCAGTGACACCTTCATCCGCAACGTCACGACGGACATCCGCCGCCATTTCGGCGACGATGCCGGCACCGACATGATCCGCGACGGCAATTCCATCTTCATCTTCGAGGTCGCCGGCCTCTGCATCGGCCATCTCGGCCACCTTCACCACAAGCTCGACGACAGCCATTTCGCCCAGATCGGACGGCTCGACATCGTGATGGTGCCGATCGACGGTACGTACACCATGTCGCTGGACGGCATCTCCGAGATCACCAAGCGGCTACGCGCCTCGGTGGTGCTGCCGATGCACCGCTTCGCCACTCCGCTCGACGACTTCATGCGCCGGATCGGCCAGCAGTTCGAAATCGACCGGCGCACCGAGCGGTCATTCCGGATGTCGCGGGATGCGCTGCCGCCGAAGCCGACCGTGATCATCCTCGACGGGGTCTGAGCGCCACAACCGGAACGCATCAACCGTCAACGACTTGAACCGTCAACGACTTGGCTGCTCCGAAATCCATGTCAATGTCTCCGTTATCATGGTCTGGCGCGCTGAACGCGCGAGCAGCCGGCGGACGCACGCCGAGGCCGATCGAACCATGAGGCATCTGTCACGGCGCAGGACCCGAGGACTGACGGCAATTTTCTCCAAGTCGCCCGCGGCCCGTTCGTGCTGAAATCTCCGCGACAGGAGAGCAACATGAGCGACTTTGCGAGACTTCTGCACGCGAGCGGGCCGCATCCCGACAACGAGGCGGCCCTTCGGCTTTACGGCCGCTTCGTTGGCGACTGGAACAGCGAGATCACGGCACATGCGCC
Source organism: Bradyrhizobium genomosp. I (2014) (assembly GCF_000261685.1). GTDB lineage: Bacteria > Pseudomonadota > Alphaproteobacteria > Rhizobiales > Xanthobacteraceae > Bradyrhizobium. The sequence goes on along the minus strand of NZ_AJQE01000173.1, from coordinate 16,886 downwards.
GGACGGCGCCAGGCACACCGCACTTGACGAAATCCATTTCGGCTGGGTGCTGGAAGGCCGCGCGGTGCAGGACGTCTGGATCATCCCCCGGCCCGCGGACAGCCGGGCCTTTCCGATCGCCGGCAATTGGTATGGCACGACGCTGCGCGTCTACGATCCGGCCATCGATGCGTGGCGGATTTCCTGGTTCGATCCCGGCCGCCGCGTGTTCCGCCAGCAGATCGGCCGTCCGCGTGGAAACGACATCGTGCAGGAAGGCACGACCGAATCCGGCGAGCTGACGCGCTGGAGCTTTACAGGGATCACCAACGACTCCTTCCATTGGCTTGGCGAAGCCAGGTCCGCGGCAGCGCAGGATTGGCGGCTGATGGTGGAGGTCAAAGCACGACGGCGCAGGCCATGAGCATCGGCAGCCATGATCTCGAAACGAGAAGAGGGGCCGGAATGTCGATCCCGCCCCCTCTTCGTCGTGGCCGCTGGGAAGCGTCCCTGGAACGCTATTGTCCGCTTTAGCCGGCACCCATGAGCGAGGCCGGACGGCGCTCGCCGGTGGAGGCGAACATCTTCTTCAACTTGTTGACGACGCGGATCAGGAAGCCGATCATCACCGGATTGGTCTTGCGGCAGAAGGCGATCTTCTTGACGTGCCCTTCGACATGCCATTTGGCGTGTGCGCCGTCGCGGAAGAAAATGACGTCGCCGGGGCCATAGCGCTTGGGCGGCATGCCGTCGCTTTCGAGCACGATTGATCCTTCCATGATCATGATCGTCTCGTCGATGTCGTAGTACCAGTTGAAGCGGCCTTCGGTGCAGGACCAGATGATTGTCTGGGCGGTCCCATCGGCGCTGGTCGACAGGACGCGCGAGCGGGATACGGGATTGCCCTCGATGATCCAGGACGGCTCGATCGGCCGCAGTTCGAGCTCCACATTGCAACTACCGACTTCAATCAATGCGCGCGACATCTGCTTCCTCAGGAAATGATATTGCGGCCGAACCCCGGCCCGGATTGTTTCGAAAGATGCCCCGACGCTAGTAGTCCGTTTTTAATTCTTTCTTACGCCGGCTTCGAGAATCAGCCGGAAGCGGCAAGTGCAAACCGGTTAACGTCCCGATTCCCCTTGCAAATCCGCCCACATGCTTCGGTCCTTCCCAGGGTGCGACAAAATGCGCGAAGGCCCTGGAACCGAGCTCACCAATGTCTTTACGCCCGAGGCTCTGGTCGCCGGGCTCCGGCGGCGCGCTCGCGTTGCTTCCTCCGCAGCATGCGCATCGGGTCTTTTCGAGCGAACCGCGAAGAGAGTCGCGCAGGCTACTTGGCCCATTCGCCCTTGCGGAACACGGGCACCTTGCTGCCGTCGGCCAAAATGCCGTCGATGTCGGTCTCGGCCGAGCCGATCATCCAGTCGATATGGATCAGGCTCTGGTTGCCGCCTTGCGCCGCGATCTGCTGCGGCGTGAGCTGGGCGCCGTTGACGAAGCATTTCGAGTAGCACTGACCGAGCGCGATGTGAGACGCCGCGTTCTCGTCGAACAGCGTGTTGTAGAACAACAGCCCGCTCTGCGAGATCGGCGAGGAATGCGGCACCAGCGCCACTTCGCCGAGGCGCCGCGCGCCCTCGTCGGTGTCGAGCACCTTGTTCAGCACTTCGGCGCCGCGCGAGGCTTTTGCGTCGACGATCTTGCCGTCCTCGAAGCGCACCGCGATGTTGTCGATCAGCGTGCCCTGATAGGACAGCGGTTTCGAACTCACGACATGGCCGTAGACGCGGCGGCAATGCGGCGTGGTGAAGACCTCTTCGGTCGGGATATTGGCGTTGCAGCTGATGCCGTTCTTGGAGAGCGAGGCGCCGCCTTCCCATTCGTGGCCATCGGCGAGCCCGATGGTCAGGTCGGTGCCCGGACCCGAGTATTGCAGCGCGCGAAAACGCTGGCCGTTGAGCCAGTTGGTGCGCTCGCGCAGCACCGCATTGTGGCTCGCCCAATTGCTCATCGCATCCTCGCGGTCGACGCGGGATGCGGCGAAGATCGCGTCCGCGAGCTTGCCGACGGCGACGTCCTCGGGATCATCAGGAAACACCAATTTGGCCCAGGACGGGCTCGGATAGGCGATGATGTTCCAGTTGGTGTCGAAATTGACGATCTTTTCCAGCGCGGGCTGATAGGCCATCGAATTCGCCTTGCTGGCGCGCGCCACCTTGGAAGGATCCTCGCCCGACAGCAGCATCGGGTTGTCGCCGACGATGGCGAGCCGTGCCGTGTTGTCCGAGAACGCCTTCGCCATGCCCTCGTAGAGCCAGCCGGCGGCACGATCGAAACTGTCGTCGCGGCCGTGGCGGTAGCGCGCCAGCGTCATCTCCTCGTCCGACAAGATCGGCGTCACGATGCCGGCGCCGGCCTTGTAGGCATGCACGGCGATCCGCCGCACCAGCGGCAGCGCGATCGCGGGCGCCGTCAGAAGCAGATCCTGTCCCGGCCGCAAGCCCAGGCCCACCTTCACCGCGACCTCGGCCAGCCGGTCGAGCTTCGCGGGATCGATGGGAGTGGAGGTATTGCGTTGATCAGTCATGCCGGGCCCTCTGCCGAAAGTCTCTCGTTCAATCTAAGTCTAGCATCGCAAGACACAAGTGTGCGAGCGGCCTGCGACGCATGAAAGATACGTGGTTTCACGCATTTTGGTTTTCAACGTGTTGCCGATTTCAGCACCCGGTCGACCATGGCGGGTGCGAGTCCGAGGTAATTTTTCGGTGAGGTAAGTGCCTCGATCGTGGCGCGGTCGATGCGGCTCGATATCCGTGAATCTGCGGACAGCGCATCGGCAAGGCTCATTCCCTTCTCGTTGGCCTGACGGCAGGCGTCATAGACCACGTCATGCGCCTCCTGCCGCCCGATCTGCGGCGCGAGCCCCATCATGACCGCTTCGGCCACAATCAGGCCGCGGCTGATGGCGAGGTTGTCGTTCATCTTCGCCTCGTCCACGATGAGGCCCGCGAGCGCAAACTTCGCCTGGTGCAGCGCGCCGGCGCTCAGCACGAAGCTTTCGGGGATCGCCATCCATTCGGCGTGCCAGGGACCGGTGGCGCGCTCGAAATCCTGCACCATGGCGTCGAGCATCAGGCCGGCGTGCTGGCGCACCGCCTTGGACGCCGCGAGCATCAGTTCCGACGAGATCGGGTTGCGCTTCTGCGGCATGGTCGAGGAGGCCCCGCGCCCCTTGACGAAGGGCTCGTAGACCTCGGCGAACTCGGTCGAAGCCATGATCATGATGTCGAGCGCGATCTTGCCGAGCGACCCGGTGACGAGGGCGAGGAAGTTCACGACTTCGGCGAATCCGTCGCGCGCGACATGCCAGGTCGAGGCCGGAATGCCCAGCTTCAGCTCGGCGCAAAGTGCCTCCTGCACCTCGAACCCCTCGTCGCCGAGCGAGGCCAGCGTGCCGGCAGCGCCGGCGAACTGACCGACCAGCACGCGCGGCTTCAATTGAACCAGACGCTCGGCGTGGCGATCGAACATCGCGAGCCAGATCGCGGTCTTGTAGCCGAAGGTCACCGGCAGCGCCTGCTGGAGATGGGTTCGCCCCGCCATCGCCGTGTCGCGATGGCGCTTCGACAGATCAGCGAGGATCTTGCGCAGCTCGGCGACGTCACGTTCGACGATCTCGAGCGCGGCGCGCAGTTGCAGTACCACGGCGGTGTCCATGATGTCCTGCGTGGTCGCGCCCCAATGCACGTAGCGGCCGGCCTCGCCGCATTGCTTCACCATCTGATGCACCAGACGGAGGATCGGATAGCCGACGACATCGGTCTCCTGCCTGAGCAGATCGAAATCGAGCGCGGCGACGTCGGTCCGCGCCGCGATCGCTGCGGCCGCCTCTCGTGGGATCACACCGCACTTCGCTTCCGCCTTCGCCAGCGCCACTTCGACCTCGGCATAGCGCGCGACCGTCGCGACGTCGGAGAACACCTCGCGCATCTCAGGCGTGCCGAAGGCGTCGCGAAACAGCATGGAGTCGAGCACGGTGGTGGAGGCGGTGAAAGCGGGCATGGGCGTTTCTTTGCGGTTCGTGTTTTGTGTGAAGACAGATTACGCGGGCCGTGCTGCTCGGCAATGGACATTCGCAGCTTCGCCACGCACCTCGGGATGAGGATCGATTGCGGACGGAGATACCCGGTCAACACGTCGCCCGCAGCGATCTGGCCCCAATCGTCCGGCATGGCTGCCATCACGCGATCGCGATGAACCAGGGGCCCCCTTCGGCAGACATACGATTTTCGACCCGAATTTCATTTTGTCATATTGCTTTCCCGATTGCGCAATGAGGCCTGAGTTTTCGACGTGCAGTTTCTGTTCCGGGACCACCTTCTCGATACCGACCGGCGCGAGCTGAGCCGCGAGCAGGTTCCCATTGCCGTGGAGCCGCAGGTTTTCGATCTCGTCGTCCACCTCATGCAGAACCGCGACCGGGTGGTCAGCAAGGACGAGTTGATCGACAAGATCTGGCACGGGCGCAGCGTCTCCGAATCCACCCTGACCAGCCGGATCAACGCGGCGCGCAAGGCGATCGGCGACAATGGCGCGAGCCAGGCGCTGATCCGCACCATCACCCGCAAGGGCTTTCGCTTCGTCGGCGACGTCGAGGCCAAGGAGGCCAGGTCCGGGGCAATCGCGCCGGAGCCCGGCCGCGGGGCGGCGCAGCCCCCTCGGGTCCCCCTCGCGCTGCCCGAGCGCCCCGCGATCGCCGTGCTGCCCTTCACCAACATGAGCGGCGAGGCCGAGCAGGACTATTTCTCCGACGGCATCAGCGAGGACATCATCACCGCGCTGTCGAAGCTGCGATGGTTCTTCGTCGTCGCGCGCAATTCCTCCTTCGTCTATAAGGGCCGCGCCGTACACATCCACGAGGTCGCGCGGGAACTCGGGGTGCGCTACGTGGTCGAAGGCAGCGTGCGGCGGAGCGGCGAGCGGGTGCGGATCTCGGCCCAGCTCAACGACGTCTCGACCGGCAGCCATCTCTGGGCCGAACGTTACGACCGAGAGCTTGCCGACATCTTCGCCGTGCAGGACGAGATCACCGAGGCGATCGTCGCCGCGATCGAGCCGCAGCTCTACGCCGCCGAAAGCTTCCGGGCCCAGCAGAAGCCGCCGGGCAGCCTGGATGCCTGGGACCTCGTGATGCGCGCGCTGTCGCATTACTGGCGCATCAGCCGCGAGGACAATGCCGCAGCGCAAGGGCTGCTGGAACAGGCCGTCGCAATCGATCCCGCCTATGGCAAGGCGCTGGGCCTGCTCGCGACCAGCCATATCTTTGGCGCGCATATGGGCTGGGCCGACATGGCCGCGACCGTGCCGGTCGCCGAACGTGCGGCGCTCGCGGCGGTGGAGGCCGATCGCGAGGATGCCTGGGCCCATCACGGCCTCGCTTACACCTATCTGTTCCGCCGCCGCTTCGACGACGCGCTGGCGGAATTCGAACTGGCCTTGACGCTCAATCCGAATTTCGCGATGGCGCATGCCTTCCACGGCGTGACGCTGTGCTATGCCGGACGATGGCAGGACGGCGACGCCGCCGCCCGCCGCGCGCTGCGCCTGAGCCCGCGCGACCCGCTCGCGGCGATCTATTGCGGAGTTGCGGCCTATGCCAGGTTCGTCGGCCGCGACTACGAGGGGGCCGTGCAGATGGCACGGGAATCGATGCGCCAGCGCGGAGATTTCGTCGGCGCGCACCGCGTGCTGACCGCCGCCGCCGGCATGTTGGGCGATCCGGCGCTCGCGGCTTCCGCGCTGGAAGGCCTGCGCCGCGCCCAGCCCGAGGTCTCGCTTGCCTGGATCACGCGCGAGCTGCCGATGCTGCGGGAGGAGGATCGTGCGCATTATCTCGAAGGCTTGCGGCGCGCGGGAATGACGTGACAGCGGCGCCACGACGACGGCGCACCTTCTCCCATTGCAGCCGCGATCGCGGACCAAAGCACGATCCGGAAAAGTGCGAAGCGGTTTCCCTCGCGACAAACGCGGAACGCGTTTGCGCGGAAATCATGGGCAAACGACAACCTAAAGCGCGATGACGATTCATCCAGATCTCGTCGCGCTTTGGGCGCTAATCGTCGTCAGGCCCGAACAGCCTGATCTGGGGGAAGCCGCCGCGCGGCCGGCTGGCGTAGTCGCGCGCATCGGAATCCTCGCGGACATTGCGCGCGACGTCGTCCCAATCGGTGCGGTCGCGCAAGCCGCGCGGCTCGCGGGAATGGCGATGCCGTTCGGCCCAGCGCTCGCGGCGCTCGGCTCGGCGCCGTTCGGTCGCGGCACGCTTCACGTCGGAATCCCTCGCCTTGGCATAGGCGTTGTTCGACGAGGATGACGGCTCGGTCGCGGCCTGCTGCTCGGCAGATTCTCCTGCCTGCGGGAACGGCGCGGGCTTGGATTGTTGCCTGGGCTGCTCGACCGCAGCGGCCTGCGAAGGCTGCGGCACCGGCGGTTCAGCATTCGCCTGCGAGGCTTGCGTGTCAGGCGTTGCGGCTTCAGGCTTTGCTTCGGCCCGCGCCGGCGCAGTGATCATCGCGCCAAAGGCTCGCGAGCCGGTGAGATAATTCACACGCTCCGACTGCGCGTTCGTGGTCGCCGGCCCCCCCGTGCGCTGCGTCACCTTGCTGGTGTCCGGGCCCTGCTTGGACGCGACCGGATTCATGATGTTGCCGGCAACGATGCCGCCGCCGAGACCAATGGCGATGGCTGCGATGATGGTTCCGGCACCGACAAAATAGGCTGTCGAGGCGCGCATTTCATCCACTCCCTCTTTTGGAGCGGGCAACGCGCGGGGATTACCAGATGTTCCTGATGGCCGCGGCTCCTCCAGGAGGAAGCCGCGCGTATCAGATCTGCTGGGCGACCTTCTCGAGCCCGATGAGGCGAGCGAGCTTGCGCACTTCTTCCTTCTGATCGTCACGGAGCTGGAACAACAGCGGCATCGCGGCCGACTTCAACTGCTGCACCTCGTCGCAATTCGGATCGATCTGCGAACCGGGCGGCGCGTTCGGATTCGACAGCCTGTTCGCCTGGATCTTGCGGGCGACGTTGCGAAGCGCGGTCGCGACCGAGGGCCAGTAATATTCCTGCGACGACGACAGTTTCAGGCGACCCCTGATGCCCTCGATCTGCACGTCGGACAGCAGCGAATAGGCCTTCTGCGGCTGCGGCTTGGCGACCACCTTCGGCTTGGCCGGAACTTCGACGGCCGGAACCTCCGCCGCGGCCGGTGCCTCATGCGCGCTCGGCTTCGGCATCGGGAAATCGGAGGGCGTGGCGGCGGCGAAGGCCTGGCGCAGCGGCTCGGTCAGGACAGGCGTCTGCGAAAGCTTGTCGGCAGCCACCTGCACCGGCTCGATCGCGGCCGAAGCGAGCGCGAGCGTCGGGACGAGGCGATCAGCCTTGGCGGCGCGGTTGGTTGCCAGCGGCTTGGGCGGGGGCGTCTGGGCGATCATCTCGGCGCTGACGCTGGGCACGCTGTCGCGGCCGAGAATGGCAGTGGTTGCGGCGCCGAGGACGAGGAAACAGGTCAGCGCGACGATGGTGATGGCTTTGGACAAACGTCTCTCCGCGTCCACTTCAAGTCCACGTGATCACTGCCCGCAAACTGGGCGATAAATAAGGCTTAACGGTGCCATCGCGGCGGCAAATCGCGCGGACTGCGGCGACATCGGCCGGAAAGTTCAAGGTAGTCAGGCCGCTGCTGCGAGATCATAGGCGTCCTGGATGTCGGCCACGATCTCCGAGGCCTCCCAGACCGCACGCGGCTCGACCGATTGCAGCGTCACCGTCCAGTTGCCGCCGCGGCGGGTCCGGGGGACGCTGACGATGTCGAAACGGACGTTGCGGCACAGCGGGTGGCGGGCCAGGGCATGGGCGACGCGGACGCGGATTTCGTCCAGCGTCGCGGCTGTCTTGCTGTCGAGAAAATCGAAGTCCATCGCCTGTCCCTCTCGTCCTGATTGGCGGCCGTGAGGGAATTCTTGGCGGGGGTTGGTTAATCTGCCGTTAAGTGAGGAGGCGCGGAGCCATGCGGGATTAACCGTGATCGGGCCGCCGACGCCTCACATCGGCATGGCCGGGCTGCCACCTACCGGCCGTCCGCCGCGTGGTATTCGGCGATTGTCCGCGCAAGGAGATCGTCGACGGCAGGCACATCGGTCACCCCCGACGTCGTGTGTCCGCCGCTCCAGATGTCGCGCCAGCGCTTCGGACGGCTCTCGCGCGCGGCGACGTTGATATCCTTGCCGATGTCGATCGCCCCACGCACCGGCAGATCGTCGGGATCGAGGCCGGCCGCGACGATCGATGGCCTTAGCATGCTGGTCTGCAGGCCCGTGAACGCCGTGGTGAGGAGGATGTCGTCGGCGCTGCTGTCGACCAGCATCTGCTTGTGACGGTCGTCCGCCATGCTCTCCCGCGTCGCGATGAACTTCGTGCCCATATAAGCGAGGTCGCAGCCGAGCACTTCGGCCGCATGCAGCGCATGGCCGTCGCTGATCCCGCCCGCGAGCACGATGACGCCGTCATAGAACGCGCGCACCGCGCGGACGAAGGCAAATGGATTGAGCCAGCCGGTCTGGCCGCCGGCGCCCGCAGTGAGCAGTACCAATCCGTCGGCACCTGCCTCTGCCGCGCGCTCGGCATGGCGGATGGAGGCAACATCCGCCAGCACCAGCGCGCCGGCATCATGGAGCGGCTTCAACACGGACGCGGGCGAGCCGACCGAGGTGATGACGATCTCCACCTTGTGCCGCAGCAACATGGCGAGATCCTCTTCCAGCCGCGCATTGGAGCGGTGCACGATCAGGTTCGGACAGAGCGGCGCGACCTTGCGGCCGACTTGATCTTCGTGCCGCCGCAGCCGCGTCTCGATCTCGGTGAGCCATTCATCGAGTTGTTCCGTGCCGCGGCAATTCGCGGTGGGAAAGCTGCCGATCACCCCACTGCGGCAGGACGCGACCATGAGCTCGACGCCCGACACCAGAAACATCGGCGCCGCGATCAGCGGCAGGGCGAGACGGTCGCGGAAGCGTTGCAGTCGATCTGATGGCATGCATGCCTCCCTGCGCGGGCTTTGTCGTTCCCTCCCGCAGTCTCTGTGCTAGCGTCGTCAGCAACATTGGCACGCCAGGAGCCGGTGACAAAGCAACGAGGAAACATATGTCTGATCCGCTCCACGCATCGTCCCCGGCTTGTGCGCAGACGCTACGGGCGCTGTCGCGCTTTCCCGAGCGCACCGCTTTCGCATGGCCTGAGGGATCGCTGAGCTATCAGGGCACCATCGACCTGATCGGACGCATCCAGGGCGTGTTCATGCGGCTTGGATTACAGCCCGGCGCGCGCATCGCATTCCTCACCGCGAACCGTGCCGATACCTGGTGCGCCGGCGTTGCCGCGCAGTTGGCCCGGCTCTGCATCACCTGGCTGCATCCGCTGGGATCGCTGGAGGACCAATTGTTCCAGCTCGAGGATTCCGAGGCCGAGATGCTGGTGGTCGATGCCGCCGCCTTCCGCGACCGCGGCGGCGAGCTCTCCGCGCGGGCGACCTGGCTCAAGGCGGTCTTCACCGCGGGCCCCGCCGACTATGGCGTCGATCTGCTGGCCGCAATCGAAACTGCGGGACATGCGAGCCCGCTGTGCCTCGCCGGCGCCGACGATCTCGCCACGCTGAACTACACCGGCGGCACCACCGGAAAATCGAAGGGTGCGCTGCGCTACCATCGCGAGAACAGCGGGGCCGCTGGCGCGATCCTCGCCGACTTCGAGATTCCGGAGGCTGCGCGCTATCTCACGGTCGCGCCTATCAGTCACGTCGCGGGCACAAAGGTGCTGCCAACCCTGATGCGCGGTGGCACCGTGCACATGCTGAGGGGGTTCGATCCCGAGGCGGTGCTGACGACGATCGCACGCGAGCGGATCAATTTCACGCTGTTCGTTCCGACCATGATCTATGTGCTGCTCGATCAGCCCGCGCTCGGCAAGACCGACCTCTCCTCGCTCGAGCTCGTGCTCTATGGCGCCTCCGCGATGTCGCCGAGCCGCCTGCTCGAGGGCATCGAGCGCATCGGGCCGGTGTTCTCGCAGCTCTACGGCCAGACCGAATGCTATCCCGTCTCGGTGCTGCGCAAGGCGGATCACGACCCGAAGCACCCGGAGCTGTTCCTGTCCTGCGGCTTCCCGATCGCGGCCTGCGAGGTCAGGATCCTCGACGACAACGACCAGGAAGTGAAGACGGGCGACGCCGGCGAGATCTGCGTGCGCGCCCCGCACGTGATGGCGGAGTACTGGAAGCGCCCCGACATCACCGCCGAGACGCTGAAGAACGGCTGGGTCCACACCGGCGACATCGCGCGCAGGGACGAGCACGGCTACATGTTCATTCTCGACCGCAAGAAGGACATGATCGTCACCGGCGGCTTCAACATCTTCCCGCGCGAGGTCGAGGACGTGCTGTCGCAACACGCGGACGTCGCCATGGTCGCGGTCGTCGGCATCCCCGACGAGAAATGGGGCGAAGCCGTCACCGCCATCGTCGTGCCGCGCGAGGGGGCAAAGCCCGATCCGGACGAGTTGATCAACCTGGTCAAGACGCGAAAGGGCTCGGCGCATGCCCCGAAGCAGATCCGGTTCGTCAAGCAGCTGCCGATGACCGGCGTCGGCAAGGTCGACAAGAAGGTATTGCGTGCGGGGTTCTGGAGCGGGAGGGACCGGATGGTGGGGTAAATCCCCGGGATTTTACGGTGTCATTGTGGCCCCGGCACCACAATGCGGGACCGAGTGCGCGTTCGCGATGGCCGCGCGATTGCCGGCGAATCAGGGAATCAACTAGACCGCTGACGGGGCTGGGAAGCGGAGTAGGATATGAGAGTCGCTTCCCTGGAAAGTGCCGTCGCCGCGATCACGTTGATCACGGCTATCATCGTGGTGCTGTGGGAGATCAAGATCTTCTACGGAATGTGAACTGGCAGGATGCCTGCGTCGCCCCAGAGACCTCCGGACAAGGGGCTCGCGACCAAACATCCCTTCCGCGGCGGCGGAAGCCTGCCGTTCAATCGGGAGCGAACACGGCATTCGCCGTCACGTTCACCGCTTCTCGATCACCAGACTCTGCACCGCGCGGCCGAAATATCCCTGCCTGTCCGCCAGCCGCGACATCGCGAGGCCCGCGCCGTCGGGCCCGATCCAGGAATCGCCGTCGAGCAGGATCCATTCGCCGACCGGCTGACGTGAAAAGCTGACGGTGAGATCGGCGTTGATGTAGGTCCAGGCGCGGAAGTCGAGCGTCGAGGCGGTGCCGTTGGAGAAATCGGCGGCGACCACGGCGCGCATCGCCTGCGAGACCGCTTCACCGGCGATCAGCGGATGGTCGACGCGAAACCAGATCGCGCCGGCGCCGGCCTGGCCGAAGCGGCCGCGCGCGGCGCGCATCGAGACCGATCGCACGAAGGGGCTGGTGGCGGCGTGTCCGTCCTCGACCAACGAGTCCTCCGGCGACGGCAGCGTAACCGGCAGCTCCTCGACGTCATCGGGCAGGTTCAGCACCTGGCGCCTGACCTTCAGCACGGTGGCTCCGACGACCTGTACGCCGTCCGCGAGCAGCTTGATGCCGCAGAGCTGGATCTTGCGGCCCTCGCGCAGGACCTCGGTCACGATCGTGAGCGGCGCGACCGGCACCGGACGCATCAGATCTATGGTGACGCGCGCGATGTCCATCGCAACAGGCGTCGGAATGCGTTCGGCCGCCCATGTCACCAGCGAAGCCGGTGCCGAGCCGTGCTGCATGCGCCGGTCCCAGGGGCCGGCCGCATCCGGACTGGTGAGGACGCTATTGCCGTCTACGCGGTAGATGGGGGTCATGTGGTGCTCATTCTCGCGGCGCGTTCCCCGGACGCCGCACAGCGCGCAAGCGGTGCGCTGCTGATCCGGGGTCCATTCGTTGAACGATGGGCCCCGGCTCTGCGGAGCGGCATTTCATGCCGCACAGCGTCCGGGACCCGACTATGGCAATGGCGGATCGACCGCCTCGTCGTATTCCTTCTTGAAACGCGCGATCAACTCGGCCGCCGGCACGACCTTGTCGATGCTGCCGATGCCCTGGCCGCTTCCCCAGATCTCCTTCCAGGCCTTTGGCTTGGCGCGCTCGCCGGAGGCGTCCGTGCCGAAATTCATCTTCGAAGGATCGGACGTCGGCAGGTTGTCCGGATCCATGCCGGCAGCGAGGATCGAGGGCTTCAGATAATTGCCGTGCACCCCGGTGAAGAGGTTGGAATAGACGATGTCGTCGGCGCTCGAGCCGGCGATCATCTCCTTGTACTTCTCGACCGCGTTGGCCTCCTTGGTGGCGATGAAGGCCGAGCCGATATAGGCAAAGTCGGCCCCGAGGATGCGTGCGGCGCGGATGGCCTTGCCGTTGCCGATCGCCCCTGACAGCGCGATCGGACCGTCGAACCATGTTCGCGTTTCGGCGACGAAAGCCAGCGGCGAGATGGTGCCGGCATGGCCGCCGGCTCCGGCCGCGACCAGGATCAGGCCGTCGGCGCCCTTCTCGATCGCCTTGTGCGCGAATTTCTGATTGATCACATCGTGAAAGACGATGCCGCCCCAGCCGTGCACGGCCTGGTTCATCTCCTCGCGCGCGCCGAGCGAGGAGATGATCATCGGTACCTTGTACTTGGCACAGAGCTGCATGTCGTGGTCGAGCCGGTTGTTCGACTTGTGCACGATCTGGTTGACCGCGAACGGCGCCGACGGCTTGTCGGGATGGGCGCGGTCATACGCCGCCAGCTCTTCGGTGATCCGCGCCAGCCATTCGTCGAGCAGCTCCGGCGGCCGCGCGTTCAGCGCCGGAAACGAGCCGACCACCCCCGCCTTGCACTGTGCGATCACGAGATCTGGCACCGAGATGATGAAGAGCGGCGAACCGATCACCGGGATCGACAGGCGCCCCTTGAACAAGGCGGGCATGGACATTGCGAAGCGATCCTTTGTTGACAGTCAAAATCGACGATTGGAATGATACCAACAAGGCAATCTTTCCACTGTCAAGTATTGCGTTTTGGCGCCGTGGCGGAGGGGCTGGCGCAATTCCAAGCAGCGGAATTCTTAGCCCATCTGCCTCCTCCGTCATTGCGAGCGCAGCGAAGCAATCCGGTCTCTTTCCATGGAGACAATCTGGATTGCTTCATCGCAAGGGCTCCTCGCAATGACGCGCGGAGAAAGCATCGATCGCCCATGAACGCCGGCGGTCGATGCGACGACCGCCTACCCGACCAGATCCGGATTGATCAGCCGCTCGAACGAGAACATCTCGTCCCACTTCTGCTGCGTGAGCAATTTGCGCTCGACCACGACGATCTGGTGCAGCGACTTGCCGCTTTTGTAACCTTCGCGCGCGATCTCGGCGCACCGCTTGTAGCCGAGCAGCGGCTTCAGCACCGTGACGATGCCGAGCGAATTCAACACCATGTTGCGGGTGTGCTCCTCGTTGGCGGTGATGCCGACGACGCAATTCTCGCGCAGGCTGTTGACCGCGCGCTCCATGGTCCGGATCGAGAAGAACAGCGCGAACGAGATCACCGGCTCCATCACGTTGAGCTGGAGCTGGCCCGCTGAGGCCGCGAGCGTCACCGTGGTGTCGAGCCCGATGACGAGGAAGCTGGTCTGGTTGACGACCTCGGGGATCACAGGATTGACCTTGCCGGGCATGATCGAGGAGCCCGGCTGCAACTGCGGCAAGTTGATCTCGTTGAAGCCGGCGCGCGGGCCGGATGCGAGCAGGCGGATATCGTTGCAGATTTTCGTCAGCTTGCTCGCCGTGCGCTTCAGGACGCCGGAAAGCTGCACATAGGCGCCGGTGTCGGAGGTCGCCTCGACGAGATCGCCGGCAAGCACGAAGTCGACGCCGGTGAGCGCGCTGAGGTGCCGGACCGCGAGCTTGGGATAACCGACCGCGGCCGTGACGGAGGTGCCGATCGCGGTTGCGCCGAGATTGATCTCGCGGAGCAGCGCACGTGCTTCCGAGATGCGGTCGACCTCCTCGCCGATGGTGGTGCCCCAGCCGCGGAACTCGGCCCCCAGCGACATCGGCACCGCGTCCTGCAGATGTGTGCGGCCCATCTTCAGCACGCGGTCGAACTCGCGGCCCTTGGCGAAGAAGGCCTCCTGGAGCTGGCGCAGCGCCGTCATGTAGCTCTCGAGCCGCAGGATCAGCGCCAGCCGAAAGGCGGTCGGATAGGTGTCGTTGGTCGACTGGCCGTAATTGACGTGATCGTTGGGACTGACGTGCTGGTAGTCGCCCTTGGTGAAGCCGAGCGCTTCCAGCGCGAGGTTCGCGATCACCTCGTTGGCGTTCATGTTGGTCGAGGTGCCGGCGCCGCCCTGGATGAAATCGGTGACGAACTGATCCATCATGTCGCCGGCGATGACACGGTCGCAGCCGAGGATGATGGCGTCCGCGACCTTGGCGTCGATCGCGCCGAGATCGCGATTGGCCATGGCAGCGGCCTTCTTGACGTAACCAAGCGCCTTCACGAAGTAAGGCTCCTGGTTCATCGGAATGCCGGTGATGTGGAAGTTCTCCTTCCCGCGGATGGTCTGGACGCCGTAGTAGATGTCGTCGGCGATCTCACGCTGTCCGAGGAAGTCCTGCTCCGTCCGGCTCATGGGCACTCCTTGCTGCTCGCGCGCCGGGCCGCCACGTCAGTTCTGGCACAGCGCGCTGGTCACGAAAGTATCGGTGCGGCAGTCGTCCGGTTTGCGTTGCCTGCCGGGGATCAGGACCTTGGCCGAGCATTTTTCCGCGGAATCGGCGTTCAGGCTTTTGCCTTCCTTGTAACCCCTGCTCTGGCAGAGCTGGTCGGCGGCCTGCCTGCAGTCGGGCGCGCCGTTCGACGAGACCGGGCAGACCACGCGCCCCGACACCATGGTCGAGGGCTTGGCCAGCCGCGACAGGTCATTCATGGTTTCGCTGGGGCTTTTGATCGCCGGCAGGATCGAGGGCAGCTTGTCGAACAGCTTGCCCATTTCATTGATCAGCCCGGGATTTTCCTCGCGCGCCGGCGGAGCGGAAGCAGCCGGCGTCGAGGGCGGCGGCGCGGTCTGCGCTCCCTGCGCTCCCTGCTCCTGGAGGCGGAGCGCAGGCGGGGCGGATTGCGGCCACCCGGTCCCGCCGGCACCGAGCAGGAGCAGCAACGCTGCCGAGGTCAGCGTCCCGAGCCGCAGAACCGGATTGCCGGATCGAACCATCATGACGGCAAACGTAGCCGAAGCCGGCCCGGCGGCAAAGCCGCGGGTTACTACGTGAGCATGATCTTTTCGGAAAACCGCTTCACACTTTTCCGGATCATGCCCTAGATCAGCTTGATCGCGACGACGAAGCCGAGCACCAGCACCACGGCGCCAATCGCGACCCACAGACCGAGATGCTTCTCGATCCGGACCCGGATCCAGTCGCCATAGCGGTTGAGCAGGATCGCCACGACGAAGAAGCGTCCGCCGCGCGCAACGATCGAGCACAGGATGAACAGGATGATGTTATAGCCGGCAAAGCCCGAGGTGATGGTGACGAGCTTGTAGGGGATCGGCGTCAACCCCTTGAGCAGGATGATGACGGCACCCCATTCCGCGTAGGAGGCGCGGAAGGCGTCGACCTTGCCGCCGAGGCCGTAGACCTGGATCAGCCATTGGCCGACCGAATCGAACAACAGCGCGCCGATGGCATAGCCAAGGATGCCGCCGACCACCGAGGTCGCGGTGCAGACCGCCGCATAGAGCCAGGCGCGCTGCGGGCGCGCCAGTGACATCGGGACCAGCATCACATCCGGCGGCACCGGAAAGAAGGAGCTCTCTGCGAAAGCCACGGCTCCCATGATCCAGAGCGCGTAGGGCTTGTGGGCGGCGTCGATGCACCAGTCGTAGATACGTTTCAGCATGGCGCCGCGATCAAGCACCATGGGACGGATTTGTCCATGCCGAGATTGAGGCGAATTATGACGTTTCGAGCATGATCCGGAAAAGTGTGCAGCGGTTTTCCGAAAAGATCATGCTCAACAAGAGGCTAAAGCGTGATGACCATTCACCCTGATCGCATCGCGCTTTTAGTGGCGCTTGCGTGCGGCACGGCCCTCGAGCGCGACAATTGGCCGCCCGGCGGCCACGCGCGGCGAGGCGACCTTGGGCAGCTTCATCGACGACTTCGGCAGCTTCTCGGCGATGCCGAGCATGTCTTCCCGCCGCGTCATCTCGCGCCAGACGTCCTCGGGACGCACGCCGGCAGAGGCCCAGAGCACGGTGAGATTGTACAACAGGTCGGCGCTTTCCCGGATCACGGCCTCGCTATCGCCGTTGACCGCATCGATCACGACTTCGATGGCCTCTTCGGCCAGCTTCTTCGCCATTTTCGAGGGGCCGCGCTGAAACAGCCGGGCCGTACGCGATATTGCCGGATCAAGATCCCTGGCCGCGAGCACAGCCAGATATAGCCGCTCAAGGGAATCACTCATGGTACTCAAAACTACTCTAAACAAATGGCGAGCGTGTTAACGCACGACAATAAAAGCAGAAAACAGGCCGGCGCGGCAAGCGCGCCGGCCCGTCATGGTCAACCCATGGATACCGAGCTAGTAGCAGTTCTGATAGTAGCCCTGGCCGCAGAGCTCGGACGGAGCCGTGCCGCCATAGCGCTGATACTGGTAGTTCGGACCCGGACCATAATAGGGACCGTAGGCCGGAGCGCTGTAATAGACCGGACCGCCGTAGTAGCCGTAACCCGGACCGTAGTCATAGGCGTAGGCATTGCGGCTGGCCGCGATGGCGAGCCCCGTGCCGATGGCGGCGAAGGCCGCAGCTGCAGCGGCGCCGCCTCC
>NZ_AJQE01000172.1 GCF_000261685.1 Bradyrhizobium genomosp. I (2014) | reverse complement strand
GCCATGCCAGTGGCGGCCGCCCGCATATGAGGCGGTCGGGGCAATTGTGGTCAGCGCCAGCACCGCGGCGGTGGCAAGAACGGCCTTTCGGCCCGCAAATTTGGAGACTCGCTCAAACATGTCTTGGGCCCTCCTTTGGGACCTGGAACGGACGCCTGCGGACAGGCTCATGCCTGTCAAAACCCGCATAGCCCAAGTTGGGTTCCCCAACCCCAACGCAAGCTGAACGGGGTTGCGTAACGATGCCGCAACGCCGCTCATCCGCCGTTCATGTTGGCGCGCGCACGCTCGTCGCCGGCCGGCGCTGCAAGCGTCACGAAACCACAACAATGCGGGACCGGCGCAACTGATGTCAGGATTGAAATCGACCGCCCTTCACGGCCTGCTGGCTCTCTCGATCCTGCTTGCGACGCTGATTGCACGCGATGCCGGCGCGGCCGAGACCACCGCGCCGTCCGTAGCGATCAACTTCACCTTCGACCGCCCGCCGGACGCGAGCATGGCGCCGTTCTTCCTAGCGGCGAAGGACGGCAGGTTCGGTGCCGAGCGTCTCAACGTGTCCTTCAACAGCGCAGGCGGATCGCCGGAAGCGCTCGCACGCGTCGCCAAGGGCGACAGCGAGCTTGCGCTCGTCGACATCAACGAGCTGATCCGCTTTCGTGACAAGGACGACGCGGCGCCGGTCAAGGCGGTGTTCATGCTGTTCAACCGCGCGCCCTACGCGATCATCGCCCGCAGGAGCCGCGGCATCCACCTCCTGCCCGATCTCGACGGCAAGACCGTCGGCGTTGCCGACCACGATCTGGCGATGCGACTGTGGCCGGCACTGGCGCAGCAGAACGGCGTCAAGGCGACGCGCGTCAAATTCCACAAGATCAGCGCGGCGGTGCGCGAGCCGATCCTGTCCGCGGGACAGGTCGATGCCGTAGCCGGCTTCAGCTATCTCTCGGCGGTGAACCTGCGCGACCGCGGCGTGCCCGGAGCCGATCTCATCGTGCTGCGCTACGCGGACTACGGCTGCGAAGCCTACGGCTTTGCCGTGGTGGTCAATCCCGGCTTCGCCGCAACAAAGCCGGACGCGGTGAAGGGCTTCGTCCGCGCCTTGATGGCGGGCATCACGGCGACCGTCAGGGAGCCGGGACGAGCGGCGGAGGAGGCGGCGAGCCGCATCGACGACGGCGACCGCAACCTGGAGCTGGAGCGCCTTCGCACCATCCTCGCGGACAACATCCTGACCGACGAGGTCAGGCGCAACGGCCTCGGCAGCGTCGACCCGGCACGCTTCGATCGTTCGATCGGCCAGATCGCGCAGGACTTCAAATTCCGCAAGCGGCTCACCGCGGGTGACGTTTTCGACGACCGGTTTCTGCCACCGGTCGCCGGGCGGCTGATCAATTGAGCAAAACTGACAGCTTCCGCTATATCTCCCGCGCGATCCCTGATTAAGATACGGGCTCCGTTAGCCACTCGAATTCGTCGCCCGCATGTCGATCCTCCGTCTCTACACCCGCGTTCTCGAGCTGCTCGGCAAGGAGGCGCGGCTGGGCTGGCTGCTCGCGGTCGCCAATCTCCTGCTCGCGGCCTCTCAATTCGCCGAGCCTGTGCTGTTCGGCCGTATCGTCGACGTGCTCTCGGGCAAGACGGTGGCCGGGTCGAACTCGGCCTGGCCGTTCCTGGCCGCGTGGGTCGCGTTCGGGCTCTTCACCATCGCGTGCAGCGCGCTCGTGGCCTTGCAAGCCGACCGGCTCTCGCACCGCCAGCGTCAGGCGGTGCTGACGAGCTATTTCGAGCATATCCTGCAACTGCCGTTGACCTTCCACTCCGGCACCCATTCCGGCCGGCTGATGAAGGTGATGCTCAACGGCACGGACGCGCTGTGGCGGCTCTGGCTCGGGTTCTTCCGCGAGCATTTTGCCGCGATCCTCTCGATCGTGGTGCTGCTGCCGCTATCGCTCTACCTGAACTGGCGGCTCGCGATTCTGCTGTTCGTGCTCTGCATCGTCTTCACGGCGCTGACCACCTTCGTGGTGCGCAAGACCTTCGGCATGCAGATGGCGGTCGAGGAACACTACAGCGAGCTTTCCGCGCGCGCTTCGGACGCGCTCGGCAACGTCGCGCTGGTGCAGAGTTTCGTGCGCGTCGAATCCGAGGTGAAAGGGCTGCGCTCGGTCGCCGACGAGCTGCTGGCCGCGCAGATGCCGGTGCTGTCGTGGTGGGCGCTGGTCACGGTGATCACGCGCGCCTCCACGACCATCACGGTGCTCGCGATCTTCACCTTCGGCATCGCCCTGCACGACCAGGGGCTCACCTCGGTCGGCGAGATCGTGATGTTCGTGAGCTTCGCGACGCTCCTGATCCAGAAGCTCGAGCAGGTCGTCAGCTTCATCAACAACGTGTTCATGGAAGCCCCGCGCCTGCGCGAGTTCTTCAATGTGCTCGACGCCGTGCCCGCGGTGCACGACCGGCCCGACGCAATCGATGCCGGCAGGCTGTCGGGTCTCGTCGAGTTCTACGACGTCACGTTCTCCTATGACGGCAAGCGGCCGGCGATCGAGGACCTCACCTTCACCGCGCTGCCCGGCCAGACCATTGCGCTGGTCGGCCCGACCGGCGCCGGCAAGTCGACCGCGATTGCGCTGCTGCATCGCGCCTTCGATCCGCAATCCGGCGTCATCAAGATCGACGGCATGGACGTGCGCGGCGTCACGCTGACCTCGCTGCGGCGGAACATCGGCGTGGTGTTCCAGGAAGCGCTGCTGTTCAACCGCTCGATCGCGGAGAATTTGCGGGTCGGCAAGCCGGACGCGACCGAGGCCGAGATGCGCAAGGCGGCGGAGCGCGCGCAGGCGCTCGAATTCATCGAGCGCAGCGGCGGCTTCGAGACCAATGCCGGCGAACGCGGCCGCATGCTCTCCGGTGGCGAGCGCCAGCGCCTGTCCATCGCCCGTGCGCTGCTCAAGGACCCGCCGATCCTGATCCTGGACGAAGCCACCTCCGCGCTCGACGCCGTCACCGAGGCCAAGGTGAATGCCGCTCTCGACGAAGTGATGAAGGGCCGCACCACCTTCGTGATCGCCCACCGCCTTTCGACCATCCGCAACGCCACGCGGATCCTGGTGTTCGAGAACGGGCGCGTGATCGAAAGCGGAACTTTCGATGAACTCGTGGCCAAAGGCGGCCATTTCGCCGAGCTCGCCAGGGCTCAGTTCATGGTTCAGGAGAATGCACGGGCCGGCGCGACAGCGGCCGAGACCGCCGCGACGGCGGTGAAATCCCCCTAGCAAGTCCCCGCAGCGCCGTCGAAATTCGGCCTATTTCATTGAGGAATACCGCGCCGATCCCCTATTCTCGACGCACGAGCCGGTATAGGTTTGCGACGCCGCAAGCGGCGGCGCTGGATTTCAGACCCGACAATCAGATCACGAGAGCCGACCGGAACCGGCGGGTCTCCAAGGACCGGAATCGGATAGTGCACGCCCTTCGTCCGCTGCTTCGCAAATCCCTGTTCAACCTGTTCGCTGCGACGCTTGCATGTGCCGCGCTGCTCGCGCCGCGCGCGGCGGGCGCCGAGGCGCTGCTGCTGATCGAAGCCGACAGCGGCAAGGTGCTGCAGGCCGACAACGCGACCATTCCCTGGTACCCGGCCTCCGTCACCAAGATCATGACCGCCTACGTCACGCTGAAGGCGGTCAAGGACGGCAGGCTGACGCTCGACACGCTGCTCACGGTGTCGCCGACGGCAGCCTCGCAATCGCCCTCGAAGATGGGGTTCCGTCCGGGAACGCAGCTCACCGTCGACAACGCGCTGAAGATGATGATGGTCAAGTCGGCGAACGACATGGCCGTGGTGCTCGCCGAAGGCGTCGGCGGTTCGATCGACGGCTTCTCCGCGATGATGAACGACACCGCGAGGAAGCTCGGCATGACGCAGACGAGCTACGTCAATCCGAACGGCCTGCCCGCCGACGGCCAGATCACGTCGGCGCGCGATCTCGGCATTTTGGCGCGCTCGTTCCTGCGCGACCTGCCGGAATACGAATACTTCGTGCACATCCCGGCGATCCGCTTCGGCAAGCGCATCACCGGCAATTTCAACAAGCTGATCGGCCGCTATCCCGGCGCCGACGGGTTCAAGACCGGCTTCATCTGCGCCTCCGGGTACAACCTGGTGGCCTCGGCCACGCGCAACGGCCGCCGGCTGATCGCGGTGGTGCTCGGCGCCAGTTCCGGCACTGCGCGCGCGGTGAAGGCCGCGCAGCTGCTGGAGCGCGGCTTCGCTCAAGACAATCTCAATTGGCTGCGCCCCTCACTCGGCACCGTCGACAACCTCGTGCCGGTCGACGCCTCGCCCCCGAACCTGCGCGACGAGATGTGCGGGCCCCACCGCAAGCGGCCGGCCAGCGACGACGACGATGCGCTGATTGCGACCAATGGCGGCACGTCAGGATCGGCCTCGGCCACCGGCGGCGAGGCTCAGGTCACCTTCTTCACGGCCGGCCTGCAGCCGCCCCTGATGAAGGCGTCCGAGCTGATGGCCTCGGCCCCCGCGGCGGTCGAACCCGTGCTGGTCTATACCGGCCCGACCCGCACCGGCACCGCCCTGATCGCGGCGGTCGCGGCCGACGCCGACCAGCAGACCGCGTCCAAGCCGCGTGGCAAGAAGTCGCGCGTCGCCAAGAAGCCTGACGCCGCCGACAAGCCGAAAGACGCGGGCAAGGACACCAAGACGGCGGCGGTGAGGCCGGATGCCAAGTCCGAAGCCAGATCTGGTGCCAAGTCCGCCGCCAAGAATGAGGCCAAGGGTGAGGCCAAGGGTGACGCCAAGACCGCAGCCAAGCCGGCTGGGACCAGGCATGCCGCAACCAGGCACGATGCGACGGCGAAGCCCGCCGGGAAGCCGGCGGCAAGCGGCGATCAGGCGGCGAAGCCGGCCAAGCCCAAGGCTACGACCGGGGCCGCGACCAAGCCTGCGACCAAACCTGCGGCTGCCGCCAAGCCGGCGAACAACAGCTAACGCCGCCCGGGATCAGAACGCAGCCCGCGCTTCGCACCTGCGGCGGCGCGGTTTGCGACGATTCCAGTAGCTCCGTCCCGACCTTTGCCCTAAGCCACGACGGCTTGCCACCCATTCCGGCAGGCTGGATACTGGCGGCAACGAGGCAAGCCCGAGGCACAACGGGCTCTGGTCAATGAGGGGAGTTTTCCATGGAGCGTATCTGGCTCAAGCAATATCCGCCCGGCGTACCCGCCGATATCGAGCCGACGCAATACGCATCGCTGGTCGACCTTCTGGAGGAGAGCTTCACCAAGTTCGCCGACCGCAAGGCGTTCATCTGCATGGACAAGTCGATCAGCTATCGCGACCTCGACCAGATGTCGGTCGCGTTCGCCGCCTACCTGCAGGGCCGCGGGCTGCAGCGCGGCGCCCGCGTTGCGATCATGATGCCGAACGTGCTGCAATACCCGGTCGCGATCGCCGCCGTGCTGCGCGCCGGATATGCGGTCGTGAACGTCAACCCGCTCTACACTCCGCGTGAGCTCGAGCACCAGCTCAAGGATTCCGGCGCCGAAGCCATCATCGTGCTGGAGAACTTTGCCCATACCGTCGAGCAGGTGATCGCGAAGACGCAGGTGAAGCACGTCATCGTCGCCAGCATGGGCGACCTGCTCGGCTTCAAGGGGATCATCGTCAATCTCGTCGTCCGCCGGGTCAAGAAGATGGTACCGGCCTGGTCACTGCCGGGAGCAGTGGCCTTCAACGACGCAGTCTCCGCCGGCCGTGGCATGACGTTCAAAAAGCCGAAACTCTCGCCGGGCGACGTCGCATTCCTGCAATATACCGGCGGCACCACCGGCGTCTCCAAGGGCGCCACGCTGCTCCATCGCAACATCGTCGCCAACGTCCTGCAGAACGACGCCTGGCTCCAGCCGGCGCTCGCCGCACCGCCGCATGTCGACCAGCTGATGATCGTGTGCGCGCTGCCGCTCTATCACATCTTCGCGCTGACGGCCTGCTATCTGCTCGCGGTGCGCGCCGGCGGCTGCAATCTCCTGATCCCCAACCCGCGCGACATTCCCGGCTTCATCAAAGAGCTGGCGAAATACCAGGTCAACAGCTTCCCGGCCGTGAACACGCTCTACAACGGCTTGATGCACCATCCCGATTTCAAGAAGCTCGACTTCTCCAAGCTGAAGATCTCCAACGGCGGCGGCATGGCGGTGCAGCGCCCGGTCGCCGAGCAGTGGAAGGCGGTGACAGGCTGCTTCATCGCGGAAGGCTACGGCCTGTCGGAGACCTCGCCGACGCTGACCTGCAACCCGGCGACCACGACCGAGTTCTCGGGATCGATCGGCATTCCCGTGCCCTCGACCTACATCTCCATCCGCGACGACGACGGCGGCGAAGTCCCGCTCGGCCAGGCGGGCGAGATCTGCGCCAAGGGCCCGCAGGTGATGTCGGGCTACTGGAACAGGCCGGAAGAGACCGCGAAGGTGATGACCGCTGACGGCTATTTCCGCACCGGCGACATCGGCATCATGGACGAGAAGGGCTACACCAAGATCGTCGACCGCAAGAAGGACATGATCCTGGTCTCCGGCTTCAACGTCTATCCCAACGAGGTCGAGGAAGTGATTGCGAGCCATCCGGGTGTGCTCGAATGCGCCGTGATCGGCATCCCCGATTCCAAGTCGGGTGAGGCGGTAAAGGCGTTCGTGGTCAAGAAGGACCCGAACCTCACCGCCGAGGCGGTGATCGCGTTCTGTCACGAGCAGCTCACCGGCTACAAGGTGCCCAAGCACATCGAATTCCGCACCGACTTGCCCAAGACCAATGTCGGCAAGATCCTGCGCCGGCAGCTCCGCGACGAGAAGAAGGCGGAGGCGGCGTAAGCGCGTCTCCGCTTCATGATCGCCGCCAGCCAATTCGCGCCGTCAGGCGTTCTCGCCTTCTGGCGCGAGGCCGGCCGCGAACGCTGGTACGCGCACGACGATGCATTCGACACGGAGGTCAGGCGCCGCTTTCTTCCACTCTGGCACAAGGCGGCCGCCGGCGAACTGGCATCATGGGAAGACAGCGACGAGGGTGCGCTCGCGCTGGTGATCGTGCTCGACCAGTTTCCCCGCAACATGTTCCGCGACGATCCCAGGACGTTTTCCAGCGATGCGCTGGCGCGAGACGTCGCGCGCCGGGCCATTGATCGCGGCGTCGATCGCAGGGTCGATCCCGTGCTGCGCGAGTTCCTTTATCTGCCTTTCATGCATTCCGAGCATCTGTCCGACCAGGAGCATTGCGTCGCGCTGTTTCAAAATGCCGACAAGGCGGACAATGCCGAGAACCTGGAATACGCCCGGGTGCATGCCGACATCATCCGCCGGTTCGGCCGCTTTCCCCACCGCAACCGTGTCCTCGGACGTCCGACCACGAAGGAAGAGCAGGCCTTCCTCGACGACGGCGGCTTTTCCGGCTGATGACATCGAGGTGATGGGCGGCCACCGCCGTTGCTTTCCCCGCCGGCAATATTGTGCAGACCAGCCGCACGGTCTAAAAAGCGGGACCGATTTTCAGGGAGACCGACGATGGCGATCCAGACTGGCGACAAGCTGCCCGAGGCGAAATTCCGCGTGATGACGGCGGAAGGCCCGCAGGTGAAGACCACCGACGACATCTTCAAGGGCAAGAAGGTGGCGCTGTTCGCCGTGCCGGGCGCCTACACCGGCACCTGCCACAAGATGCATCTGCCGAGCATCTTCCTCAACGCCTACGCCATGAAGGACAAGGGCGTCGACACCATCGCCATCGTCTCCGTCAACGACGCCTTCGTCATGAACGCCTGGAAGCGCGACACCGACCAGCGCGACGAGGCGATCTTCCTCGCCGACGGCAATGCCGACTTCGCCAAGGCGATCGGCATGGAGTTGGACGCCTCCGCCAACGGCCTCGGCATCCGCTCCAAGCGCTATTCGATGCTGGTCGAGGACGGCGTGGTCAAGAAGCTGAACCTCGAGGCGATGCCCGGCAAGGTCGAAGTCTCCGGCGGCGATACGCTGCTGGGGCAGCTGTAACCACAACGTCATTCCGGGGCGGTGCGCAGCACCAAACTATGGTGCGCAATTGCGCACCTGAGAATCTCGAGATTCCGGGTTCGGTGCTTCGCACCGCCCCGGAGTGACGAGCGAAATGCCTACTCCCCCACCCGCTGCTGCAACCGCGCCTTCGCGATCCCGTCGCGCGCGAGCTGATCGGCGCGCTCGTTCTCGGGGTGCCCGGCGTGGCCCTTGACCCAGTGCCAGCGGACCTCGTGCTGCTTCAGCGCGGCATCCAGGCGCTGCCATAGCTCGACATTCTTGACCGGCTTCTTGTCGGCGGTGCGCCAGCCGTTGCGCTTCCAGCCGAAGATCCAGCCCGTGATGCCCTGGCGGACGTACTGGCTGTCGGTGTAGAGATCGACGGTGCACGGCTTCTTCAGCGCTTCGAGCGCGGAGATCGCCGCCATCAGCTCCATCTGGTTGTTGGTGGTATGGCGCTCGCCGCCGTTCAGCTCCTTTTCCTTGTCGCCGAACTTCAGGATCGCGCCCCAGCCGCCCGGCCCTGGATTTCCCGAGCAGGCGCCGTCGGTATAGATCGTGACATTGGGAAGCTCGCTCACGCCACCAGCCCCGACGGCGCCAGCCCATAGTCGCGCACGCTCGTCACACTCTGGTGGAATCGCAACTTGCGGACATATTCCAAGGGGTCCTTCGGCTTGACCAGGGCACCTGGCGGCACGTTGAGCCAGTCGACCAGCCGCGTCAGCAGGAAGCGGATCGCGGCGCCGCGCGCCAGCAGCGGCAGCGCGGCCTCCTCCGCTGTGCTGAGCTTTCGCACGCGGCCATAGGCGTTGAGGAAGGCGCGCGCCTTGGTGACGTTGAAAGAGTGATCCGGCTCGAAACACCAGGCGTTGAGGCAGATCGCGACGTCATAGGCCAGCATGTCGTTGCAGGCGAAGGTGAAGTCGATGATCCCCGAGAGCTTGTCGCCGAGAAAGAAGACGTTGTCGTTGAAGAGGTCGGCGTGGATCACGCCCTGCGGCAGATCGGTCGGCCAGACGCCGCTCGAGAGATAGTCGAGCTCGGCGGCAAGAAAGCCGCGCAGGCCCGGCTGCACCTCGTCGGCGCGGCCTGAAGCCGAATCGAACAGCGGACGCCAGCCCGCGACCGAGAGCGCATTGGCGCGCCGAACCGCAAAATTGGCGCCGGCCAGATGCATCCTGGCCAGCCCCTCGCCGACGCCGGCACAATGAGTCGCGTTCGGCTTGCGCGGCCAGACGCCTTCGAGAAAGGTGATGATCGCCGCGGGCCGGCCTGCCAGCTCGCGCAGCGCCTCGCCGTCGCGTCCCTTCACGGGCAGCGGGCAGTTGACGCCGTGCTCGGCCAGATGCGTCATCAGCGCGAGAAAAAACGGCAGATCGTTCTTCGCCACGCGCTTCTCGTAGAGCGTGAGGATGAACGATCCCTTGCTGGTATGCAGCAGGAAGTTGGAATTCTCGACGCCCTCGGCGATGCCCTTGTAGGAGAGCAATTCGCCGAGATCGTACTGCTTCAGGAAATCCGCAAGCTCGTCGGCGGCGACGTCGGTGTAGACCGCCATAAAAGTCTACTCGGCGGCAGCTTCGGGCCGCACCTGACGCGGCAGCGGGAAGAACTCGTTCTCCTCCGCGGCCGAGACCGTCTCCACGTGCAGCGTGTAGCGCTCGGCGAAGGCGTCCATGATCTCCTCTACGATCACCTCAGGCGCGGACGCGCCTGCGGTGATGCCGAGGCTGGTGATGTTGCCGAACTTGCCCCAGTCGATGTCGGCGGCGCGCTGCGCCAGCACCGCGATCTTGCAGCCCTCGCGCTCGGCAACCTCGCGCAGGCGCTGCGAGTTCGACGAATTGGGGGCCCCGACAACGATGAGCGCGTCCACCACCGGCGCCACCTTCTTCACCGCGAGCTGGCGGTTGGTGGTGGCGTAGCAGATGTCTTCCTTGTGCGGGCCGTTGATGTTCGGGAAGCGCTCCTTCAGAAGCGCCACGATCTCCGCGGTGTCGTCGATCGACAGCGTGGTCTGGGTCACGAAGGCGAGGTTGTTGGGGTCCTTCGGTGTGATCGTCTTGGCGTCCTCGGCGGTCTCGATCAGGGTCACGGCGCCGGGCGGAAGCTGGCCGAGCGTGCCGACCACCTCGGGATGGTGGGAATGACCGATCAGGAAGATCTCCCGGCCGCGCTTGAAGTGGATCGCAGCCTCGCGGTGCACCTTGGTCACCAGCGGGCAGGTCGCATCCAGCGAGAACAGATTGCGGGACTGGGCGTCTGCCGGAACCGACTTCGGCACGCCGTGGGCCGAAAACACCACCGGGGCGGTGGTGTTGTCCGGGATCTCAGCGAGTTCCTCGACGAAGATGGCGCCCTTCTTCTTCAACCCATCGACGACGTATTTGTTATGCACAATCTCGTGGCGAACATAGACCGGGGCGCCGTACTTATCGAGCGCCCGTTCTACGGTGTCGATCGCCCGGACCACCCCGGCACAGAAGCCGCGGGGAGAACAAAGCACGATCTTGAGGTCTGGTTTGGCTGACATTGAGCGATCTCGGGACCGAATCGCCCGTTTCGCCTTCAGGCGGGGGCGGTCGATGGATGGAATAGGGGCTTAGAACAGTCGGCTTGAGCCCTACAGCGGTTCAAAGGGAATTGGGCCCCCTTTCGGGCGGTGTCAAGGCACTATCTATAGCAGAACCATTGCGTGGCTACCCCCTCCGGGCTTATATAGCGCGAATTCCCTGTCATCGTTGATGACCACCGGTTTCGCCTCCAGAGGGGTGGGCGAAGCACAAAGGAGATTTGCCATGAGCAACGCACCTCTGATGCCCAAGGCGACCGCCGTCTGGCTGCTCGACAACACGGCGCTGACCTTCGACCAGGTCGCCGATTTCACCAAGATGCATCCCCTCGAGGTGCGCGCGATCGCCGACGGCGACGCCGCCCAGGGCATCAAGGGCATGGATCCCCTCTCCAACGGCCAGCTGACCCGCGAGGAGATCGAGAAGGGCGAGAAGAACCCGGATTACCGGCTCCGCCTCCAGGAGAGCAAGGTGGTGCTGCCGCCCCAGCCCAAGCGCAAGGGACCGCGTTACACCCCGGTCTCGCGTCGCCACGAGCGCCCGAGCGCCATCCTCTGGCTGCTGCGCAACCATCCCGAGCTCAAGGACGCCCAGATCATGCGCCTGGTCGGCACCACCAAGAGCACGATCGCGAGCGTGCGCGACCGTACCCACTGGAACACGTCGTCGCTGACCCCGATCGACCCTGTCACCCTCGGCCTCTGCTCGCAGATCGAGCTCGATTTCGAGGTGCAGCGCGCCGCCAAGGAAAAGCCGATCGACGCAACCTATGGCGGCGCGACCCTGCTGCCGGCCTCCGAGACCACCCGCAAGGACGAGTACGAGCCCGCGGAGAAGTCCAGCGACGATCTCAATGTCGACGCCGTGTTCGCCAAGCTGAAGACGCTAGGCGGCAAGAAGCACGAAGACGAGGAGGAGTGAGGCCCCGCGCTTCGTTCGCCATCAATCGTGAATCAAAACGCGGCGGGAAAACCTGCCGCGTTTTTGTTTGTGCCTGCTCTCTGCCGTTGATAAGGGCGGGCCGCTACCGCGCCCTCGGTGTCGTCCCCGCGAAGGCGGGGATCCAATACCACAGGAAGCAGTTTGGCGAAGAGCCGTTGTTCGGTACTCCTATCAACGACGATCGATAGATTCCTCCGTATGGGTCCTCGCCTTCGCGGGGACGACAGCGGAATCTATCGCCAGCAACGCCCTCAGAACTTGT
This sequence comes from Bradyrhizobium genomosp. I (2014), assembly GCF_000261685.1. Taxonomy (GTDB): domain Bacteria; phylum Pseudomonadota; class Alphaproteobacteria; order Rhizobiales; family Xanthobacteraceae; genus Bradyrhizobium. Next base: position 8,264 of record NZ_AJQE01000172.1, on the reverse strand, counting down.
ACGTCACACCCGCGCCGACCAGCCACGGATCGATATGCGCCGTGCCGGTGACTGGCAGGCCGCTGACGGTCGCCGAGTAGTTCGGACGCAGCCAGAGCTTCTTGACGTCGACGTTGAGACCCCAGTGCCGGTCGATCATGTAGTCGAAGCCGAACTGGACGGCGCCGCCCCAGGCGTTGCTGACGTGAAGGTTCGTGGTGGTGGCGACGATCGCGGGCGGTCCGACGATGGCGGCCGGCACATTGGCGGCGGAGTTGTTGAAGAACACGGTGTAGTTCACGCCTGCGCCGATATAGGGCGTGAACGCGCCGAAATTGTCGAAGTGATATTGCAGCGTCAGCGTCGGCGGCAGCAACGTGGTCTTGCCGATCGGCAGGTTCGCCAGCGAGCCGGTGCCGCTGAGCGAGTGCCTGGTGACGCCGAGGATCAGCTCGGCTGCGATGTTCCTGGTGAAGAAATAGCTGATGTCGAGCTCGGGGACGACCTGATCGCTGATCGAGAGGCCGGAATTCGGCGACGAGAGCGAGGGCACACCTGCCACGTTCACGCTGCTCCCGCCGCCATCAGGCAGCACGCCGAGCGCGCGCAGGCGGATCATCCATGGATTGAACGCCTCTACCGGCGGCGGCGCCTTCTTGTAGACCGGCAGATCGGCAGCCTGCGCCGAAGCAAAGGTGCCTACCAGCATCGCGCCAATCGTGGCGAGCCGCGCCAGGTTTCTCGTCGTTCTGTGCATTTCAATCCCCTTCAGCCATCTCTCGCGCATCGTTGCGCGACATCAGCGTCAGAGCAGAAAGGGGATGGTGAAGGATTTGATGCCGATCAAATCAGGACAAACGGCCCGCGATTTGGTCGCGGCGTTGCAGATGTGTCACGAAAGGCGCGAATGCAAGGCGCGTGGCGCGGCACCATAATGCCGCGCCTCACGTCACGGCCGCTCGGGATGGTTCAGCATGTACTCGCCGAGGTCGCGCTGGCGGCGATCGGCGCGGGCGGTGGCGGCATTGCGCTGGACGTCGCGGTCCTTTCGGCAGGCCACATATTCCGGCGAGCCTTGCGCATAGCCCCGGCCCTGGCAGACCGCGTCGTCGTCGTCGCCGCCCACCGCCACCGGCGTCTGGTAGCGCGCGGAGCAGGCGGAGAGAGCGATGGCGAGAGTGACGGCTGCAAGCAGGCGCGGCGCGGCGGCGAGTGACATACGAGGTCCCCTGTTGGCCGGCCCTGTTTAGCGCGGAATGCGGAGATTGTAAGTCGCTGGAGGCTGTTCCGCGCTCGCTGTCGTTCCCCGCGAAGGCGGGGAATCCAGTACGCCGCGGCGGCCATTGGGTTACACAATTGGCAGCGCGGCGTACTGGATCGCCCGCCTGCGCGGGCGATGACAGTGGAGGGTGGCGAAGCAACGCCCTTCTGACGCTCCGCGTCACACCCTCCCCTTCAGCGCCTCTCCGATCTCGTCGAGCGCCTTGGGATCCTCGATGGTCGCCGGCATGGTCCAGGATTCGCCGTCGGCGATCTTCTTGATGGTGCCGCGCAGGATCTTCCCGGAGCGCGTCTTGGGCAGGCGGCCGACGGTGATGGCGAGCTTGAAGGCGGCGACCGGGCCGAGCTTGTCGCGCACCAGTGCGACGATCTCCTTCTCGATCTCGGCCGGCGGGCGCTTCACGCCGGCCTTGAGCACCAGGAAGCCGCAGGGCACCTCGCCCTTGATCGCGTCCTTGACGCCGAGCACGGCGCATTCGGCGACGTCCGGATGCGAGGCCAAAATCTCCTCCATGCCGCCGGTGGAGAGCCGATGGCCGGCGACGTTGATGATGTCGTCGGTGCGGCCCATGACGAAGACATAGCCGTCCTCGTCCTTGTAGCCGGCATCAGAGGTTTTGTAATAGCCGGGGAATTCGCTGAGATATGCCTCCTTGAAGCGCGCGTCCTGATTCCACAGGGTCGGCAGGCATCCCGGCGGCATCGGCAGCTTGATGACGATCGAGCCCATGGTGTTGGGGCCGACCGGCTTTGCCGCTTCATCGACGACGTCGACCTGGTAGCCCGGCATCGGCACCGTCGGCGAGCCGTGCTTCACGGGCAGCATACCCAGGCCGACCGGATTGCCGGCGATGCACCAGCCGGTCTCGGTCTGCCACCAATGGTCGATCACCGGCACCTTCAGCTGCTGCTCCGCCCACTCCACTGTCGGCGGATCGGCGCGCTCGCCGGCGAGGAACAGCGTACGGAATTTGGAGAGGTCGTACTGCCGGATGAATTTTCCCTCCGGATCATCCTTGCGGATGGCGCGGAATGCGGTCGGAGCGGTGAAGAAGGCCACCGCCTTGTGCTCGGAGATCACGCGCCAGAACGCGCCGGCATCGGGCGTGCCGACCGGCTTGCCCTCGTACATGATCGTGGTCGCGCCATGAAACAGCGGTCCGTAGACGATGTAGCTGTGGCCGACCACCCAGCCGATGTCGGAGCCGCACCACCAGACCTCGCCCGGCTTGACGCCATAGAGGTTGAACATCGACCATTTCACCGCAACCAGATGGCCGCCATTGTCGCGCACGACGCCCTTCGGCACGCCGGTCGTGCCCGAAGTGTAGAGGATGTAGAGCGGATCGGTCGCGGCGACAGGCACGCAAGCCGCGTTCTTGCCGTCGTTCAGCGCCTTGCGGCGCAGGCTGGCCCAGTCGTAGTCGCGGCTTGGCGTCATCTCGCAGGTGAACTGCGGACGCTGCAGCACGATGCAGGCTTTCGGCTTGCTGCCGGCGAGCCTGATCGCCTCGTCGAGCAGCGGCTTGTAATGCACGATACGGCCGGGCTCGATGCCGCAGCTTGCGGAGAGGATCAGCTTCGGCTGCGCGTCGTCGATGCGGGTGGCGAGCTCCTTTGCGGCGAAGCCGCCGAACACCACGCTGTGCACCGCGCCGATGCGCGCACAGGCGAGCATCGCAACGACGGCCTCCGGCACCATCGGCATATAGAGGATGACGCGGTCGCCTTTGGTCACGCCGAAATCCTGCATGATGGCGGCGAGCGCCTGCACTTCCCTCAGCATCTGCGCATAGGTGAGCCTGGTGATGCTGCCCGTCAGCGGCGAATCGTGGATCAGCGCGACCTGGTCGGCGCGGCCGCGTTCGACATGGCGGTCGAGCGCGTTGTAGCAGGTGTTGACGACGCCGCCGGCAAACCAGCGGCCGTAAGTTCCTTGCGAGGGATCGAATATCTTCGTCGGAGGCTCGATCCAGTCGATCTCCTTTGCCGCCTCGGCCCAGAAGCCTTCGGGATCGGCCAGCGAGCGCGCATGGACCTCGTGATAACGACCTCTGCCGTCGACGTTTCCCTGGACGTTCATTCCCGCGCTCCCGTACCTTTATTCGCCTGTCTTCGACCCTTGTGGCAGGACAGGCGCCCCGCCATGACCAGGATCAATTGCCGGCCGTGTTGTGGACCTATTTTCGCGGGAACGGGCCACGGTTCAAGCCGAAAAGGATGGGCCTTTCGGGGAAGACACAGCCGCTGCGGCACCGGCGCTGCGCTCCCTCTCCCGGATCGCGCCTGATGGCCTCGGTGTCGTCAGCGAGCGATTTGTCGTTCTGGCCGAGCTTCTTCCAGGCCGCGCCGCGGTTGGAGCAGGAAAGGCCCGTCAATATCCGTCCGCCCCGTTCAGCCGCCGCAAGCGCTCCTGCATAGCTTTCTTCAGATCGTACCCCGGCCGGCCGTACCCCGCATTGCGGCGGGCAATGAACTCGTCCTGCTCACGCTGGAGGTTCTTCGCTTCCGCCGGACTGCGCGCTTCCCGGATCGCACGCGCGTTCGACCCAAAAATCTCGCGATCGAGATCGGCAAGCTCGCGATTGCCGCAGATCGCCCTTTCCACCGCGCGGCGCGCTCGGGCGCAATTGAAGCTGGGCTTGCCGGCGACTGCCATCTGCGCGCCGATCCGCTCGATCTCGCGCGCCATCGCCTTGTGATTGGCCCTGGCCTTCTCGTGATTCGGATCGATCTTCAGCGCCGCGCCGAAATCCTGCACCGCCTTGGGCTTGTCGCCTTTCCTGAGCCAGAGCTCGCCGCGCGCATTGAAGATGTCCGCAAGGCCCGGATCGAGCATAAGAGCGCGGCTGTCGTCGGCGATGGCGCGGTCGACCTGGTCGTGCCGCGCATAGAGCGCCGCACGCGCGATCAGCGCCTTGATCAGATCCCCCTTCACCGTCTTCTCGTTGTCGATCACGCCGGCGCAGTCCGTCACGGCCTTGTCGATGTCATCGGCCGCAGCCGCCGCGAGGCATGACTCGACATCGATCTGTATCACGGCAGCCGGCTCGCCACCGGTCGCAGCATGGGAGGCGGCGAGCGAGAGCGCGCTGAGCAATACGGCACCTGACGATTGAATGATTTTTCGAAAACGCATGCTCGTTGTAGTCGGAAGGTCTTGCCTTGAGGTCTTGCTTCCGGGCCGTACTATCCATCATACGGCCGGATCGGTGCTAGCTTGTGGCGCCGCTCAAATCGGCTTCGGGGATCATCGTGTCGACATTCGAATGGATCATTGCACTTCTGCTCGGCGCTGTTGCCTTATCGGCGCTGGCGCGGCGGATCAAGGTCCCCTACCCGACCTTTCTCGCCATCGGCGGCGCACTGATCGCCTTCGTGCCGTCCAGTCCCTCCTGGACGCTGGAGCCGGACCTGGCCTTGGCGCTTTTTGTCGCACCGGTCCTGCTCGATGCCGCTTTCGATACCTCGCTGCGCGATCTGCGCAACAACTGGGTTCCGGTCTCGACCCTGGTGGTCGTCGCGGTCGGCCTGACCACGGCCGCCGTGGCCTATGTCGCGCACCGGCTGATGCCCGACATGCCCTGGGCCGCCGCGGTTGCGCTCGGCGCGATCGTTGCGCCGCCGGATGCGGCCGCCGCCGTTGCGATCCTGAGCCAGGTCAAGCTTCCCTATCGCATGGTCAAGGTCCTCGAGGGCGAGAGCCTGCTCAATGACGCCAGTGCGCTTCTGATTTATCGGATCGCGGTCGGCGCGGTCGCCACCGAGCATCTGACCTGGAGCCAGGTCGCGCCGACCATGGCGCTGGCGCTGATCGGCAGCGTCGTCGCCGGCCTTGCCGCGGGCCGCATCATTCCGCTGTTCATGGAGCGGGTGACGGAGGCGCCGAGCGCCATCATCGTGCAGTTCGCCACCACCTTCCTGGTCTGGATCGCTGCCGAGCATCTCGGCCTCTCCGGCATCCTCACCATCGTGGTCTATGCCATCACGGTCGCGCGGACGGCGCCGGCGCGCATGCCGGCGCGGCTGCGGGTGCCGTCCTATGCGGTCTGGGAGACGATAGTCTTCGTGCTCAACGTGCTCGCCTTCATGCTGATCGGCATGCAGATGCGGCCGATCTGGACGCGGCTGGACGCGGACGTGCGTTGGGAATATTGCGTGGCCGCCGCCTGGATCCTGCTCACCGTGGTCCTGGTCCGGCTGTTCTGGGTGACGTTCTACCGCGGGACGCTCCGCGTGCTGGTCGCCCGCGGGATCTATCATCCGAAGGATCCAAAACAGGTCGCCTCGGCCAAGGGCGGCCTGATCATCTCCTGGTGCGGCATGCGCGGCCTCGTTACGCTCGCCACCGCCTTTGCCCTGCCGGAGAATTTCCCCCATCGCGACTTCATCGTCTTCATCGCCTTTGCGGCGGTGCTGGGATCGCTCATCATCCAGGGCCTGACGCTGCGCCCGCTGATCCTCGCCTTCGACCTCAAGGACGATGATCCCGTCGGCGTCGAGGTCGCGCGCGGTCGCGCGATCGCCTATCGCGCGGCGCTCGATGCGATCGAAAGCGATCCGTCCGAGGAAGCGGAAATCCTGCGGCTCGAATATCGCGCCATCCTGATGCAGACCGAGACTGATCCGAACGGGGGCATCGCCAACGGCGAATTGCCCGCCGATCCCCTGCGCCGCCGCGCCATCGACGCCGCACGCAAATCGATCTTCGACCTCCGCGCCACCGAGGTGATCGGCGACGACGCGTTTCATCGACTCGAGGAAGAGCTCGATCGCGCCGAATTGAGCGCGGGGGGATGATTCTGTCAGCCGTCGTCCCGGAACTGCGCTTGCGCTCGTCCGGGACGACAGCGAAGGGTGACAGCCGGCATTGAACCAAACCCCGCCTCCCCAGACTCACTCCTGATGACGACCCTGATCGACGACCGTCGTGTACGCGCGCGTGATGCGTCGCCTGCACGATATTTTTATTTCCACATGGCCCTGGCCTGCGCGGCCACCGCCTTTCTCGGCTTCGCACCGACCTATTGGGTGCCGCTCGCCAACCGGACATTCTCCGCCAGCCCCGTGATTCACTTTCACGGACTGCTGTTCTTCACCTGGTCGCTCTACCTCGTGCTGCAAACCTGGCTCGCGGCGTCGGGCCGCGTGGTCAATCACCGCTCGCTCGGCATCGCCGGCGTGTCGCTCGCGACTGCGATGACGATCTTCGGCTTCCTCGCCTCGGTGCACGTGATGCAGCATTCCGCCGCGCTCGGACAGAAGGAGGCCGGCATCGGCTTCTCGATCGTGCCGATGAGCGGAATCGCGTTCTTCGCCGTGGTGTTCGTGCTGGCGATCATGAACACGCGCACAGCCGAGGTTCACAAGCGCCTGATGCTGCTGGCGGCGGTCTCGATCCTCGATGCCGCGATTGCGCGCTGGTTCCTGACCTTCCTCGCGCCGCCGGGACCGCCCGGCCCGCCGCCAGTGCCCGTGACGATTGCACCCGCCGTCGTCGCCTCCCTTCTGCTCGTCGTCGCCATGGTGCGCGACTGGCGCACCGAGGGCCGCGTGCATCCGGTCTACATCTACGGCACGCTCGCGCTATTGGCGGTGAAGGTGCTGAACTGGCCAGTCAGCGAGACGGCAGCGTGGCACGCGTTTGCCGGCGGCATCCTGGCGCTGGCGCAGTAGCCAGACTAAAGCGCGATGCGATGAGGATGAATCGTGATCGGCGCGCTCAAGGGCGCGCTGGTCCGGGACGACGGTGGAGATTGCAACTAAGCCCCCGCCTTGCACGTGATCCCGCCGTCGACCACGAGCTCGATTCCGGTCACGTATTTCGACTCGTCCGAGGCCAGGAACAGCGCGGCGTTGGCGACGTCGAAGGCGTCGCCCATGTGGCCCATCGGCACCTGCGCATCGCGCGCGCGCCACATCGCTTCCACGTCGCCCTTGGCGTAGCTGGCGGCAAGGCCGGCCGAGTGTTCGACCATCGGCGTCTTCATCAAGCCGGGCAGGATCGCGTTGACGCGGACATGATGGCGCGCGAACTCGATCGCGGTGGTGCGCGTCATCTGGTTCATCGCCGCCTTCGAGGTGCCGTAGGTGACGTAGGAGATGCCCATGTGGCGGATCGAGGCGATCGAGGAGATGTTGATGATCGAGCCGCCGCCCTGCTTCACCATGACGGGGATGACGTGCTTCATGGCGAGATAGGCGCTCTTGAGGTTGACGCTGAAGACGCGGTCCCAGCTTTCCTCGCTCACCTCGACCACGCTGCCCATCTCGGCGATGCCGACATTGTTGTCGAGCACGTCGATGCGGCCGTAGGCCTTCAGGCACGCCGCGACCATCGCCTCGATTTCGGCCGACCGCGAGACGTCGGCCGTGAAAGCCGTCGCCTTGCCGCCTTCCCCGGCGATGATCTTTGCGGTCTCCTCGGCCGCAGCACCATTGCGGTCGACGCAGAACACCTGCGCGCCCTCGCGCGCGAACGTCACCGCGGTTGCCTTGCCGTTGCCCCAGCCCGGGCCAATCGAACCGGCGCCCACCACCATCGCAACCTTGCCCTTGAGCCGATCCATCGTGTGTCTCCTTTTATTCTTCTTTGCAGCCCGGATGAGCGTAGCGATATCCGGGCTACGGATCCTTGCAGACGCTCATCGTCGTAACGTTAGCACCGATCGGATGGCCGACAATCTCCGACAATGTCCGGCACGTTCCGTCATGGCACAACCGCCATTCCCCCGCGGCGCCCGAATTGCCGAGCACGACCTCCTGCATCGGTGGACGCTGCGGCCGCCATTGAAACCAGCCGTCGACCAGCCGCGCCTCGGGCGGCGGCTCCATGCCCGGGCCGGTGCCCTTGACGCGGGCCCGCACCAGTTCGAGGCCGGCGGGCGTGACGCGCCAGTCTTCCTGCCAGTCGACCTTCGCGATCGAATGCGTCCACACCAGCGTGAAGGCGGTGAGCGCCAGCACCTTCACGCCACCTGCTGTTGCGAAGCAGAGACTCACGC
>NZ_AJQE01000171.1 GCF_000261685.1 Bradyrhizobium genomosp. I (2014) | reverse complement strand
CGCCGCCGCCACTGCCACAGCACGAGGGCGGCGGCGAGCACGAAGCCCGCGGTGTCGCTGAACGGAAAGTCGCCGAGCAGGCAGAACGCCGCGCCGAGCCCGACCAGACGTTCGAGGAGCGTCAGCCGCGTGAACAGGAAGCCGATCGCGACCATGCCGAACAGGGCGATCGCCGCCAGCGCCTTGGTGGCGGCCAGCGCCACCGCGCCGTAGAAGCCGAGCCTGGCCGCCATGGGATCGCCGGCCTGGAGCATCAGAGCCGGCGAATAGACGAAGATGAAGGGGATGACGTAGCCCGCCAGCGCAATGCGCATCGCCTCCCAGCCGATCTTGTCAGGGTTCTCCTTGGCGATCGGTGCCGCCGCAAGCGCGGCCAGAGCCACGGGCGGCGAAAGGTCGGCCATGATGCCGTAGTAGAACGCGAACATATGGCTCGCAATCAGGGGCACTCCCAACTTGGCGAGCGCAGGCGCGGCGAGCGCAGCGGTGATGATGTAGGTCGGGATGGTCGGAATGCCGGTGCCGAGCAGGATCGACAGCAGCATGGTCATGACCAGCGCCAGGAACAGGCTCTTCTCGCCGAGACCGATCACCCAGCCGCCGAAGATGGTGCCGACGCCGGTCTGCGACATCATGCCGATGATGACGCCGACAATGGCGCAGGCCATGCCGACCGTGATGGCGGATTTTGCGCTCTCGGCCAGCGCATCGCGGCAGGCGCGCAATGCTTTCAGTCCGCCGCGTACGAACGCCGTGATCACGATCAGCGCGACGACGACGCTCGCGACCGGCACGATCTGGAGGCCCTCCCGCGACAGCGCGGCGACAACCAGCGCGAGCCCGATCCAGAAGATGTAGCGGATGACCGTTGCCGAGACGCCCGCCGTGATGCTGGTGCCCAGAATCAGGGCCACGGTCAGCGCAAGACCCATGCTGCCGGCGTAGAGCGGCGTGAAGCCTTCGAACAGCATGTAGACAAGGGCCGCGAGCGGCAGCACCAGATACCAGCCATTCACCAGCGCCTTCCAGGCGCTCGGGGTTTCCGAAGGCTTCATGCCGGTGAGACCATGCTTGCCGGCTTCCAGATGCACCATCCAGAACGCTGAGGCGAAATAGAGGACCGCAGGAATCGCAGCCGCCTTCACGATCTCGGAATATTGCACGCCGAGCGTCTCCGCCATGATGAAGGCGACCGCGCCCATGACCGGCGGCATGATCTGCCCGCCCATCGAGGCCGTGGCCTCGACGCCGGCGGCGAAGGCGCGGCGGTAGCCGAACCTGATCATCAAGGGAATCGTGAACTGGCCGACGGTGACGACATTGGCGACGCCCGAGCCGGAGATCGTGCCCATCATGCCCGAGGCGAACACCGCGACCTTGGCAGGTCCGCCACGGGTGCGGCCGAACAGGCCGAGCGAGACGTCGGTAAACAGCTGGATCATGCCGGCGCGCTCCAGGAACGAGCCGAACAGGATGAACAGGAAGATGTAGGTCGCCGAGACGTAGATCGGCACGCCGTAGAAGCCTTCGGTGCCGAACGACAGATGCGTGACGATCTGGTCGAAATCATAGCCGCGATGGTTGAGCGGCGACGGCAGGTACTGGCCGAAGAACCAGTAGACGAGACACGCGCCGCACATCAGCGGCAGCGCCGCGCCCATGAGACGCCGTGTGCCTTCGAAAATCAGCACCGCGAGCAGCGTGCCGACCACGAGATCAAGCCGGGTCGGATCGCCGTCGCGCGCGATCAGGTCCGCGTAAAAGATCCACTGATAGAGGCCGCAGAAGAAACCGGCAGCGCCGATCGCCCAGCCGAGCGCGCGGCCGAAATTGCTCTTTGCGGTGAAGTTGGCGATCAGGCCGAAGGTGAGCAGAACGAGGAACCCGACATGGACGCCGCGCACCACCTGGCTCGGCAGGTAGTTGAAGGCGGCGACATAGAGCTGGAACGTCGCGAATGCGATGCCGATCCAGTAGGCGAGCGCGCCCCACCAGCCCGGGCCGAACCCTTCCGGGAAGCCGTGCTCGAAATTGTCGAACTCGACCTTGATCGGGCCCTCGGTGGCCTCTGCCTTTTCCAGCATCTCATTCGTCCTTAGCCCCTTGGGGGCGATAATAGCACGGCACTGCCGCCGCATACGTCATGGCCGGGCTTGTCCCGGCCATCCACGGCTTACGGTGCCT
>NZ_AJQE01000170.1 GCF_000261685.1 Bradyrhizobium genomosp. I (2014) | reverse complement strand
GCCCGGGACAAGCCCGGGCATGACGTCGGTGGATGGGGCTGACTACTTGATCAGCCCTTTTTCCTTGTAATAGCGGATCGCGCCGGGGTGCAGCGGAACCGGGCTGCCGGCGGCCGCGGTCTCCAGCTTGATCTCCTTGCCGGCCGCGTGCGCGTTGGCGAGTTCCGGCAGCGACTCGTAGACCAGCTTGGTCATCTGATAGGCGAGATCGTCCGACACGGCGGAGCTCGTGACGAGATAGTTGATCACGGCCGCCGTCGGCACGTCCTTGTCCTGGCCGGTATAGGTGTTGGCCGGGATGATCGCGGAGACGAAGGGCGGGCCGATCTTGTCGACCGTCTCCTTCGGCACCGACACCACCGTGATCGGGCTCGAGGTCGACAGGTCCTTCAGCGAGGCTACGCCAAGCCCGGCCGATTGCAGCGTGGCGTTGAGCTGCCGATTCTTCATGAGATCGACGGATTCGGCGAACGGCAGATACTCGACCTTGCCGAGATCCTTGTAGCTCATGCCGGCGGCGCTGAGGATCGCGCGCGAATTCAGCTCGGTGCCCGACTTCGGGGCGCCGACGGACAGGCTCTTGCCCTCGAGGTCCGCAAGCGTCTTGATGCCGCTGTCGGCGGTGGCGACGATCTGGATGTAGTTCGGATAGATCGCGCCGATGGTCCTGAGCTTGTCGAGCTTGGTCTTGAAGCCCGCCTCCTCCTCGCCATTCCAGGCGGCCTTGAGCGAATCGCCCAGCGTGAACGCCAGCTCGCCGCGGCCCTGCTGCAGCAGGATCAAATTCTCGACCGACGCCTTGGTGGCCTGCACCTGCGTCTTCACGTTCGGAATCTTGTCGCCGTAGATCTTCCCGATTGCGACCCCGAGCGGATAGTAGACGCCCGAGGTGCCGCCGGTCAGCACGTTGATGAAGGATTGCGCCTGCGCGCAAGGTGCCGACGCAGCCAGAGCAAGAGCCGCGGCCACGCCAAAAATCGTCCGTTTCATGGTTGTTGTACTCCCCAAACCGGCGGCGAAATTGGCCGGATGAGGGGTGCGGGTCAACCCATCCAAAAGGCAAAACAGGACTGCGGCAAACGGCCGATCCGGGTCGATTATCGGGGAACTTGGCGGCTGCGGCGACGTGGCGCAGCGGGGACCGAGTTGCGTTGGGTGCGATGGTTGGAGCGGCTTGCTCGGTCACCTCTTCCGCTCGCGGGAGAGGTCGGCGCGTCCGGGCGATGCGCAGCATCGTCCCGCGCGCCGGGTGAGAGCCCTCACTGGAACGACATGTCCAGGCACTTGGAGATGTCGGAGCCGAGGCCGGAGGAGATGATGATGCAGCCACGCACCTTCTGCGCGGTGACGTCGGCGGCCCAGACCGAATAGCCGCCGGGACCGAAGAACGAGTTGGTGTTCGGCGGCTCGGTCTCGGTGGCGTCGAAGTCGTAATGTCCGTCGGTCTCGAAGACGCGCGGCTTCTTGGTGCAGCCGCCGTCGGTCTGGACGTTGATGACTTCCTTGTTGTCGCGAGTCAGCGCCAGGGAGACCTGGCAGCGGAAATATTCCGAGGTCTTGGTGTTGAAGAGATAGGTGTAGGACTTGCAGGTCGCCGTGTTCAGCTTGCCCGGGGCGAGGCCGCGGCTGCACGAAATGCGCTGGTTGTGGCTGAGCTGGTACTCATCGGCCCGGGCGGCCGGCGCCAGCGCCGTCAGTGACACTACAGCAGCCCAGCAAAGCTTGATCACATGGCGCATCCGAATCATCCCTGCCAATCATTTGTCGAATTGCGTTCTAGACGGAAAGCGGAACATAGTCGCGAGGGGACGAAGGGAAAATCACAAGCTGCTGGGCAAGACGTGATGCGCTGCGGCGCTTTCGCAAATTGACCCGGACATATCGTTCGTGATTTGTTCAAGTTTGCAATGTCCCGACCGTGGGAGGATGGGATGACGGCATTTTCAATCAAGACATTTGCGATCGCAATGGCGCTCGGCGCCTTTGCCGCGCCCGCATCGGCGCAGACCGCGGCAACGCCGTGGGAGCTCAAATCCGACATGGGCTACGCCTATGACAAGGACGGCAAGACCTTTTCCTACAAGATGGGCACCAGCAATGCCGGCGAGCTGCTGAAGGGCGCCAAGAAGGTGCCGAAGGGCACACTGTTCTTCATCGGACACAACGGCCAGCTCTACATGCGCAGCGGCTCGTATCTGGAGAGCGACGGCAAGTTCAAGTTCGGGCCGGATCAGTAGGGGCGCGGGCTGGCGGCCGACAGCGCCGCATCGCACCCGGTGTCATCGTCCGCCTTGTGCGCAATTGCGCACTGGGGCGGACGATCCAGTATTCCAGAGGCCGTGGTGATTGAATGGAGAGGCCGCGGCGTACTGGATGCCCCGGTCAAGCCGGGGCATGACAGCGGAGGATGGGGCGGGACGACATCGTCTAAAACGCCCCCGCCAGCTCCCTTGCGCCGGCTTTACCACTGTTCGAGTTCATGCGCTCGTCCGTCACGGCGAGCAGCTTCGCCACCGTGTTGTGGCGGATCGCGACCGGGTTGCGCTCATAGCCGCCGCGCTGGAAGAAATTCGAGGTCGGCACCTGCTCGCGCATCGCCTGCGGCATCGTCACCATGTCGAGCCCGGTGCCGTCGCCGGTGAGGTTCATCATCTCGAGCTCGGCGGCGGTGAGCGGACGGCTGTAGCCCTTGGCGCGGGCGAACAGCACCGAGGTCAGCAGCTTGTGGGTCTGCAGCATCGGCCCGATGTCGACGTCGAGCACCATCGCATGCATGGCCCAGCCCTGCGGAGTGTTGCCGATCTTCTCGTGCTCCGACCAGGTGTCCGGCACCGACTTCGCATGCGCCACCATCTTCCTGAGCACGGCGAGCTTGTGCTCGAGCGCCCGGCGCGCCGGCCCCGAGGTCCGCGCCACCTTGTCGGAGAGCGCGCGAATGAATTCGTGGCCCTGCTCGGCCAGCAGCTCGACGCTGTTGGTGGTCAGCAGTTGGTTGTAGCCCATCGCGGTCGAGATCGCGCGCTTGCCGCCATGCTCGATGCCCGCCTGCACGTCGTAGCTGCCGGTGCCGCCGGTCTCGAACGAATAGACCCGCACCGCCTGCTCGCGCGTCAGCCCCGAGGCGAGCGCGTAGCGCGCATAGGCGCGCTTGAACTCGACCTCGCTGGTCGGGCGCTGCGGCGTGAACTGATAGAGCTCCTGCGCCGCACGCAGCAGATCGGCGACCACCGGAATGGGCTTTCGGGACGGGCGCTCCGGCGTTTCCTCCGGCTCCGGGTTCACCGGGCGCTTCGGTCCGGTATAGAGCGGCGGATGCTCCAGCACGTAATCGTCGAGCGTGACCTGCTGCCCATTGCGCCGCTTGGCATTGCGCGTCTTCCGCTTCTCGTAGATCTGGCTCCAATAGGCGCCGGCCTCGGCATCGAAAGCCGCGCGCGCGGCCTGATATTCCGCGAGCTTGCGGCGATATTCGAGCACGGCCGGCGAGGCACCTTGCGCGAAAAACTGCGACAGCAGCTGGGCGTTGGCATTGCGAACGGCCGCGGGCAGCGTGTCGGCCTCGCCGCCGCGCGCAGCGGGTGAGATCAGGACAAGCGCGATTGGAACCAGCGCAAGGTTGTTTCGAATCGATCGATGCATGCTGCCCTCTTAGCAGGCATCCGGTAACCGTCACGTTAACGCGCCGTTTACCTCTTTTTTTAGCTCTTGCGTCACTTCCAGGCGAACACCGGTTGTTCCAGGTCGGTGACGCGGGTGTGCCGCCCCGCCAGCACCTCGCGAAACTGGTAGATCAGCGCCGCCGTCGGCGCGTGGATCAGGCTCATCCGGTGATGGAAGCGGATCACGCGCCGCGCGCTTTCGGGAATCGCAACGAAGTCGAAGGCGTCCTCGCGCTCGATCGTCGCCAGCGCGATATGATGGACGGAAGCGACCTCCTCCGGGTTCGGCCGGATCGCAGCGCTGCCCGCGGCCCAGACCACGACCGGCGTGATCAGATAGCCGGAACGCGTCGGATAATCGTCGAGCGTGCCGAGCACATCCGCATTCGTGAGGCGAAGGCCGAGCTCCTCGTCGAGCTCGCGCAACGCGGCTTCGACCGGCGTCTCGCCGGCATCGCAGCGGCCGCCCGGCAACGCCCATTGACCGCGATGGGCGCGCAGATGTGATGCGCGCAGCGTGAGCAGCAGCGCGGTGTCGTCGCCCTCGCTCGCGGTCAACGCAACCGCGACCGCGGCGCGTTTCAGCCCCGCCCGCGCATCATCCTCCGGCAGGCGCGTGAAGGCTGCGCAGGCATCCGCGATATTCCGTCGTGTGGCATCGTCGAACCGTCTCATGATGCTTGACTACACCACGTCCGGCCTCGAAGAAATGAGCTCGCAAGGCCCGCGCAGGAATGGACGACGACATGACCACCAAGGCCGCCGCAAGGCTGAAATCAGACGGCTGGAGCATCCTGGAGACCACGGGCTTCCTGCACCTGATCGGCCCCTTGTGGGAACGCAAGGTCGACGGCCATTACGAGTTCGCCCTCGCCACCGAGGACAAGCATCACAATCGTCGCGGCATGGTCCAGGGCGGCGTGATGATGACCTTTGCCGACCGCACCTGCGGCATGACCGCCCGCTACGTCTCCGGCAAGGAATACATGGCGACGGTGCAGCTCGACACTCATTTCGTGGAGGCCGGCCAGATCGGCGACATCCTGATCTCCCGTCCCCGCGTGGTGCGCTCGACGCGCAGCCTGATCTTCATGAGCACGGAGGTGACTGTGGATGGCCGCTGCATCGTGATGGCGAATGGCGTGTTCAAGATCCTGAAGGGGCCGGGGTAGGTGTGCGGTCAGGTAGTTCCCGCTCTCGCTAAACACTCCGCTGTCGCCGCCCGGCTTGACCGGGCGACCCAGTACGCCGCTGCTTCTCAGATCTATCACTGCGGCCTCTGGAATACTGGATCGCCCGATCAAGTCGTGCGATGACACCGAGCAAGCGGACACATCTCAGGATTGCTTCGCTGCGCTCGCAATGACGGGATGGGATGGCTATGCTGCCATCCAACGAGATCTCGAGGACCCGCCCATGCAATATCGTCAGCTCGGCCGCAGCGGCCTGAAAGTGTCGCCGATCTGTCTCGGCACCATGATGTTCGGCGGTCCCACGGATGAAGCCGCATCGAAGCGGATCATCGCCAAGGCACGCGATGCCGGGATCAACTTCATCGACACGGCGGATGCCTATTCGAAGGGGGCCTCCGAAGAGGTGGTCGGCCGTGCCATTGCCAGCAACCGTAGCGCCTGGGTGCTTGCGACGAAGCTCGCCAACCCCATGGGCGACGATCCCAATCGCGGCGGGCTGTCGCGGCGCTGGGTGCTGCAGGCGGCGGACGAGAGCTTGAAGCGGCTCGGCACCGACCACATCGACATCTACTATCTGCACAAGGAAGATCACGCCACACCTCTGGAAGAGACGGTGCGCGCGATGGGCGACCTGATCCGCGCGGGCAAGGTGCGCTATTTCGGCGTCTCGAACTACCGCGCCTGGCGCGTCGCCGAGATCTGCAACATCTGCGACCGGCTCGGCATCGACCGACCCGCAGTGAGCCAGCCCTACTACAACGCCATGAACCGCATGCCGGAGGTCGAGCACTTCCCGGCCTGTTCCTATTACGGCCTCGGCATCGTGCCCTATAGTCCCTTGGCGCGCGGCGTGCTCACCGGCAAGTACAAGCCCGATGCAGCCCCCGACAAGGAGACCCGCGCCGGCCGCAACGACACCCGCATGATGCAGACCGAGTGGCGGCCGGAATCGCTTCGCCTCGCGCAGGAGATCAAGGCGCACGCAGAGAGGAAGGGCATCACCGCCGGCCAGTTCGCGGTCGCCTGGGTGCTCAATTCCGCCTTCGTCTCGTCGGTGATCGCCGGCCCCCGCACCGAGGAGCAATGGGACGGCTACATCGGCGCGCTCGACTATCACTTCACCGCGGAGGACGAGGTGCTGATCGACAGCCTGGTCGTTCCGGGCCATCCTTCGACGCCGGGCTACAACGATCCCGCCTATCCGATCGAGGGCCGCCGCGCGCGGACGGCGTGAACTTCGGAGACGACGATGGCGCATCAAGACCGCTACGGGCTGCCGCTCTCCACCACCTCGCACGAGGCGGCATCCGCCTATCGCGAGGGCATCGACCTCATGCTCGCGGGCTGGACCGGCACGGCGGAGACGCTGGAGCGCGCGATTGCGGCCGACCCGGATTTCGCGCTGGCTCACATCGCCCGCGCCCGCGTGCACGCCTTCTACCAGCAGGGCGATCTCGCCCGAGGCAAGGCGGCGCTCGCGCGCGAGCTCGCCGCAAAGCGCGGCACCGAGCGCGAGCGCTCGCATGTCGAGACGCTGGCGCTCGCGATCGAGGGCCGGCTGCTAGAAGCGATCGCATCGACGCTGAAGCACATCGAGAGCTGGCCGCGCGACGCCGTCGTGCTGTCGCTGCCGCTCGGCGCGTTCGGCCTGTTCGCATTCTCCGGCATGGCCGACCACGATCGCGCCCGGCACGAGCTCTGCCAGCGCGTCGCGCCGCACTACGGCGAGGACTGGTGGTTCCTCACCATGTCCGGCTGGGCGATGACCGAGAATGGCGACGTCGCGCGCGGCCGCGCCGTCACCGAGCGTGGCTTCAATCTGCGCCGGGCGAACGCCCACGCCGCGCACGCGGTGCTGCATGCGATGTTCGAGGATGGATCGATCGACGCGGCCGATCGTCTCGTCGACGACTGGATCCCGACTTACGACCGCGCCGGAATCCTGCACGGCCACATCCGCTGGCATCAGGCGCTCGGCGCGCTCGAGCACGGTGATGCCGCTCGGGCGCTTGCGATCTACGCCGACGTGCTTCAGCCCGACGCGACGCAGGCGCCGCCGCTCAACGTCATCACCGACGCCGCCTCGCTGCTCTGGCGCCTGTCGGCTTACGGCCATGCCGTGCCGAAGGCGCTGTGGCTCGAGGCCGACGCCGCCGCGCAAAAGCTGTTTCCGAAATCGAGCCTGTCCTTTGCCGACGTCCACATGGCGCTGTTCGCAGCCGCGACGCAAAACCGCGAGGCCCTCGCCACGCGCCTTGCAGCGATCGAGCAGCGGCTCGCCGACGGCAAGCTCCCGGCCGGCCCCGTGGTGCCGGCGATCTTCCGGGCGCTCGCGGCTTTCGCCGATGAGGATTACGCTGCCTGCGTGCAAATGCTCGCGCCGGTCCTCAGCGAGGTCGTGCGGATCGGCGGCAGCCACGCGCAGCGCGAATTGATCGAGGACACCTGTATCGTCGCGCTCATGCGCAGCGGCGAGTTCCCCCGCGCCCGCGCCCTGCTCGACGCCCGCCTGCACCGCCGGCCCTCCCTGCGCGATAGGCGCTGGCAGGCGGCGACAGGCTAGCTCTGCCACGAAAAAAACACCGGCCTGGCGGCAAATGCCGGCCACGACAGGTTGGGCGAATTGGACAAATCGTCGTTGGGGTGGCGGGTGGTATTCCAGTCGGGTCTTGCAGAGCAAACGGGATCGCAACCAATTGACGGTTCAATGGTTGTTGGTCGGAACCTTTCTGCCTCAGCCCCTCGGCATAGGAGCCTGACGATGCGCTTCTGCCGCCCAGCCCTCGCCGTCTCGATCATCGCGCTGGCAAGTCCTTGTTTTGCCGAGACTTCCAAGCCCATCCCGGTCAACAATCCGCCGGCGCAGAACGCCTTTATCGACCTCCTGGCGCTGATGTCCGGCCACTGCAAGACGCTCAAGGTCGCCGGGCGCACCTTCACGTGCAAGACGGTGGCCTACGCCCATGGTGACAGGGGCCGGGTCAATTTCGCGGTCGCGGTCGACAATCCGTCCGATGACAGCCACGTCGTGTCGTTCTCCGGCGAGAACGGCAAGCGCGCCGACGACAATTCCTACGAGCTGCCGATCGACCGCATGCTGCTCAATTCCAAGGACCGCCCCAAGGTCGACGGCCTGCCGGTGCCGGCCGAGCAGACCTCCACCGGTGTCTGCCGCCAGACCGGCAATTTCGCCGCCAGGAAGGTGAACGACGTCACCTGCTCGGCGACCGACAATCAGGGCCGGAAATACGAGCTCCTGTTCGTCTCCGACGGCACGCCGGTCAGCGTGCGCCGCATCCGCCAGTCGGCGCCGTCGATCCAGGACCCGTTCAAGTAGCTCCATCCATCACGCGAACGCCTTCTCCAGCGTCGCGAAGATGACCGCGAGCGACTTGTCGTGCCGCGTCACCGGCGGCACCGGGCGATCGATCTTCATGAGCCGATAGACCGCCATCTGTGCCGCGCGCACCGAATATTCGACGGTGAACACGACGTCTTCAGGAATTTCGACGAACTGGCTGACGAAGGCGAGATTGACGGAATTTTCGGGCACCGGCAGCGGCCGGTCGGCCAGATTGCGCGGCATGAACATGCTGGTGATGTAGGGCATGCGGCAGGGAATGCAGATCGCATCCTCGAACAGGACGGGATCGAAGTTCAGGTGACCGCAGAGCTCCTTCAGGATCTCCGCGCCGCCGCAATCGGACATCGGCTTGCCGACGAAATTGCCGACGCGGTCGGGATGCAGCGCATAGCCCCAGAACACCTGCACGTTCTTCGGCTGCCCCGTGAAATGCGGCTGGTGATAGAGCACGACCGACATCAGCCAGTTGGAATCCTTGAACGTAACGAGCCCACCGGTGCCGGCCCTGTTGCCGGAGAACGCCTCCATTTGGTCGAAGAACCGTGGATCGCGGCAGGTGACGGTGAACGACAACCAATAGGATTCGGGAATCGAATTGTTGAAGGTCGACGGGTTGCCGAATTCGGGGCGCCCTTTCGCGATCGTCTCCCATAGCGCCCAGCCCTGACTATCAGCCTTGGTCAGACGCGGCGGCGGCTCTGTCATCGAGCCCAGGCTGGAGGCGTCCGTCATCGAGCCGTTCTGGAAGAAGACGATATCGTCGTCCTCGAGCCGGACGTTGGCCGTGCGGCTGTCGCGGTCGAGCGTGAGCTGGCGCACGCGCAAGCGCGCGCCCTCGGCCTCGATCGCCATGTCGATGACGCGCGTGTCGCGCACGAACTGCACGCCCTGGCGCTTCAGCCAGTCGGTGAGCGGCCGCACGATCGCGTCATACTGATTGTAGACGGTGCGCTTGACGCCGCCGAGCGTCTCGATGCGCGGGAATTCGCTCATGAAGCGGTGCAGATAGCGCTTCAGCTCGACCGCGCTGTGCCAGGGCTGGAAGGCGAAGGTGGTCTGCCACATGTACCAGAAATTGGACTCGAAAAATCCGGGCGACAGCCAGTCGGTGATGCGGCTATTGCCGAGCGTCTCCTCCGAGGCCTCGGTGAGCCGCAGCAGTTCGAGCCGATCGCGCGCGGAGAAGCCCATGTGCGAGACGTCGACCTTGAAGCGGTTGCGGTCGACCAGGCGCGCACGGGAATGCGCCGGGTTCTCTTCATTGAAAGCGACCGTCTCGTCGCGCACGCTGAGGCCGGGACGTTCGAGCGAGGGAATGCTCGAGAGCAGATCCCAGGTGCATTCGTAATGGTCGGTGCTGAGCATGCGCCCGCCGCGCAGCGAATACGCGCCGTTCGCGAGCTGCGCGCCGTCGAGGCTGCCGCCGACCAGCGGCTGCGCTTCGTAGATCACGATGTCGCGCCCCGGCAGCTGCGCATCGCGAACCAGGAACGCCGCGCCCGCGAGCGAACCAATGCCACTGCCGATGAAATACGCCTTCATGACCTGCCTCGACTGCATTTCGAATGTGGCAGCCACATTGCATCGGGCGGCAGCGGCCGAAGTTGCGCTGGATCAAGGGCGACGCGAGGCGAAATCACGTCGACGTTATCCCGACCGGCTTCCTGGCGTAGATCTGCTCGATCTCGGCGGCGAAACGGCGCTCGAGCGCGGGACGCTTGTTCTTCAACGTCGGCGTGAGCAGGCCACTGGCAATGGTCCACGGCTCCAGCGTCCACCATACCGCGCGCGGTGTCGCGTAGGACGGATAGGCCTTCACGGCGGCCGCTATTCTGGCCAGCAGCGCGGCCCGTTCCGCCCCGGCGCCTTGCTTGCCGCTCGCCGCGAGCCGTTCCTTCTCCTGGGCCCAGGCTCTTGCATTCAGCACGACCAACGCGGCGAGGAACGGCCGCTGTTCGCCGATCACGAAGGCCTGCTCGAACAAGGGATCGGCGAGAATCGCGGTCTCCAGATCCACCGGCGCGATCTTCTCGCCGGTTGAAGTGACCAGGATGTCCTTGATGCGACCGGTGATGGTGATCCGCCCGCTCTCGATGCGGGCCTGATCGCCGGTGTGCAGCCAACCGTCGGCCTCCTTGACCCTGCGCGTCTCCTCCGGCTTGTGCCAGTAGCCGAGCATCACGCTGGGGCCGCGCACCAGCAACTCGTTGTTCTCTCCGAGCTTGACCTCGATGCCGTCGAGAACGCGGCCGACGGAGGACGGATCGTTGTCGTCGGGCGTATTGACGGAAACGACCGGCGAGGTCTCGGTCATGCCGTAACCCTGAAGAATGTCGAGCCCGAGCGCGAGAAACAGGCGGATGACCGGCTCGGCGATCGGAGCGCCGCCGGAGACCGCAACGCGCAGGCGTCCGCCGAACTGGGCCAGCACCTTGTCGGCGACGAAACGCTTCAGGAGCGGCCAGGCGAGCCGGTCGAACAGCGCCGTCGAGCCTCGCCCCTGCCGCGCGTCGAAGCGCCGGCCCCCGACGGCAAGCGCAAGATCGAGCAGCGCGCGTTCTGCGCCACCGGCCGCCGCGCGATGTTGCATGATCAGAGCGTGGATGCGCTCATAGATCCGGGGCACGGAGACCAGCACCGTCGGCCGTACCATTTTCAGGTCTTCCCCCAGCTGCGACACCGAGCGCGCATAGGCGACGCAGGCGCCCACCGCGATCGGATAATAGTAGCCGCCGGTACGCTCGAAGGTGTGCGAGAGCGGCAGGAAGGACAGGAAGACGTCGTTGGGCACGGCGGCGATGCGCCGCGCAACGGCCTTCACGTTGGCAACGACGTTGTCATGCGACAGCATTACGCCCTTGGGCCGGCCGGTCGTGCCCGAGGTGTAGACGATGGCGGCAAGATCGCCCGGCTCGACCGGGACGTCAGCCAGCGGCGCGCTTGCGCCGTGGGATTCTGCGAGCCAGCGGTCGAGCGGGACGATACGGGCATCGGCGGCATTAGGCCCCGCCGCATCCGCGCAGACGATGCGCTTGAGATGATCGAGCGGCTGGCCCGTGGCGGTGATCGCCTGCCAGCGCGACAGCGTATCCACGAACAGCAGCAGCGCACCGGAATCGGCGAGGATGTAGGCGATGCTGTCGGGGTTGTCGACGGCATGCATCGGCACCGGAACGAGGCCACGCGACAGCGCCGCCTGGTCCATCGCGACATGCGCAATGCCGTTCGGCATCAGGATGGCGACGCGCTCGCCTGGTGAAAAACCCTCCGCAGCCAGCGCCCGCCGCCAGCGATCGAATTCCGCATCGATTTCCTGCCAGGACCGGCTGACCCAGCGCGCGGCCGCGCCGTCGAAATGGCGATAGGCCTCCGCCGCCGGTGTCGCCTTGACGCGCCAGCGCAGGAGCTCCGGTAGCGTCCTGATCTCGGCAAGCCCATCCGGTTGACTCGTCGGCTCCGGCATGGCGTTCTCTCGCATCCCATCGATTCCCAATCATTTGGTGGCTCGACACTAGGCCGGCCAGTTCCCGCCGCTTTGATCCTCAGCAAGGCGGCCATGCTTCGGAGCGACCCATGACGCGCGACCGCCTGCTGCTGCTGCGCCCCGGCTTCGAGGACCCGGCCTTTCCGGGGCGCCTGTTCTATTGCTGGCATTGCGCGCTGATCGAGGGCGTGCTGGCCTCGTTTCCGCAGCTGGCCGCAAAGCTCGACGTCGAGCGCG
>NZ_AJQE01000169.1 GCF_000261685.1 Bradyrhizobium genomosp. I (2014) | reverse complement strand
GCGCCAGCCGGTCATCGCACTGGTTGGCGAGCAAAATCAGTCGCTGCCGCTGCTGGTGCTGGCAGACGGAGCGACATCGCCGCACCAGACCGGCAGCCATGCGGGCCGCGCCTTCATTGCCGACAAGGACGCGATCCTCGCCGCACTCTCCGAACGTCACGGCTTTCCCGATCCGCATCCGTGAGAGCATAGCTCGCGCAACGTTCGTGTCCCGGACGCGGTGCAGCGCGGAGCGCTGCTCCGCCGAGCCGGGACCCATGCCGCGAAGGGCTCCCCTTGAAAGAGGGGCCCCGGCTCTGCAGCGCACCGTCGAAGAGACGCTGCGCTGCGTCCGGGGCACGAGCGGCGCGTAGCCGGCGTGAGTGGAGCGAAATGCCGGAACAGTCTTTCCGGATATCGCTCCGCGCATCCGGGCTGCAAGTCCCCGTCCCGAAACGAGGGAAGATTGGCATTGCACTTTCCTGCTCGCCTCCCATAGTCGCGCCGACAAGACTCCGGAAGCGTCTACGATGCCCCACTCCCTCCCCGCCCTCATCGTCGTCGACGTCCAGCGCGCATTCGACGAATGGGAGGCGGCGGGCAAGCGGCGCAACAATCCGGATGCGGTGGTGCGCATCGTCGATCTGCTGAAGGCCTTCAGAACGAACCGCGCGCCGATCTTCCACATCCGCCACGAAGGCACCAGGCCGAATTCATCGTTTCTGCCATCGCGTTCCGGCTACGCGGTCAAGGACGAGGCGCGCGAGCAGGACGGCGAGGCGGTGATCGTCAAGCGCGTCAACAGCGCGTTCATCGGCACCGATCTCGAGACGCGCCTGCGCGCAGGCAACATCGACACGCTCGTCATCTGCGGCGCCACCACAAATCATTGCGTCGAGACGACGACGCGGATGGCCGGCAATCTCGGCTTCGATGCGCGCCTGGTGCGCGATGCGACCTGGACGTTCGACCGCGTCGGGCCCGACGGCGAGGCGCATTCCGCCGAGGAGATCCACGCCATGACGCTGTCGAATCTCAATGGCGAATTCGCGCGAATCGTCACTGCAGACGAGGTCATCGCATCATTCGCGGCGAAGTGATGGCGGCGGCGCGATGAGCGCCGGCGATGCGACGATACACCTCACGACATACGATCATTCGCGCGAGATCGCACGTCGCACGCTGCGTCGTTTCGACGCCCGCACTGGCCGGAACCCAGCCGGCTCCCATGTGTTGTCGCACGACATTCAACTGGAGTGACGACATGAAGTATCTGATTGCCGCGATCGCCCTCGGTGCTGCGGCGTTTGCCGGCGGATCGGCAGCCAACGCGGCCGGCAATTCAAGCGCGAAGCCGAACACGCCAGCCGGCCATTCGACCGACATCAGCGCGCAGCACCGGCATCACCATCACGGCCAGCGCCATCACCATCGCTGGCGCCATCATCACCACGGCTATTATCGTCCGCACTACCGGGGCTACGGCTACTACCCCAGGCACCACGGCTATTACGGCGGCGGACCGTACGGCTATTACGGCGGCGGTCCCGGCGTGACGTTCAGCTTCGGCAGCGGACGCTGGTAGGACACAGGACGAGAGGCCCGCAGAGATGCGGGCCTCTTTTGTCATTCGCGCAGGATCGTCCCCGCCGTCTCCAGGCCGCTCGCGAGCGCCGCCTCGACCGTGCCCATGTCACGTCCGCGATAGAGAGCTTCCCCGGAAAAGAGCACCCGGCCGTCGGCACGTGCGAGGATCGCTTGTGCCTCGCGCGTCCGTGGCGTCGCCCACGAATAGGCGCCGCGGGCGAAGCGATCATGCGCCCAGTTGGTCGCAGCCGCCGCCACCAATTCGCGCGCGATGTCGTCGCGCGCCAGGCCGAAGACGGCGGCGAGCGAGTCGAGCCCGGCATCGATCAATCCTTGCGGATCGAGGCCTTCCAGCTCGATCGTGCGCGGGCCGCCGAACCAGCCCGTGAGCACGGGATGCTGGTCCGGATAGCGCGTCCACCACACCGGGATCGCCTGGTCGGACAAGAGGAAAGTCATGTCCGCGAGATTTTCCTTGCGCGCGCGCCACCATGGCCGCGCGAAGCGCAGCAGTATCTTGATGACGTTGCCGAAGCCGATGTCGTCGGCGGCAGCAAGCCTCGCGCGCGCCGCCGCCGGCAACGCGATCTCGCGCAGCAGCGGAAGCGGCACCGTGAGGATCACGCGATCGCAGGCGTGAACATCGCCGCCGGCGCAGCGAACGGTCACCGCGCCGCCCTCCTCCGCAATGGCCGACACGACGCTGCCGAGGCGGATGGTGGCGCCGTGCCTGCGGCAGTCGGCGGCCAGCACGTCGATCATCGCGCCGTATCCGCCATCGATGCGCGCCTGCGGGGCGTGCCCGCCATCCATCCATTCCGCGCGCAACGCCAGCGTGGACGCGCGCTCAGGATCGGCCGCGTCATACCCCTCGACCATTCGCTCGATCGAACGGCGCATCGGCGCATAGTCACTCCCGGCAAAATGCCGGCGCAGGAAGTCGGCGACGGTGAGGTCATTCTTCAAGTCGCGCAGGATGGCTTGAAGCTGCGCTTCATGGGGATCGTGGCGCTCCTCGCGCGCGAGCTTCGTCCCGTCGAAGCTCCACTGCTCGCCTTCGATCTCCTGAAGCGACAGCCCGGCCTCGCGCAGCAGGCCGCGCGTGACCGGCGCCTCGCCATGAACGAATTCGGCGCCGCCATCGGCGGGATAGCCGAACTCCGAGGCCGGCAGCGGATGAATGCGGCCGCCACAGCGCTCGCGCGCCTCCAGGATCGTCACCTTCCGGCCGGCACGCGCCAGCTCGCGCGCCGCCATCAGGCCGGCCGCGCCGGCGCCGACAATGACGATGTGCTCGGAGGTGTCGGACATGGCCGCGCTTTACCGGCTCGCGGCTTGCGGATCGTTCTTGATCAGGTATCGCAGCAGCAGGACGCCGCCGCCGAGCTCGCGCGTGCTCTCCAGCGTCATCGCGGTGATCGGCGCGCGCCGCTCGCTGTCCGCCTCTGTCGAGTCGAACACGAAGGGTGCGCCTTTTGCGCCGTCGACTGCGGGGCTGAGGATCAGGTTGAATTCGTCGATGAGACCGGCGCGCAGGAACGCGCCGTTGGCGATGCCGCCGCCCTCCACCAGCAGACGCTTTACACCCAGCTCGCGGGCGAGAATGTCCAGCGCCAGCGCGAGGTCGATCTCGGATTTGCCGGCAAAGATGTAGGACACGCCTTCGCCGCGCAGGCCGGCGAGATGCGAATCAGGTACGCGCTCGGTCAGCACGACGACGATGGGGTCGCCGCCGATGTCCGCGCGCCCCCAGCCAATCTTGCCCTGTGCATCGAGCACGACGCCAAAGGTTTTCGCATCGCGCCGCGCAAACCAGTTTTCGCGCGGGAACGTTGCGTCCGTCGCGGGATAGGGCTTGCCCTTGGCGAACTCCGAACCGGTGACGCGGCCGATCACCCAGGCATCGCCGCCGAGCTCGTCATGGATCTTCTCGAACCAATCTGTCCCTGCGCCCT
The DNA here is from genome assembly GCF_000261685.1 of Bradyrhizobium genomosp. I (2014). Classification (GTDB taxonomy): domain Bacteria; phylum Pseudomonadota; class Alphaproteobacteria; order Rhizobiales; family Xanthobacteraceae; genus Bradyrhizobium. Next base: position 7,123 of record NZ_AJQE01000169.1, on the reverse strand, counting down.
TCGGGCGCCAGCGGCTGGGATGCGTGCGACCGTCGAGGCTGGAGTGCATCAGACAGATGACATACGGTTTCATGCAATCCTCCGGGTAGCACTCAGGCCGCGGATCCGCGCCCGGCGCGACCGTTGACGATCACCGCCAACGGATTGAGCCTTGGCGGCGCAACCAGCTGGAGCGTGTTGGTATCGCGATGATTGGTCGGCGCGCCGCGCACGAACAACGCGGTCTGGATCAGATAGGTCCAGCTGCCGTCGTCGTTGAAGGTGATGTCGCAGCGGTAAGCATCGGTGCGGAAGGCTCGTTCCAGGAAATCAGTCGAGCAGATCCCGTAAGCAGTGTCGCCGCGCTTCGCGGTGACCGTGATCGTCCTGTCATCCGGCCCGCCCTTGCCCGAGGCCAGCAGCACCTGTCCGCGGGGGATCGCCAGTGTCTGCATGATCAGCCCGGTCGCGGGCTCCCACAGCCAGTAACCGACCTGGTCGTGGAAGGTGATGTCTTCCTCGGGCGTGTTGATGTGGATGTGGTAGCGCAGCCCGTACAGCAGCTGCGGCCCATTGGCCTGCGGGTCGATCGGGTCCATGCGGATGCGCTCGATGAAGGTCCGCCGCTCCGGCCCTTCCGCCTTCGGATTGATGTCGATGCCCTTGTCCGCCTGCCACGTGCCGGCGAGGGCGCGGAGCGGGCCGAGATTGGCGAGGCCGTCGGACGAGACGTCCTCGGGCTCGGTGAAGATGTCGGCGGGAATCGGGAGCATGGAGGCCTCGCGGGGATTGCCGAGACCAGCAATATCACAGGCAGGCGTGGCGGGAACTCAACTCATGCCCCCGACAAGCGCTGGAGGCATTCGAGCCATGCGACGATGCTCGTTGCGCCCCCGCCGCGCGGCGTGGCACAGCCGCCGGCCCGGAGACCGCTCTCAAGCCGCTTCCGACGTTGATCTCGCCCGCTGCTCGAGCACGCCGATCGTCGACACCAGGTTGTCGCGTCGCGCGCGAAGGTTGAGCGCGAGCAGCGGATATGTCGGCTGCTGCACGTCAGACACCCCGGCCCGCGTCTCCTCCTCGAGGATGTCGGTGTTTAGGAGTCGAACGCGCCACCACAAATCGGCGATCAACGCATCGAGCCGGAGTTCACCGGCAGCACCAGAACGGGACACTTTCTGCATCGCTTGCCTCAACCTGATACGGCCTCTTCGCCGAGACCTTGGCTTGGGTCCTGACTGAGCAAGCAGAGTGCCAGGAATGGCCGGGTGCAGGCATGCCGGTTGGAACCAACAATCGGGCACTGCACAGTGATCCGGGGCCTGTTCCCCCTCGTTCTCAGCCTCGGAGATCGCTTGTCGAGGCGCTATGATCGCTGCTATCCGGGCTATAGATGTGCCAATCCGGGCTGAAGCTCGCGTGCCCCGGCGGGGTGAGGCGCGGCTGTCGATTGGTGCGAGCAAAGGGCCGAAGGCAAAGGTGGACTGGGCTGATTTGATCGGACGCGTCGCCTCTCACGGTGACCGGGCCGCCTTCAAGCGGCTATTCGAGCATTTCGCGCCTCGCATCAAGGGCCTGATGCAGAAAGCCGGGTGCAGCTCCGACGAGGCGGAGGAGATCGCCCAAAATGCGATGATCGCCGTGTGGCGGAAGGCGAGCCTTTTCGATCCTGCGACGGCGGGCGCGGCGGCCTGGATATTCACGATCGCGCGCAACCTGCGGATCGATTTATTCCGTCGCAGAGCGCGGGCAAACCGTCTGCATACCGATTCCGAGCTGCCAGATGCACCGGACCCAGCCGAATCGGCAGATGCCATCATTTCGCGGGTGCAGGATGCCGCACGGATCGAGTCGGCCATCGAGCAACTCTCCACAGAGCAATCCATGGTGGTGAGGCTGTCGTTCATCGAGGAGAGGGCGCATCCTGAAATCGCGAGCCTGCTCGGTATTCCGCTCGGAACGGTCAAGTCGCGGATCAGGCTGGCGATGAACCGGTTGAGAGACATATTGGACGAAGAAGCATGACGATCAGCCACCACCCGCCTGAAGATCTTCTGGCCGATTTCGCGGCCGGCAAGCTGGAAGAGGCCTATCAGCTGGTCGTAGGAGTTCATGTGGCAGGATGCACCCGGTGCGCCCGTTTTGTGCGGGCCATCGAGCAGCTTGCGGGAGCAGCGCTGGAGGATGTCGAGCCGGTGCCGATCGCACCAGATGCGTTCGACCGCGTCATGTCGCGAATTGACAGCTCTCCGGAAGGCGAAGCGGCGCCGCCCCTCACGTCCGACGCCAATCATGGTCTTCCGCCGGCACTGCGAAAGTATCGCATCGGCAAGCGCCGGCGCATCGCACCGGGTCTGAGCATGCGGCCGATCGAGCTTTCCGGTTCGGGCAAGGCGCGCGCCTTTCTGCTTCGGTCCGCGCCAGGCTCGCGCATGCTTGAACACACGCACACCGGCACCGAACTGACCCTCGTCCTCGAGGGCAGCTTCAGCCACGAGGGCGGACGCTTTGGCCCTGGTGATTTCGATTACGGTGATGACGAGATCGAGCATCGTCCCATCGTCGGGGACGAAGGCCCATGCGTCTGCCTGGTCGCAATGACCGGCGATCTGCGCATGAACGGTTTTCTCGGCCGACTGATCGGGCCGTTCGTGCGACTTTGATTTTCTCAAGTCCTTCTCCCGGGGGTGATCCAGACATGCGCCCGGAGCGTTTCGAAACAAACGCAAGGGAGACACGGACATGGCCGGTTCAAGCCTGGCGAGTCAGGGGCCGAGCGAGAGGCTGCCAGAGCTCCTGGCGCGCGTTTCCGCAGGCGAGACACGTGCCTTCGCAGAGCTCCATACGCTGACACGAGATCGGCTACGCAGGATAGCGCTGGCCGTTGGAGCCTCGCCTCACGACGTCGACGACATCCTCCAGGAAACCTTTCTGAAGATCTGGCGCAACGCCGACCGGTTCGATGCCGGACGCGCCCCGGCGATGGCCTGGATGTCCGCGGTCGTCCGGAATGCCGCAATTGATCATCACCGGGCCAGAAGGCAGCCAACCTACGAACTGGACGAAGCGCTCTTGGTTTCGGCGGGAGCCGGCGCGTCATCGATCGAGGATTTCGACTACGCCAGTGCCGAGCCGATTGCGCGCAGAGCATTGGCTCGTTTGCCGGACGATCGCCGCAGGCTGGTGGCTCTCGCTTATCTCGAAGGCGAGAGCCGCGCCAGCCTGTCACGGCGCTTCGGTGTGCCGGTCGGGACCATCAAGACCTGGCTGCATCGAACCATTCTGGCGATGCGCAAGGATTGCATTGCGGCATCGGCGGCGGCCTGAAGCCGGAGAACGCGCATGGCTGCAGAGATCATCGCGTTTCCCAAGCAAGAGTGCGGGGACCGGCTCGTCTCTTCGATCGCACGGCTCGAAGCGCTGTCGATCGACGTCGAACGTGTCGGAGCCGACGATCCCGGAGCCTGCCTCGATCAGCTGCTTGCCGCCATGGAGCGCATGAGCGATCAACTCGTCGACCTCGCGAGCCTCTTGCTCGACGAAGATACGAAGCTGCAGGCTCAAAGTGCATTCCGATCCTTGTCCGACAGGATCGCGGAAACCAGGGAGACGTTCGACCTGACCGGACGGCGAAGAGATATCTAACTCAGCCTGGCACGCTTGTTCTCGGCTCAGTGTGCCAGTTTTCGAGCGACGAGAAATCCGATCCAGGCACTGACACCGGCGAGAAACGATCCCCAGAAAACGTCCGCAAGTGTCAGCCCGGTCGACCAATTCCGAAGGGTCGCCTGATTGGTGAGATCATAGGTCGCATAGCTGAAGCAGCCGAGCATCAGGCCGGACGTGAAGGCGCGTAGCGCACTCCCGTCTTGCTGCGCGGGCAGCACCGCGAACCAGATCAAACCGATGGGATACAGCAAGTAAAATGCTGCAGCGGCCGCCAGATTGGGCTCGCCGCGCAACATGTCGCCCAGCACCGGCCGGTAAAGCCGTTCGACCATGATCTTGAGCCAGACCATGTCGATTGCAACGAAGGTCAAGGCCACCGAAAGATAGGTAAAGAGAAGATTCATGTCCGCATTCCCGTCCGATTGCATCTGCCCGGCTTCTCGAACCCGGCACCGGATTAACGAACGGCGAGCCACGCCGGATCATATCCGCGCACTCGCGCCCGCTTGCGTGCAGTCAACAACCACCGGCCATCAATGTGCGTGTTTCGGCGGCAATGGGAAGAATGCATTGGTTCGTGCCTGATACTCCCGATAGCGGTCGCCGCGCGATTGCAGCATCTGCTCCTCGAGCGGGGGTATCCCCGTCACATGCACGAGTATCCAGTACATGATTGCCGGCGCTGCCAAGCTGGCCCACCCCCACGCATATCCGGGCGGCAGCGCGATGACCGGGTAAGCCCACCACCCCAGCCATTCGAAGAAATAGTTCGGATGACGCGACCACCGCCAAAGGCCGGCATCGCAGACGAGCCCGGCGTTGGATGGGCAGAGCTTGAACCGGCGCAATTGCCGGTCCGCCAATGCCTCGCCTGCGACGGCTGCCAGAATGATGACGGCTCCGGCGTAGTCCTGCAGTCGCAATCCGGGCTCGGAAGCGTGCGCCGCGAGGAAGACGGCGAATGGCAGCGGCACCGAGACCAGCGCCTGCGATTGCAGGAAAAAGAACATCCGGCGGGGGGCCGCAGCCCCCCATTGACGCGCATAGCTCGCATACCGCGGATCGTCGATGCCTGCCGCGGCCCGGCGCGCAATGTGCGTGCCGAGTCGCACCGACCAAAGCAGCACGAGCCCTGCAACGAGCACCCGCCGTGCCGGCGTGTCGTCGGCGAGAGGCCACAGAGCGGCGACCGCGCCAACGAGGCCGGTCGCGTAGGACCAGATTGCATCAACCCATCCGGAGTTTCCCGTACGCTGCTGAACGACCCAGGCCAGTCCCATCAGGAGACAAAGGGCCAGCGCAATACCGCCTATTGCCTGAACATGCACCAAAACCATGCCCTCACCAGAATTGCCCTCTCCTCGATACGTCGACTGCAGGGGCCGGTTTCGCGCTCGGCGGCGGGTCGGCCGATGGTCCGCAAGGTGATCCGCGCCATCTCGCCGAACGTTTCCTTGCGCAGCGACCGTATCGAGCACCGTATTGACGGTATCCAGTGGGGGCGACAGAGAATGCGTTTGGCCGTGATCGGGACCGGAATTGCCGGCAATGCTGCCGCGTGGCTGCTGTCGAAACGCCATGCCGTGACGGTGTACGAGCGCGAGCTGCGCCCGGGCGGACATAGCCATACCGTTCGCGTCGACTATGATGGCGTGGCCGTTGACGTCGATGTCGGCTTCATCGTGTTCAACGAGGCGAATTATCCACAACTGACCGCGCTGTTCGCGCAGCTGGGCGTGAGGACCGTCGAGACTTGCATGAGCTTCGCCATGTCCGCCGATCATGGCCGGTTCGAATGGCGGGGAGGCGGCGAGACCTTTCTGCAGACTGTTTGTGGCCTGTTTGCACAACCGCGCAACCTCTCATCGCCATCCTATCTTCGCATGCTGGCCGAGGTCCTGCGATTCAACAGGCAGAGCGCGGCGGACTTGCGCGCCGGCCGGCTGCACAACCTGACGCTCGGCGAGTATCTGCGCAAGGAATCGTTCGGGCCGCGCCTTTTCTCCGATTATCTTGGACCGATGGGGGCGGCCATCTGGTCGTCCTCGTCGGCCGACATTCTGTCTTTCCCAGCGGAGAACTTCGTCGCCTTCTTCGACAACCACCGGCTCCTGCACCTGGACCGGCCGCGCTGGCGGACCGTGGAGGGTGGCAGCCGGCGCTATGTCGACAAGCTCACCGCCATATTCAAGGACAACATTCGGCTAGGCTGTGCAGTGACGTCGATCCATCGAGCGGAGCATGGCGTGACGATCCGCGACAGTCATGGTGGTGCGGAGACTTACGATGCCGTCGTGATGGCCTGTCACAGCGATCAGGCCTTGGCGGCGCTGTCGGATGCCGACGCCCAGGAGCGCTCCGTTCTCGGCGCGATCAGATATGCCCCCAACACCGTCTATCTGCACCGCGATCGGAATCTCATGCCCAGGCGCCGCCAGGCATGGGCATCCTGGAACTTCCTGCAATGGCCGCGACAAACGCCCGTCCAGAACGACGTTGCGGTGACCTATTGGATGAATCGGCTGCAGGGCATAGACGACTGCAAGCCATTGTTCGTCAGTCTCAACCCTCCTTTCGAGCCGGCGGCCCATCTGACGTTTGGAAAATTCAGCTTCGCCCATCCGCAATACGACCTGGCAGCGTTCGCGGCGCAGCGACGGCTCCCCGCAATTCAAGGGCGCCGCCGGACCTGGTTCTGCGGAGCCTGGACCGGCTATGGCTTTCACGAGGATGGCTTGCAGGCCGGCATCTCCGTTGCCGACGCGCTTGGCTGCGAAGTTCCGTGGCGGCGGCCGGACTCGTTCCTGGTCCAGGCAGCCGAGTAGCACGATGGCCCGCACGAAAACTGCCGAAGCGGAGAATGCGACAGCGCCGGCCGCGCTCTACTGGGGAAAAGTGATGCACGCGAGGTGGCGGCCCGTGCAACACCGGTTCACCTATCGCGTGATGAGCCTATTGATCGACCTGGATCGTTTGAACGAAGCGGATCGCCAGTCCTGGCTGTTCGGTATCAACCGAGCAGCCCCCTTCAGCTTCCACGAGTGCGATCACGGCGACAGCAAAGGCAGGTGCCTGAGCCAGTACGCCCGACGACTGGCGGCGGAGCGCGGCGTCGAGCTCTCGGGCGGTCGCGTTCTCCTTCTCTGCTATCCCAGAGTCCTGGGCTACGTGTTCAACCCGCTTTCCGTCTATTTCTGTTACGACGCGTCCGGCGATCTCGCACTGTTGATCTACGAGGTCCGCAACACCTTCGGGGACATGCATTCCTACATCCTGCCCGTGCAGGATGCGCGACCGGGCTGCACAATACGGCAGAGCCAGGCGAAGGAATTTTACGTTTCGCCGTTCATGGCGATGGAGACGCATTACCGCTTCAGCATTTATCCACCGGAGCGAGATGTGATGGTCAGGATCGTGCAGACGAGCGAGCAGGGCGCGATGTTTGCGGCGGCGTTCCGCGGACGCCGCCACCCTC